>JBEKMC010000006.1:0-59958 GCA_050008715.1 Acidimicrobiales bacterium | reverse complement strand
GACGCCGTCGTGCTCGTCGACAGCGACGGCTGCCTCGCCCTCTCGGTCAATTGCGGTCGGGCGGACGCCCTCTTCAGGCCGTCCGTGCCGGCATCGGTCAGGTTGCGTCGCGGCTGACGGCAGCCGCCATCCGGCGTACGGCCTCCTCCACGAGCGGCGCCGAGGTCCCGATGTTGAGGCGCGCAAAACCTCGGCCCTCGGCGCCAAAGCTCTCGCCCGGAGTGAGGGCGACGCGGCCCCGCTCGAGGAAACCCGCCGCCGGATCCCCTCCGAGGCCGAGCTCCCGGCAGTCGAGCCATGCCAGGAAGCTCGCCTCCGGCGGCACGTAACGCACCCCGGGCAGGTGCGTTTCGAGCAAGTCGGCGAGGAGCCGCCGGTTCTCGACCAACTGCTCCCTGGCCGCGTCCAGCCAGCTCACCGACCGGGCAAAGGCGGCTTCGGTGGCGATGACACCGAGATGGCTCGGCAGGAGCACCTCCCATCGCTCGGTGAGCAAGCCGAGGCTCGCCTGTGAACCGGCGACAACCGATGCGCAGGCGAGTCCCGCGACGTTCCAACCCTTCGAGGCCGAGACGAACGCAAACGTCTTCTCGACCATGTCGTGGTCGAGCGACAGCACGGGCGTGTGCTCGGTTCCGACCAACACGAGCGGACTGTGGATCTCGTCGACGAGCAGCCACACACCATGCCGCTGGCACAGTTCGGCCACCGAGAGCAGATCTGCAAGCGACCACACCCGGCCGACTGGGTTGTGCGGGTTGCAGAGCAGGTAGGCACGGACGCCGTCGCGACCGAGGGCGTCGTCTATGGCGTCGAAATCGAGCTCGTACCGGCCGGCTCCGTCGCGCGCCAACGGAGCCTCGACGCAACGGCGCCCGGAGAGCGCCATGCGCGAGAAGAACGGCGGGTAGACGGGGGGATTGATCACGATGCCGGCGCCCGGCTCTGTCACGGCCTTCACGACCTCGGCGATCCCGGTCATGACGTCCGGCACGGCGAAGACCCGGGACGGGTCGGGTGCCCAGTGCCAACGCGATCGCGAGAATTCGGCGAAGGGCTCCCCGAAGTCGTGAGGGTTCGCATAGCCGCAATCGCCCCACTCGAGGGCTTCGCGCAAGGCTGCGGCGATCGGCGCGGCGAGGTCGAAGTCCATCTCGGCCACCCATGCCGGCAGGACGTCAACCGGGTACGTCGTCCATTTCACGCTGCGGCGGCGCCGCAGGTCGGCGAGCGTGCAGCTTCCGAGGGCCGGGTCCATCCCGCCGACCGTAGCGGCCGGCCCCAGAGATCAGACGCCCGTGATCGTGCCGGCGAACGTCAGGCGCGACGCATGGTGCAGCCCCATCGCGGTGCCGAGGGCGTGCCACATGGCTGCGGTGGTGCTGCGGTTCGAGATCGCTCCCGTCGCCTCTTCACAGCCCCACGGGTTCACCGACACGGTGGCCGTGGAGGTGCCGAGGGAGAAGTGGACGTTGTAGGAGATCCCGAGGTCGATCGGGCAGTTGTAGGAGCCCGGCGGGAACACCGGCAGCGAGCAGAGGACCCGGGCGACATGCTTCGCAGCCGCGGCGCCGCCGATCGTGACGACGGCCGGGAACGTGAAGCGAGGATGGTTCTGGGGGATCGACACCACGCGGCGTACGACGGCGCTGTGGATGGACCCGATCTCGCTGCAGAAACCTTTGGCGGTGTTCAGGCCCTGGCCAACCGGACCGGGATGGCTGGCCGGACCGGGATGGCTGGCCGGAACGAGATGAACGGCCGGACCGGGATGAACCGTGTTCGGGCCGGCGATCTCGGCCTGGCCGGACGCGGCGACGGCTCCGATGCCGATCCCGATGGCGCCGAGCACGGTTGCGGTGAGGACGAGGACGCTCTTCATGGTTGTTCCGACGTCCCGACTGAGGGATCGGTTCCGTCGGTGCAGGAATTCCGCCGCCGACGCTCCGACCCTGTCAGCTCACGTCGACGATGCGGCAAGGTATGTCGGCGTTCTCGTCGAGGTGATAGCTGGCGCACACCCGGTGGTAGCCGTCGGCGATCGTGAGCGGGACGCTGTGCTGAAGCCGACCCCGCGCCAGCAGGACGGGCGAGAGGCGGACGCCTTGACGGACTTTCGCGAGGTCGGAGGCAACGTGGGCGTTCTCCGGCGGCAGCAGCGGCAATCCGCTCGCCCGCAGGAGATCCTTCGCCTTGCGCGTGGTCCCGGTCGCATGCCGAAGGGCGCTGACCGTCGATCTCGCCGAATCGAGGTCGAGGAGGAGGCTCAGGTAGTCGAGTGCTGCAGGAAAGTCGTGATCCTCCGGATCGGTCTTCCAATGCTCCTTGGGGCTCTTGTCCATCGACGGGCCGGTCCTCTCTGTCTGCCTGGCAATCTGTCTGGGCGCTGCTCCGAACGGCAGCTTGCCACTGACGAGGGGCTTCCGCCGTGGGCCGCGGCCGGTCAGACTCGTGGGGTCTGGCTGCCACGACCACGGAGGATGCCGATGCACGAGACCGATGAAGAGCTCGAACAGCTCCAGGGACTGCTCGACAGCTCGCACGCTCGATCAGGCCCGCATCTGAAGTCGATCATCGAAGCGGGAACGCGCACGCCCACGGCGCGGCAGGTCGTCGCCGAGCTGGCCGGCATGAAGGTGCTCGTGGTCACGACGCTCGGCCCGTCGCTCCGGCCGCGCTCGAGCGCGGTCGACGGCCATTTCGTCCATGCCCACTGGGTGTTCTCGACGAGCGGGGACGCCCTCAAGGCGGGCGACATCGCCCGGTCCCCGGCGGTGAGCGCCGCCTATGTCGACGGGGAACGCTTCGCCCTCTTCACCCACGGCGACGCCGAGCTCATCGCCGCCGGCCACCCGGAGCGCGAGCAGGTCGACGCCCACCTGACCGCGCACTACGGAGCCTCCCCGACAACCTGGGGGCCCAGCATCGTCTACTTCGCCATCCGGCCGCGCTACATGGTCGCCTACGCTCCGAACGCCGCCGACCTGCCGGAGGCATGACTCCGCCAAGGTGTTAGCATCGAACGGGTGTTCGATACCTGTGGATGGGACGACGGGCTCGACGAGGCGCAGCTCCGGGCCGTGACCCATGGAGACGGGCCGCTCGTGATCGTCGCCGGCGCCGGCACGGGCAAGACACGGACATTGACTGCACGAGTCGCCCGCCTGCTCGAACGGGGCGTGCCACCGGAGCGCATCCTCCTCCTGACCTTCACCCGCCGTGCGGCGGACGACATGTTGTCGCGAGCCGCCTCACTCAGTGGGCACGGCGAGCTCGGGCGCCGGCTGCGCGGAGGGACGTTCCATGCCGTCGCCCACCAGATGGTGAGTGCATGGTGTGAGGCGCTGGGACTTCCGTCCGGTTTCTCGGTGCTCGACCCCGCCGACGCCGCCGACGCCATGGACCTCTTGCGAGACGAGCACGGCCTGACCGGTCACGAGGTTCGCATGCCACGCTCCGGCACCCTTGTCGACATCTATTCGCGATGCGTCAACACGCGGCGGACGCTCGCCGAAGTGCTCTCCGTCGACTTCCCGTGGTGCGAGCCGCACGCGCCGCAGCTCTCGGCACTGTTCCGCGCCTACGTGCAGCGCAAGCGCGAAGCCGGTCAGCTCGACTTCGACGACCTGCTCCTGTATTGGCGCGCCGCCCTCGTCGACGAGCATCTCGGTGCCCATCAGGCGGCGATGTTCGACCATGTGCTCGTCGACGAATACCAGGACGTCAACACGCTCCAGGTCGACATCGTGAAGGCACTGCGCCCGGACGGACGCGGCCTCACCGTCGTGGGTGACGATGCTCAGGCCGTATACGGCTTCCGTGGTGCAGACGCCCGCCACCTGCACGAGCTGGCGGCTTCCTTTGCCGGCACGACGCTGCTGACGCTCGACCGCAACTTCCGCTCGACCCAGCCCGTCCTCGACCTCGCCAACGTCGTTCGTCCGGAGGAAGCGGGAGTGCGCCTCGTGCTCAGGGGAGATCGCGTCGGCGGCCGGCGGCCCGTCTTCCTCCGCTGCCACGACGCCCCTGGTGAGGCGCGAGCCGTCGTCGAGCACGTGCTCGACAACCACGAGCAGGGGATGGCGCTTCGCGAGCAGGCCGTTCTCGTACGGGCCGCTCACCACAGCGACCTGATCGAGCTCGAGCTGACGGCGCGGCGCGTGCCGTTCAGGAAGTACGGCGGCCTGCGCTTTGTCGAGGCAGCCCACGTGAAGGACTTCGTGGCAGCCTTACGAGTGCTGGAGAACCCGGCCGACGATCTCGCCTGGTTCCGACTGCTGCGCCTGCACGACGACATCGGGCCCGCCAGGGCGAGGCAGCTCCTCGGCATCCTCGGCCCACGGGCCGGAGGGGGCACCGGAGACGCCTGGGTGGAGGTCGTGGCGGCGGCGCCCGCCCGGACGCGAGTCGCCCTCGGCCAGACGTTCGAGGGGTTGGCAGCCGCCCGCCGGATGGGAGGCACGCCCGCCAGGGTCGAGGCCGTCCGAGCCGTCGTGCAACCGCTCGTGCTCCGCAGCTACGCCGACGCCGCCGCCCGGTCAGAGGATCTGGAACGCCTCGCTGCTGCAGCATCTGCGGTCGGGGATCTTGGTGCGTTCCTGGCGGAGATCACGCTCGACCCACCCGTGTCGTCCGGAGACCGCGCCGGCCCGCCGCAGCTCGACGAGGACTACCTCGTCATCTCGACCGTGCACTCCGCCAAGGGCCTCGAGTGGACCGCCGTGCACCTCCCGCACCTCGTCGACGGTGCCTTCCCGTCCGACATGGCCCTCGGCTCGGCTGCCGGCCTCGCCGAGGAGCGCCGGCTCTTCTACGTCGCCACGACGCGGGCACGAGACCAGCTCACGCTGTACGCGCCGCTCCGCATGCCGCATCACCGGCGCGCCCGCGACGACCGCCATTCGTTGGCACCGGCAAGCCGTTTCCTCGACGAGGCTGCCCTCACCACACTGGACACCCAGGAGCAGGTCCCTACCCGACTCCGGGTGGGAGTGCTCGTCGGCGCCGCCCCGGTGAAGGTGGACCTGGACTCGCTCTGGGGGTGACGCGGCCCGGATCAGACCTCAGGACGCGGCGCGGCGTCTTCGCCGGCGGCCGGGCTCAGCTCGATCGCACACGAATTGATGCAATAGCGCTGGCCCGTCGGGCCGGGTCCGTCCGGGAAGACGTGCCCGAGATGACCACCACAGGCCCGGCAGCGCACCTCGGTCCGCTCCATGAACAGGCTCCCGTCGCGGTGCAGCGTGACGACCTCGGCCACCTCGGGCTCGGTGAAGCTCGGCCACCCCGTGCCGGAATCGAACTTCGTCGCCGAGGAGAACAAGACGGCGCCGCAGCCGGCGCAATGGAACATCCCGTCGGAGTGATCGTTCCAATAGGCGCCGGTGAATGCCCGCTCGGTGCCACCGTTGCGGAGCACCTCGTACTGGGCAGGCGTCAGCTCACGGCGCCACTCCTCGTCGGTCTTCGCGACCGTCGGCTCGACGGTCTCGGTGCTTCGTGCTTCTCGCTTGAACATGTCGTGTAGTCCCTCCCGAAGCGGGCGCGTTTCACCGTTCCCAACGGTACCGGCCGATCACCACTCGGAGTCTCAGCTCGGTCGCCCTCGCAGCGCTCGATAACGGCGGACGAGGGCGGCCGTCGAGGCGTCCTGGCCGGACAGGTCGGGCGCCTCGTTGGTCGTGAGCGCCGGCGCCAGCTGCTTTGCCATCACCTTGCCGAGCTCGACGCCCCACTGGTCGAACGAGTCGATCCCCCAGACAGCGCCCTGGGTGAACACGACATGCTCGTAGAAGGCGACGAGTTGGCCGAGCACCGACGGCGTCAGCTTGGGGGCGAGGATCGTGGTGCTCGGGCGGTTGCCCGGCATCACTTTGTGAGGGACGGTCTCCGACGGGGTCCCGTCAGCCGCCACCTCGTCGGCGGTGCGGCCGAAGGCGAGAACCGAGCTCTGTGCGAAACAGTTCGCCAGCAGCAGGTCGTGCTGGTCACCTATCTCCTCGTTCGGCTCGGCGAAGGCGATGAAGTCCGCAGGTACGAGTTTCGTGCCCTGATGCAGCAGCTGGTAGAAGGCGTGCTGCCCGTTCGTTCCGGGCTCGCCCCAGTAGATCTCGCCGGTCTCGTAGTCGACGCCGGCACCGTCGAGCCGCACGGACTTGCCGTTCGACTCCATCGTCAGTTGCTGGAGGTAGGCGGGAAAGCGCGCCAGCCGCTGGCTGTACGGCAGCACGGCATGGGACTGAGCGCCGAGGAAGTTGCCGTACCAGACGTTGACGAGTCCTTGGAGGGCGGGCGCATTCGCCCCGAGCGGAGTGCTGCGAAAGTGCGTGTCGATGGCGTGGAAGCCCGCCAGCATCTCCCCGAAACGCTCCTTGCCGACCGCGACCATCAAGGAGAAACCGATGGCCGAGTCATAGGAGTAGCGCCCGCCCACCCAGTCCCAGAAGCCGAACATGTTGGCGGCGTCGATGCCGAAGGCCGTCACGGCCGCCTCGTTCGTCGAGACAGCCACGAAGTGGCGGGCGACGGCATCAGCCCCGGCGGCGTCACCGAGGCCGGCGAGCAGCCAGTCCCGGGCCGCCGCAGCGTTCGTGAGGGTCTCGAGGGTGGTGAAGGTCTTCGAGCTGACCACGAACAGCGTCCCGGCCGGATCGAGGTCGTGGGTCTTCTCGTACAAGTCGGCGGGATCGACGTTGGAGACGAATCGGCAGGCGATGCCGGCGTCGGCGAAGTCCTTCAGCGCCTCGTAGGCCATGGCAGGCCCGAGGTCGGAGCCTCCGATGCCGATGTTGACGACGTGGGTGATCCGCCGGCCCGTCGCCCCCGTCCACTCGCCGCGGCGGATACGGTCCGAGACCTCGCCCATGTGGTCCAGCACTTCGTGCACACCGGCGACGACGTCGCGCCCGTCGAGGAGAAGGGACTCCTCCCGAGGCATGCGCAACGCCACATGGAGCACGGCCCGGTCCTCGGTGACGTTGATGTGCTCGCCGGCGAACATCGCATCGCGACGGGCGGTGACGCCCGCCCGCTCCGCCAGGGCGAGCAGCAGGCGGATCGTCTCGCCCGAAACCCGGTGCTTGGAGTAGTCGACCACGAGATCGCCCGCCTGCAGTGTCATGCGGGCGGTTCGCCCCCGATCGGCAGCGAAGAAGTCGCGCAGATGGACGCCGCCCACCTCCTCGGCGTGAGCCGAGAGAGCCTGCCACTCTGCGGTGCCCCGGATGGCGCCACCCGACACGGCCGTCACGCGGGCTTCTCGGCGTGACCGCCGAACTCCTTGCGCTGTGCGGACTGGATCTTGTCGGCGAACAGGGCCGCTCCTCGCGAGCCGAACCGGCCGTAGAGGGCGGCGGTGAGCAGCGGTGCCGGGATGCCTTCGTCGATGGCGGCGATGTTCGTCCAGCGGCCCTCCCCCGAGTCCGACACGCGCCCGCCGAACTGGTCGAGGTTGGGATCCTCGTGGAGTGCGGCCGCCGTGAGGTCGAGGAGCCAGGACGCCACGACGCTCCCGCGGCGCCAGACTTCGGCGATCTCCGGCAGGTCGAGGTCGTACCGGTAGTACTTGGGATCGCGAAGCGGCGTCGTCTCGGCGTCCGCCTCGACCTCGGCGTTGCCGGCGTTGGCGCCCTTCAAGATGTTGAGCCCCTCGGCGTACGCAGTCATGAGGGCATACTCGATCCCGTTGTGCACCATCTTCACGAAGTGGCCGGCGCCGTTCGGGCCACAGTGCAACCAACCCTGCTCCGACGGGCTGGCTTCTCCTGTCCGGCCGGGCGTGCGATCGGCGGTGCCGACACCCGGGGCGAGACTGGCGAAGACGGGCTCGAGGTGATCGATGGCTGCGTCGTCGCCGCCCATCATGAGGCAGTAGCCGCGCTCGAGGCCGAAGACGCCGCCGCTCGTGCCGACGTCGACGTAGTGAATGCCCTTCGGCCGCAGCTCCTCGGCCCGGTCGATGTCGTCGCGGTAGTACGAGTTGCCGCCGTCGATGACGATGTCACCCGGCTGGAGCTTGGCGGCGATCTCGTCGACCATCTTGCCGGTGATGGCGGCAGGCACCATGATCCACACCGACCGCGGCGGCGTCAGCTTGGAGACGAGGTCGTCGAGGGACTCGGCGCCCGTCGCGCCCTCAGCGGAAAGGGCCTTGACGGCATCCGGCGACACGTCGTACACGACGCAGTCGTGGCCGGCGGCCATCAGCCGGCGAACCATGTTCGCGCCCATCCGCCCCAGTCCAACCATGGCGAGTTGCATCGTCGTGTCAGCCTCCTTCATCTGTCGTCGTTCGCGGTAGCCCGCGTTGTTCGTCGTGCCCGCCTTGTTTGTAGTGCCTGGCGCACCCGCCGTCACTCGCGCCCTGAGAGGATCGCCGTCCACGGAGCTCAGTCGAGGAGACCGTGGCGGTGGGCGTAGCCGACGGCCTGGGCGCGATCGCGGCTGGCCGTCTTCGAGAAGATGTGGTTGACGTGCGTCTTCACCGTCGTCTCGCTCACGAACAGTCTGGCGGCGATCTCGGCGTTGGAGAGGCCGGCGCCGATGAGCCGCAGCACTTCGAGCTCCCTTGCCGTCAGCCCGTCTGGAGGCGCCGCCGAGCTCGCCGGGGGCGGTAAGAGGCCGGCCGGTGGGTCGCCGGCCGGTGGGTCGCCGGCGGGGGCCTGGCCGATTCCGCTACGCCAGAGGCGCTCGTAGACACCCGAGTCGAGGACGGCTTGGCCCGAGGTGGCTGCCTCGAGCGCCCGTGCGATGGCGTGGCGGTCGGCGTCCTTCGTCAGGTAGCCGAGGGCGCCGGCCGAGAGAGCACCTGCGACGGACTCGTCGTCGGCATACGTGGTGAGCACGACGACCTGCGTTCGCGGATGAGCGTGGCGGATGGCGGCCGTGGCGGCGACGCCGTCGAGACGCGGCATCCGCAGATCCATGAGGACGACGTCCGGGTCGGTGGCCGCCGTCAGCTCGACGGCTTCCTGCCCGTCGGCGGCCGCTCCCACGACCTCGATCCCGGGCATGAGCCCGAGCAGGGTGACGAGGCCGTCGCGGACGATGGCCTGGTCGTCGGCGACGACGACCCTCACGCCTGCTCCGCCACGGTGACGCCGCTCGTCGATGCCCGGCCCGTTCCATTCGGCAGCTCGACGGCGACCCGCCAGCCCGTGCCGCCGGCCGGCCCGGCCGTCATCGAACCTCCGAGCAGCTCGAGACGCTCTCGCATGCCGGTCAACCCGTAGCCCGGCCCACGGCCGGCGCCGGCGCCGTTGTCCGGTGTCACGAATCCGTCCGGGTACTCGTCGGACACGGTGAGCGTCGTGCGGTCTGCCAAGAAACTCAGCACGACCAACACGGCCGCCCCCGGCGCGTGCTTCCCGGCATTCGTGAGCGCCTCTTGCGCGGCGCGATAGACGGCGAGAGCACCGTCGCTCTGGAGCGAGCGCTCGGAACCCTCCAGCCGGAAGACGGCCCCCTGGGCCGCCGCCAGCATGGCGACGCGCTCGGCGAGCGCCAGCGGCGCGTCCCGGAGCGCGTGCACGGCGCGCCGCGTCTCGTCGAGGCCTTCGACCGCCAAACGGCGCGACGTTCCGACCGCGCTCCTCGCCCGCTCGATGTCGCCGCTGTCGAGGAGGGCGTCGAGCGTCTCCAACTGGACGGCGAGAGCCCCGAGGGAGTGGGCGAGGACGTCGTGCACCTCACGGGCGATGCGGTTGCGCTCGGCCAAGGCGGCCGCATGCGCCGCCTCGACCCCCGTGCGCTCGCGCTCACGCAGCAACTGCTCCGACTGCTCGGCTCGCAGGCGATACTGGCGACGGTTCTGGCCGGCCATGAGGCCCCCCGCGCCGGCCATGACTCCCCAACCGACGAGCTCCCATGTGTCGTGGAGCGAAGCCACCGCCACGGCCAAAGAGGCGAGCGCCGCCACGAGGAGGCCGATCGCAGTCCGGTCGACGACGTGGTCGCCGGCGGCGATGCCGACGACGGCGAGATAGGCGATCCCGAGCCCGGAGAAGGCGCCGAGGGCCCCGCCGCCGAGGGCGACGAGGAGCAGGGCGACGGCGGCGGCCGAGCGGCTGCCGGTCCGTTGCAGGGTCGTCCAGGCGAGGTAACCGAGGAGTGAGAGCCCGATCAGCACCGCCAGGGCCACCCGGCGGTCGGTACCGACAGCGTGACTCGTGGCGGCGACACCCCAGCTGAGCGCGGCGAGCATCACGACCCGTGTGGCGACGAGCAACGCCGGAGGCCGCCTCCCGGGCCCGGGCTTCGGGTCGGTGAGGCGGCTCCAGAGCGGCAGTCGGACGGTCACGGGCAGGTCCTCAGATCCTGAGGTTCGCACCGCTTGATCTTCGCACCGATGCTCAACGGGTCGGCGCCGTGCCGGCGCTGAAGGCCGGCCGCATCGCGGGGCTTGTGCCGCGCCCGGTGCGCAACGCCCGGATCCAGATACCGGCGGTGCGGAAGAGCACTTCTCCGAAGGCCATGAGGATGAGCGCCGTGACCCAGGCCTGCGACGTCGTGATCTGGTGTGCCATCGAGAAGCGACCGATGGATTCCCCGCCCCCGTGGGTGGCGTACATCTGGAAGGCGAGGCGGCTGCCGACGCCGGCGACCCAAAGGGCGGCTGCCACGACGCCGGCCTTCACGACGATGGAGCCGCTGTCGTCGCGCTCGATCCTGCTCCAGACGGCACAGCCGATGCCGAGGAGAGCCCCGACGGCGGCACAGCCGAGCTCGAGCACGAGGTCGTTGCCCGCCGTCGGGAAGCTGCGCAGGTAGGAGGTCGCCGCCCAGGCGACGATGCCGACCGGGAGCAGGAGGGTGACGGGGCTGAGGCGCCGGCCCCGGATCTGCAGGACGACGAGGCCGATGAGGAGGAAGTTGAGGAGGTAGTCAGTCGTGGTCATGTGTTGCAGTGTGCGCCGACAGCCCCTGGGGCACATCGGCGTGGGGATGGAGGCGCGGGTGGGTTTCTCGGGGTGCCTCCACCCGTGGGTGGAGACTCTCGCTGGCGCGTCCGGGCCGGATCTGGCAGCGTGACCCCATGACGTCCCCACGCGTGGCCCGTCGCCTCGATGCCGGCTCGTCCGCGCTCAGCACGGTGCTCGACCGGGCGCGGGCGTACGCCACCCTCCCGCTCGCGTGGGCATACCGGGCGAGCGACCAGCAGGATGTCATCGATGCCGACGTGCGGCGCTGGCTGGAGGTCTTCCAGTCGACCGACGACGAGCACTCGTTGCACAGCCTGCTGTTCGCGTTCGAGGAGTTTCGAGGCGTCTTCTACTACCGGCTCTCGCGGGGCAACGCGACGGGCGCCCTGCTCGCCCGAGTGCTGCGCCACATCTGGCGGCCGGTCGCCAGCCTCGAGCTCGCCACACCGGACATCGGGCCGGGCCTGTTCGTCGCCCACGGGCATTCGACGACGTTGGCGGCCGAGCGGATCGGCGCCAACTGCTACGTACATCAAGGTGTCACGATCGGCTGGGACTACCGCAGCGAACGGGCGCCGATCATCGAGGACGACGTCTTCATCGGCGCCGGCGCCGTCATCGTCGGCGCCGTCACGATCGGCAAGGGCGCCCGCATCGGGTCGAACGCCGTCGTGCTGTGCGACGTTCCCCCCGGCGCCACTGCGGCCGGCGTCCCCGCCCGGGTCTTCGACGGACCTGGCGAGGTCGTCTCGCTCCGGCGGGAGGAATCGGCCGGCTCCTGACAGGGTCCCAGGCTCGGGCCGGGGCCGCTTCTAACGTGGTGCGTCAGCCGAATCCGCGACGTCGTCACGGAGCTGAGCGTCGAAGGGGATCCTCACATGACCGATATCGCCGGTCCGCCGCCACGGAAGATCGGAGAGCTGAAGCGCATCTTCGAGTACAGCATCCATCCGCGCACCCGGGCTCACGCCGAGGGCGCCGTCCCTCCGCCCCCGACGGTCGCCGACGAGCTCAACCGCAGCAACAAGGCAGCCCAGTTCAACGCTTGGCTGGCCGTGAAGATCACCAACGTCGTCGGTTCGATGTGGTGCGCCTACGTCTTCACCCTCATCGCCCTCATCGGGCTCCCGATGGCACTGAAGCCCGGCGGCGAGGGCATCATCGCCTGGATCGCCCAGACCTTCCTCCAGCTCGTCCTGCTGTCAGTGATCATCGTCGGCCAGAACGTGCAGGCCGCCGCCTCCGACCACCGCGCCGAGAACACCTACGAGGACGCCGAGGCGATCCTGCACGAGGCCGCCCAGATCCAGGCCCACCTGCAGGCACAGGACGAGGTGCTGAGCAACCTCATCGTCCAGATGCTGAAGGTCGTGAAGGCCGAGCATCCGGGAGACGGTCCGGTCGCCCCGGCCGGCGGCGCCACCGCATGAGCACGGAGCCGCTCGACGCTCAGATGTTGACGGCTTCGAGGACGGCCAACACGTCGTCCCCGTACTTCTCGAGCTTGGCGGGACCAACCCCTTTACAGCGGGCCAGCTCGCGCAGCGACGTCGGCATTGCCGCTGCGATGCCTTCGAGGTAGGCGTCGGAGAACACGACATAGGCGGGGACCTTGTCCCGCCGTGCCGTCTCCGTGCGCCAAGCCCGCAGTGCGGCCATGACACCCTCGGCCGCCGGCGTCAGCTCCGGCCGGGAGACCGCCGCAGGACGCACGCGCCCGGCCGAGGAGGCGCCGGCACGGTTGGTGCCAGCGGTAGCACGCGCAGTCGCGGCGCCGATGCGGCCGGGCTCGGGCACGGCCTCATCCGAGTCCGCCGTGACGACCACAGCGGCCGAGAACAGCTCGTCGCAGAACGGCGACGGGGCGCCCGCATCCGCGATGACGACGGCGTCGAGCGAGGCGCGGGTGACGGCGACGTGGAAGACGCGGCGTTCCTCCTCGCCGTCGAGGGCGAGCCGGTGCGGGAAGAGGCCGGCGTCGGCGCCGTAGACGATGACGTGCGGCCACTCCCGCCCCTTTACGCGATGGACCGTCGACAGCACGACACCCTCGGGGGCGCCAGGGCGCTCGAGGACGCTCGTCAGCCACGCCTCGAACGTGAGCGGATCAGGGTGGAGGCCGGCGACCGCCTCGAGGGCAGCCAGGTCGTCCAGGTGTGTCGAGCGATCGACGTCGCCCTTCGAGCTGTCGAGCACGTCCATGGCGCTGCCAAGCCCGACCTCGAGGCGGATCGCCTTCAGGGCTTTGGCCGTCTCGCCGCTCTCCACGGCGCGAGCGACCGTGTCGAGATCGTCGGCGAACCATCGAAGCTTCTCGACGTCGCCGCCCGACAGGGCACGGGAAAGGCGGCGGATGTCGCTCACCGAGGTCATCGACCGCTTCTGCAGCATCTCGGTGATGTTGCGGGCGATGCGGCGGCTCGGCCGGCGGATCGTCTCGGCCACGTCCCCCCGGCTGATGTGCTCAGGGTCCGCGCCGATGCGCAGGTATGCCAGCGCAGAGCGGATCCCCGTACGCGACAAGATCGCCGTCCCGAGCGGCGCCGAGCATGCAATCCCCTCCTCCACCAAGGTGACCTGGACGGGCAGTAAGGCGGAGTTCACACGAGCCAGCACCGCAATGTCCTTGCAGTCGGCGCCGGCATCCACGAGACGCCGGATATGTGCGGCGGCCGCCAGGGCGTGGCGATCCGCCGGTTGCCGGTCGACGGTGAGGTCTGCGCCGTCGCCGGCACGATCGGCGGCGGCGAGGATCGATTTGGGCACCCGCCGGCGATTGTGGCCGAGCAGCGTCCGCGCACCCTCGACGATCGCCGGAGGGCAGCGGTAGTTCGTCTCGAGGGCGTACTCGGCCGCTCCCGGGAAGTAACGGCGATAGTCGATCAAGTACTCCGGGGTCGCGCCCGCATAGCTGTAGATGACCTGGTCGTCGTCGCCGACGCCGAACACGTCATAGGTCGGCGCCGCCAGGAGGCGAATCAGCAACAGGTGCGCAGGTGTGAGGTCCTGGAACTCGTCGACGAGGAGGTGGCGCGTGACGAGCTGGTCCCGCTGGCGCACGTCGGCGTGGCGGAGGAGCACCTCGATTGCGAGGTATATCTGCTCGTCGAAGTCGACCACCGCCCGCTCGGCGAGGACCGCCCGGTACCTCGGGAACAGCTCGGCGACTCCGGCCGCGTCGGGATAGGCCTCCTCCACCGCTTGCGGGTCCGAGAGCCCGAGGCGAATGGCCGACAGCGCCTCCAGGTACACGGCGAAAGGATCGGTGTTCTGCTGGCGGCGCACGCGCACCAGTCCCTCGAGGATGCGGCGGACCTCGACCTCCTCGATCACACGACGGCCGTCGCCCGTGGGGGCGAACGGGCCCGAGCCGTTCACGATGGCCAGCCCGAGCGAGTTCAGCGTCCGCACGTGCACCGGGAGCCCCGCCGTCCGCTCGATCAACTCGTCGGCTGCTCGCTTGTTGTAGGCGACGGCAGTGACCGCCGACGGCGTCACGCCGCGATCGGCCAGCAGGTGACGCAACCGCTCCGTGAGCACACGCGTCTTGCCCGAGCCGGCCGGGGCGATGACTCGCGCCGCCCCTGCCCCGTGGCCGACGGCGGCCAGCTGGTCCGGTGCGAGCGGGGCGGCGACCGGGGCGATCCGGTCAGGCGCGAGCGAGCCCGCCTCGAGCGTCTCCCGGTGGACGACGACGGTGCCGGCGCTCTCGACGGGCTGGCGCGGGCCCCCGTCGCACCAAGCCGCTTGCCCCCCAGGGAGCACGACGTCGCCATCGGCCGCTCCCGAGACGGCTCGGGCGCCGAGTCGCTCCGCCCGCCGCCCGTGCCACCAGATCGGTTCGTCGCCGCGCAGGTCGTAGTTGTTCGACCAGACGAGATACTGCAACCGCTCCCGGGCGAACTCGAAACTCTCCCCCAGCTCCCAGACGTCCCGCTCACAGCGCTCCGCCTGCCGGAGTGCAGCGGCCTCCACGCCGAGGACGACCACACACGGGCGCCGTGCCAGCCAGTTCTCGTGCAGGCCGTCCGCCGCCGGCCCCGGGTCGTCGAGCGCGGCCGCGTCCACGACGACCCGTGGCCACCCGGCGCAGACGGGCGGGACGTCGTCGCCCGGGAGGATGACCACGCCGCGGCCGAGGACGGGTGGGCCGGGAAAGACTGGCATCTCGATCGAGGATACGCATCGGGTGCGCGCTGGCGGGGCCTGTGGCGCCGGTCGCCTGTGGCGCCGGTCGGCCTGTGGCGCTAGCCGGACATCGGTGCCCCGGCGGTCAGGCCGTCAGCGCACGGACGGCTGCAAGCAGCCCTGCGCCACCAATTGGCTCCTCGGGGCTCTGGAGGGACGACACCGTCGCAACCACGTCCACCGGAGACTCGGCATCCACCCGGAACGGGACGCCGAGCCGTTCCGACACGCGACTGGCGATCTCCTGCAGGCGATCGTCGTCCAGCACTCCGGTGCACACGATGGCAAGGCCGTCGGGACCGGTCCGATAGACCTCGTCGGTCATCCGGATAAGGGAGTTGACCCGCCGGGCCGACACGCGGATGAGCTGGTCGCTCGTGAAGTCGCCCAAGCGCCGGCGGACGTCCTCGAGGGCAGTGAGCCGAATGCAGATGAGCCCGGGCCGCTGTCCCGAGGCGATCATCTCGTCGAGCGAGCGGACGAGCGCCTCTTCGAGGGCCAGACCCGTGACGACGTCGACGTCCTGCGGCCAGGGCTCCATCTTCGGGCGCGCCCCTGGCGCGCTGAGACGAGCACGACCAAGAGCGAGTGATGCGATCTCTGCCGCGTAGCGGAACGTCGCCTCCCCCGTCTCCACGAGCGGCCGATCCTTCCGGTCCCACGCGACGAGGCATCCGATCACACTCTCGCCGTGGCTCGCCCTGACCGGGACGCAACGGATGGCGGTGTGGTGAGCGCGCTCCGCGAACTGTTGCAGCTCCGGCGACAGCGATGCGGCGCTGACGTCGAGGTAGGGAAGCCCGCCGGAGAACACCTCGTCCCAGGGCCCGGCCGCCGGCACGTCGGCGAACTCGTCCGTATGGGGGCTTTGCACGGTCCCCCCCGAGGCGCCGCCGAAGGTGAGGAAATAGCAGTCGTGACTGATCGGCTCGCAGCCGAGCACGCCCACGATCATCTCGAGGGCCGTCTCCGCCAGATCCATGGCGGAGGCCTGCTCGTCGGAGTCCTGCCAACCGACGTGAGGGATGAGGGCGGCGTTCAGCCCGTGACGGATCGTCTGCGGCCGCAGCAGCACGACGGTGGCACCGCGGGTCGAACCGTCGGCTCGGTGGGCGGCGGACACCTCCACGAGTCGGCGCGAGCCGTCCGGCTGCTCGAACCGGGCCACGACGCTCGACGGCACCGAGCCGACCGCCATGGACCTCGCCTCGTGAATGACGGAGCCGACGAGGCTGGCGTCGCCCGGGGCGACGAAGCGCAACAGGTCGGACCCGAGGAGGTCGACGACGGGGCGCCCGAAGACCGAGGCAAAACGCCCCGACACCTCGGCGATGCTCCGCCGGTCCCGCAGCAGCACGACGGCAGCGGGCATGGCACCGATGATGGCGGCGAGGTCCTCGGACAGCGGGCTCGCCGCACGGGAGTGTGCCGGTCGTTTCACGACGAGAGATATACCGTGATCGGGCGAAGCTACTCCGCACATGATGTCGTGGGCAAGGACCAGCACCTCTGCGGCCGTCATACGGCCCGACGGCCCTCTGCCGCCGGAGCGGCGGGAATCGGCCGGCGGTCTGCGGGGTTGTGCCGGATGATGGTCCCTCTTTCGGTTCTCGACCTCGCGACGGTGGCATCAGGTTCGACTCCGTCCCGCGCCCTCGCCGACACGACACGACTTGCCGTCGAGGCCGAGCGACTCGGTTACAAGCGCTTCTGGGTTGCCGAGCACCATGGCATGCCGGCGGTCGCCAGCTCCAGCCCGCCCGTCCTCATCGCCCACCTCGCGGGCGCAACGACGTCGATTCGCCTCGGCTCCGGGGGCGTCATGCTCCCGAACCACTCGCCGCTCGTGGTGGCGGAGCAATTCGGCACGCTCGAAGCACTCCACCCGGGGCGGATCGACCTTGGCCTCGGACGTGCGCCCGGCACGGACCAGCTCACGGCGCGAGCCCTGCGTCGAGCCCGCAACCTCGGCGCCGACGATTTCCCTGACGACGTCGTCGAGCTCATCGGGTACCTGGCGGACATCCCGGGACCACCTCGCCACCCGGCTGCCAACCCGGGCCGCGGATACCTGCCGGAGGTGTGGCTCCTCGGGTCCTCCCTCTTCAGCGCCGAGCTCGCCGGCCTGCTGGGACTGCCGTATTCGTTCGCCTACCACTTCAGCCCCGGCGACCTCGACGGCGCCCTCCGCCTCTACAGGTCGTCGTTCCGGCCGTCGATCTGGCTCGGCGAACCTCACGTCATGGTGGCCGTCTCCGTGCTCTGCGCGCCGAGCGACGACGAAGCTCGGTGGCTCGCCCAGGCCTCGGCTCTCTCCATCGTGCAACTTCGCAGCGGCAGGCTCGAGCTGTTCCCGACACCGGAGGAGGCGTCCGCATACTCGTTCTCGCCGGCCGAGCAAGCCCTCGCCACACACGCCCTGTCCACGCACCTCATCGGAGACACCGACACGGTGGTCGCCGGCATGGAGGCCCTGCAGCGCCGCACGGCTGCCGACGAGCTGATCATTTCCACGCGGGCGCACTCCTACGAGGTGCGGGCGAGATCGCTCGAGCTCGTCTCCGCAGGCTGGGGCGAGGTATCGGAGTCGGCCAGGGCGAGCTGACGGCCGTTCCGGCGGCGGAACGGCGCCTACCGCGATCGCAGTTGGCACGACGCTGCCGCCAAAGGACACTCGCCGATTCGGGACCTTCGGCTCTAGGCAGATTTGGGCGCGTTTTTTAGGCTGCGAAGAGACTTTGGCGCACGAGCGCCTTGCCTGTGCCGACTCGCCAGCAACCGGCTCGCCCGTTGCGAAGGAGGAGAACGTGAAAATCGACTCCGGAGATACCGCGTTTGTGCTCATGAGCGCGGCGCTCGTCATGGTGATGACACCGGGGTTGGCGTTCTTCTATGGCGGCCTCGTGCGCCGTAAGAACTTCCTCGCCATCATGATGCAGAGCTTCATCTCGATGGGCGTGGTGACGGTGATCTGGGTGGCCGTCGGCTACTCGCTGGCGTTCTCCGGCAACGAGGGCGGCATCATCGGCAACTTCTCGTGGGTCTTCCTGAAAGGCGTCGGCGTGCAGCCGAACCAATATGCCCCCCACATTCCCGCCCTCGCCCACTTCGTCTTCCAGGAGATGTTCGCCATCATCACGCCGGCGCTCATCACCGGGGCGTTCGCCGACCGCGTGCACTTCAAGAGCTACCTCAAGTTCCTCGTGCTCTGGAGCCTCCTCGTCTACGTGCCGATCGTGCACTGGATCTGGGGCGGCGGCTTCCTTGCGAAGTGGGGCGTCCTCGACTTCGCGGGCGGGATGGTCGTGCACACGAGCGCCGGCTTTGCCGCCCTCGCCTCGGTCTGGGTCGTCGGGTCTCGCAAGTTCGGACCCGATGAGAAGCGGCTGCCGCACAACGTCGCCTTCGTCGGGCTCGGTACCGGACTGTTGTGGTTCGGTTGGTTCGGCTTCAACGCCGGCTCGGCGCTCGCCGCTAACGCCGTAGCCGCTCACGCCTTCGTGAACACCGACATCGCCGCCTCCGCCGCCATGTGCACCTGGACGGCCATCAGCTGGTGGAGGTCGGGCAAGCCGAGCATCATCGGCGCCTTCACGGGAGCCGTTGCCGGCCTCGCCTGCATCACACCGTGCGCCGGCTACGTGCCCACGTGGGCGTCGTTCATCATCGGCTTCCTCGCCGGCTGCATCTGCTACGGCGCCGTCGAGTTCCGCGCCCGAATGAAGTGGGACGACGCCCTCGACGTGTGGGCGGCGCACGGAGTCGGTGGTCTGCTCGGCTCGATCCTCGTCGGCGTGTTCGCCGAGCTCGCCATCAACTCGGCCGGCGCGAACGGCCTCATCGCGGGAAACGCCGCCCTCCTCGGCAAGCAGGTCGCTGCAGCCTTGCTGGTGGCGGCGTATGCCTTCGGCGTGACGTTCCTCATCCTCAAGGCCTTGGACCACTTCGAACCGGTACGCGTACCTGACGACATGGAGCAGGCGGGCCTCGACACCGAGCTCGAGGAGGACCAGGCCTACATCCTCACCTGAGGTCTCGGCTGCGTTGCCGGACTTGGGGGTTTCGTCTGCAAAAGTGACAAATTCCTCTGGCTCGGGCGCAATCGCCGGGCGCACCCTGGTCGCATGCTCAGCAACGTTCTCGACGTGTTCAGGCTCCGGCAGTACTTCAACGTCATCACCCGTACCCGTGAGTTGGTGGACGGTGTGCGCGACGACGCCGGGTTTCTTCATGACACTCGGCGGGCCATCGCACCGCTCCCGTTCGAGCGCCGCCAACCACGGGATCTTCAGCCGTTCCCGAGGAGCGCGCCGCTCCGCCTGGCGGGGCTGAAGGGCCAACGCGTCGCGCTCCTTGCTACCGGCGGAAGCGGCGCACTGGCGTCGGTCGTCGGGGCGGCTCGAGCGCTCGAAGAGGCCGGCGTACGGCCGGCCGTCATCTCGGTGTGCTCGGGCTCGTCGCTGTTCGGGTTTCCTCTCGCGGCGGGCTTGCCGGCAGAGAAAGTGGCAGCGTTCACGATCGCCCTCGACCCACAGGAATACGTCGACATCGACTGGCGCCTCCTGGCGACGGCGCTGCCACGAGGGGCGCAGGGTCTCGCCGGGATCGTCAAGGGCGACGGGATCGAGACCTCCTATCGGAAGCTCCTCGGGGACATGTGCCTCGGCGACCTCCCCATTCCGGCCTACGCCCCCATCTGGAACATCGAGGAGAACCGGCTCGAGTACCTCGGCCCGAGCAGCCACCCGGACCTGCCGGTGGCCCGCGCCATCCACATGGCGATTGCCCTGCCGTTGTTCATCGAGCCGGTCGCCCTCGACGGCGGCTTCTGGTGCGACGGGGGCATCGTCGACATCTTTCCCGTCCGTCCGGTGCTCGACATCGAGGAGCCGTGCGACGTCGCACTGGCCATCAACGGCTTCTACCCGCCGCACTTTGCGGGCGAGGACGCATCCGGATGGCAGGAACGACGGGGCAGCATCCTCTATGTCGCCAGCCAGGTCCGCACGTGTCAGCAGGTCGAGCTGGCCCGCGCCAACCTCGCCCGCCTCGAGGAGCAGATGGAAGTCTTCATGATCGAGCCCGTGCCCTACGACAAGGTTCGAGGTGTCGGCTTCTACCGCCAGTTCCTCAACACCCGGGACTGGGGCAGCTTCATGGCGGCCGGGCGCACCGAGACGCGCCGCGTCCTGTCGTCCGCCTTCGGCGCCCGTTCGGCCAGCCACCCACAGACGCTTGCTTCCTGACCGGGGGCCCGGGCCTCCAGAGCGAGGCCCGGGCCGGGCAGAACTCGGGACCTTCAGCCCTGGCACAGCCCGGGTGAGCCGACCACAATGACGGCGGTGCTGACCGACGACCAGGGCGTGCAAATTCTTGATGACGGGGAATGCCGGCGGCTGTTGGGCACTGCCCAGCTGGGCCGGATCGGGCTGATCCTTGGCGAGGTGCCCGCTGTCTTCCCCGTGAACTACTTCTTCTCCGACGACGCCATCTGGTTCCGGACGGGTCCCGGCGTCAAACTCGACGCCGCCGAGGCCGGCGAGACCGTTGCCTTCGAAGTCGACGACGTCGACCACTCCGACGAGGAGGCCTGGAGCGTGCTCGCGATCGGGACACCGTCGATCGTCACCGATGCCGCCGTGCACGAAATCGCCGCTCGCGTCCCTCTTCTTCCGTGGGCACCCGACACGCGCGACCACCTGGTGCGAGTGAACATCGCGTTCCTGTCCGGGCGCCGTATCAGCCGGGAGTCCACACCCAGCCGGCCGAGAGAGTGAGGTTCGAGGTGGATCTCGTCGACCTGAGCACCGGTACCGAAGCGATCGACTTCCAAGGGTGCCGCGAACTGCTCGCTTCAGAGCACGTCGGCCGTCTCGGGGTCGTCGTCGACGGGCGGCCGGAGATCTTTCCCGTCAATTACGGGCTGGACGGGGACGGCATCGTCTTTCGCACGAACCAGGGGCGCAAGATGCTCGGCCTGTCCGGGGAGGTCGTCTTCGAGGTCGACCGGATCAACCTGGAGGAGCGCTCAGGCTGGAGCGTCGTGGTCCACGGCAGGGCCGAGGACATCACGCATTTCGACGGCCCCCGCCTGCGCGAGCGAGCAGAAACCCCCTGGTCGGGACCCAAGGCAATCCTCGTTCGCATCTCGCCGGTTCTCGTGACAGGGCGCCGCGTCCACCGCGTGGACACCGAGTCGTCGTAACTGCAGCCCTTGCTCGGGGTGGCCGGCGCGCTGAGTCGGGCGGGGCGTCGCCGTGCGCCCGTCAGGCGTCGCCGAAGGGACGGTCGAGGGGCACCCGCCGCATGGTGGTGAGTGCGAAGACGGCGAGCTCGGATCCCTGAAAGAACCGGGTCGCCACGAAGTGCGTGCGCCCCCGCTGATGCTCCTCGGTGCTCTCGATGACGAACGACGGCCCGACGATGGGGGCGAAGTAGTCGATGCGCATGTTCGTCGTGGCGAGCCAGCTGCCAGAGGACCAGCGCGTCTTGTCCTGGCCGGCGAACACCGTGAAGAGCGCCACGACGTCGACATAGGTCGGGGTGAATCCCCCGAACAGCTGGCCCCGCGGGTTCTTCACACGATCGGGGAGCGAGCTCACGCCGAGTTTGAGGTAGCCCTCGCGCCGTTCCAGCAGGTCCCAGTCGTAAGCCTCGAGGAAGTCTCCTGCAGGATGGCCCCGGCCGATCAGCCGTCCCGGCGGCGCCGCCGACCAGGGGCGACGACTCGGGCCGCGCTCATCTGCCGTCGCGTCGGCCGGCTCGGCGACGTCCGTCTGCTCGCTCTCGGTCTCGTGCATCTCGCGGTGTTAGCAGACCGCTGCTCGTGGCGGGCGAACCGTCAGGCCTTCGGTGCGACGATCTCCACGTCGATCGATGCCGTCAAAGCGTCAAGCTCCCGGATGGCTCCTTCCGCCCGTACAGCCGAGCGCTCGCACAGCTCGCGGTCCAGCGGCTGCTCGCTGATGAGCTCGACGCGCAGGCGACCGCTCTTTCGACGTGCGACCGCCTGCCAGCTGGTGACACAGCCGGCACTTGCCAACACGGTGTTCGCCGCCCGGGCGGCGGCGGCACTATGGGCCGGCAACGGCGCGGCGGCGGCTTCGGTGAGGGCCTCCTCGAGCCCGTCGAGGTCGCAAACCGCCGCCGCCCATGCGACGAAGGGATCGGCTGCCGACGCTTGTCCGCGGGCGGCGACGACGAGCGGGACGAAACGCCGAAGGGCACACATCACGCCTTCGTCGGCCAGGCCCGGCCCGTCTGCCCGCTCCACATGCAGGGCGACGTCGATCGTCTGGCGGTCGAGGGGGCAGGACTCCCCGCGCAACGCCGCGCAGCTCACGGTTCTCGGCACGCCGTCGCCGCAGGTCACGATCTCGTGGCCCTTGGATTCGAGCAGCGCGGCCGCCGTCCGGGCGCGGTCTGTCGCCAACTCGGTCATGAGCACCTGCACGTCAGCCTCCTCGTGTCGTACCGGGCCCCGACCAGGCCGCCTCGGGAGTCATCCTGCGCCGTCGGCGAGGCGGAAGCCAGGGCCGAAAGACCCGCCTCGTTGCTCGTCGGGGCCTATCTGCTCAGGCGGCAGCCCTCCTGGCCGCCGGCGTTCCAGGCCCGGCGCTCCGCGCCGGGTCCCAGGGCCGACGCTCCGGGTCCCGCCGGACCGGGCCGGCACTGACCTGGCTGTGGTTTCGGGTCGGATCCGACCCCTAACCACAGCCAGGTCGGACCGCAGCTCACTCCCGCTCTTGGCGCGGCCCGGCCACCGGCACCCAGCGGCGCACCGCCACCAGGGCGGCGATGAAGACGGCGGCGGTAGCCAGGAAGAGGGCGAACTGCGCCGTCGACAGTTGCTGCTGGTTGCCGAGTACGAAGAGCAGCTTCCTGATGGCAGCGATGAGCGCGACGACGATGAACGGCTCGGGCTGCAGCTCGTGCGATCGCAGCGAGAGCATGACGGTGTGCACGATCTCGACGAGGATGAGCACGAGCAGGATCTGATCGAGAAAGCTCCCCGCCCGGGTCGTCACGGCCCCGTTCGACCGGAAGAACTGGTTCACGGCCGAAGCCAGGAGCGCTATAGCGAGCACGATGAGGGCAACGCCGACGAGAACGGTCACGACGTCCTGCGCGAGCTCGAGGCCGGTCATGGCAACTCGGAGCTCTCTCGTGCCGGGGGCCCGGTCGCGACGGCGACCCTTCTCGGCGTCCACGAACCACCTCCCTGGGGGACCCGGCGGCGGCAGCCCAGGTCGTCTGACTGATCTTAGTTGGCAGCCGGTGACTGGTCCCTATGGCTCGCTTCACTCGTCGTTGAACGGCCCATGGACGTTCAGGCGTGAGCGGTGTCGACCACGCAGAAGCGATTGCCCTCCGGATCAGCCAGCACGACGAAGTCGGGATCCTCCGGGTAGAGGTCCCAGTCCACCAGTTCCGCCCCGAGGGACAGGAGGCGGTCGACCTCCGAGGCCTGCTCCAGAGCGTCGCGAACATGCAGGTCGAGGTGGAGACGTGGATGCTCCTGCACGGGCGAGTCGCTGAGATCGAGGGCGAGGACGGGGCCGTCGCCCGAGGCGGGCACGAGCTCGGTCCAGTCGTCGTTCACATCTCCGTCGTCGGGGGCGTAATCGAGGGCCCGGCACCAGAAGGCAGCGGCCCGGTTCATGTCCTCGACTCCCAGCACGATGGCGCCAATTGTCAGCATGCCCCATCGTTTCACCGGCTCGACCGTTTCGGATAGGGCCGCCCATGTGACCTTCGGCTCTGGCGCCGCCGGCGCCGGCGGCCCAGCATGTTCTCGACGGGCCGGACCTCCGGTCCGCCGTTTCGCCGGGTGACCGGCCGAACGCCAATTGTCTGGGGTGGTGCCGGTGGCACACACGACCGATTCCTTCACCCATCGGGGCAAGCGCCTCGTGTACGACAGCTATGGCGAGGGGGACCGGTTGCTCGTCTACCTCCACGGCCTCCTGCTCGACTCGGAGATCAACCGGGGGATCGCCGAGGCCCTCGCAGCCCGAGGCAACCGCGTCGTGCTGCTCGACCTGCTCGGGCACGGGCGCAGCGACAAGCCGCGCCACGCCTCCGCCTATCGGATGGACACCTACGCCACGCAGGTCTTCGCCTTGCTCGACGAGCTCGGTGCCGAGGAGGCGGTGCTCGGTGGGATGTCGCTTGGAGCCAACGTGAGCCTGTTCGCCGCCGACCACCAGCCCCATCGGGTCCGAGGCCTCGTTCTCGAGATGCCAGTGCTCGAGCGCGCCGTGCCGTCAGCTGCCTCGGTGTTCGTGCCGCTGCTCCTGCTCGTCCACTACGGCCGCCCCGTGCTGCGGATCACGTCATCGATCCTGCGGCGGGCGCCCTTGACGCATTTCGGCCCGCTCGACAGTTTCGTGCACGCTGCCGCTCTGCCACCGGACAGCATGGCTGCTGTCCTGCACGGGATCCTCGTCGGCCCGATCGCGCCGACAGAAGAGCAGCGCTCTCGCATGCTCCTTCCTGCCCTGTTGCTCGCCCATGGCAACGACCTCGTGCACCCCTTCGACGACGCCGCCGCCCTCGTCAAGCAAATGCCGAACGCCTTCCTCGTCCGGGCTCACTCGCCCCTCGAGCTCCGATTGCGCCCGAGAAGGCTGACCAACGAGATCGCCTTGTTCCTCGACGAGACCTGGGCAGCCAGCGCCGGGAGCGTCACCCAGCGCCGCGCCGGGTAACGCCCTCGTCAACGCCCGGCACGGCCGGGGTCATATGGCCCTACCTTGTGCAGCCCAGACGGCGCACCATGGTCATATGACAACTACGCAGACGAGCCGTCGGGTCGTCATCCTCGGCGCCGGCGGCCGCGACTTCCACGACTTCAACACGGTCTTTCGCGGCGACCCGGCTACGACGGTCGTCGCGTTCACCGCCGCACAGATCCCTGGCATCGACGACCGGAGATACCCGGCCTCTCTCGCCGGTCCGGGCTATCCCGACGGGATCCCGATCGTGGCCGAGGACGAGCTGACGTCACTCGTCGCCCGTCACGCCGTCGACGACGTGGTGCTCGCCTACTCCGATCTCGCCTATCCCGACGTGATGCACAAGGCGTCCATCGCCCTCGCCGCCGGCGCCGGCTTCCGGCTGCTCGGCCCGCACGAGACCATGATCAAGAGCACGAAACCGGTCGTGGCCGTCTGCGCCGTTCGCACGGGCTGTGGAAAGAGCCAGACCACGAGGCGCGTGGGCCGGATCCTCCTCGACGCCGGCTTCAAGGTGGCCCTCATCCGTCACCCGATGCCTTATGGCGACCTCGAGAAGATGCGGGTGCAACGCTTTGCAACCCTCGACGAGATCGACGCCTCCCACCCGAGCGTCGAGGAGCGCGAGGAGTACGAGGAGCCGGTCCGCATGGGAATGATCATGTACGCCGGTGTCGACTACGAGCAGATCCTCCGGCAGGCCGAGACGGAAGCCGACGTCATCGTGTGGGACGGCGGCAACAACGACTTCCCCTTCTACGTACCCGATCTGCTCTTCACCATCGTCGATCCGCTTCGCCCCGGGCACGAGCTCGCCTACTACCCCGGCGAGGCGACCCGTCGGATGGCTGACGCCGTCGTCGTCAACAAGATCGACTCGGCCGCTCCAGCTGACGTCGACCGGGTCGTGGCGAACGTGGCGTTCGCCAACCCGGGCGCCACCATCGTGAGGGCGAAGTCGCCGGTCACACTGCTCAACGGGCCGCCCCTTGCGGGCCGGCGCGTGCTCGTGGTCGAAGACGGTCCAACCATTACCCACGGCGGCATGCCATTCGGCGCCGGAACCGTCGCAGCCCGTCAGGCCGGAGCCACCGAGCTCGTCGACCCGCGGCCGTATGCCGTCGGCTCCATCGCCGACGTCTATCGCCGTTACCCCGCCATCGGCGCCGTGCTGCCCGCAATGGGGTACGGGGACGAGCAGCTGGCGGAGCTCGGGGCGACGGCGCGCCGGACCGACTGCGACGTCGTCGTGATCGGCACACCCATGGATCTCGCCCGCCTCGTCGATCTCGGCCACCCGTCGCGACGGGTCACCTACGACCTCGAGGAGATCGGCACGCCGACCGTCGCCGACGTGCTCGCCCCGTTCCTCTCGAAATGGTCCGCCCACGTCACGCCGACCGCCGGAGACACTGCCTGAACGGCAGACGGCGAACGCCGCAGTCCGCAAGCGGCGACCGCGCCCCGCGCCGCCTGCGCTGACGCCTGGACAGCGAGGCGGCGCGGGGCGCGACCGCCGCCGCGTACTGACTGCACGGCTGTGGCACGGTTGAGGAATGGCCCAACCGACCCGCCAGGCGCTAGGACACACCGCGCGGGCACGAGGACGAACGCCGCAAGCGGGAGGTGGCACCTGGCGCCGGCGACTGGCGGCCCTCGTAGCCGTCGGTGCCCTTGCGTCGGCTTGCGGGGCCACGCCGGCAGCAAGCCCCAGCACCTCCACGACCCGATCCGCGGCGTCGTCCACGACGACCACGGCGCCCGCGACGACGACCTCGACGATGCTGCCCGTGACGACCACGAGGCCCATCACGACTACGACGATCGACCCCGGCCTGTTGCCCCAGACCGACGTGGAGCCTTCGCTCGGAGCGTCGTTGCAAGCCAGGCTCGCGCCGCTCTTCCGGGCGATCGAGTCCGGGTCGGCTGCCGAGGCGATGCCGGTGTTCTTTCCCGAGACGGCTTACGTGAAGATGAAGACCGGGCTCCTGCCCGACCCGGCGGGGGACTACGTCGACCGGCTCATCGGTTTCTACCGGCTCGACCTCGCCGCCTATCACGCCGCCCTCGGGGCACCGGCATCGAGCACGAAACTGCTCAGCGTCAACGCCCTCGCCGCCGACGCCTCCTGGATCCCGGCTGGAGCCTGCGAGAACCTCATCGGCTACTGGCACCTTCCCGGCGTGCGGCTGGTCTACGAGCTCGGTGGCGTCGTGAAATCCTTCGCCGTCGCCTCGCTCATCTCCTGGCGAGGGATCTGGTACGTCGTCCACCTCGGGCCTAACCCTCGGCCGGTCGACGTCGGGACCGTCGACCAACCTGCGCTCGGCGCCGGGACGCCGGGGCCGGCCGGCGGCTGCTGAGTACCTGGCCGCCCGGCACACGTACCGGCAGCAGATGGCTGCTGAACTGGCCGCCCGGCACACGTACCGGCAGCAGACGGCTGAGGACCTGCCCCCGTCCGGCACCCCTACCGCCGGCACACGCCGGCGCTCACCAGGGCTGTGCGGTGTCGCCGCCCACCCGCCGGTAGACGGCGAAGAAGTCCTTCGTCGCCGGGAAGAGGAAGCGGTTGGGGATCGAGTTCGGGTTCGGCACGAACAGCGACGGCGAGGCAGCCCCCGACCCACCGTAGGTGACATAGATCGGCCACTCCGGGTTGATGTCGAGTTGCATGCCACGCACGGCGCCGACGTCGACGAGTACCTGCGCCAGTGTGGCGGCCGTCTGGTCGGCGGCGGCCACGTAGATGAGGTTGCCCTTGGCGTCGACTCCGAGGCCCGTGCGCCACACGGCCGGCACGCCACCGAGGGTGATGCCCCACAGGCTCGGATCCGCCGTCGCCGGCGTCGGAGCACCATCGTTCACGAGCAGCGGCAGGTTCTGGCGGGCCATGACGATCCCCGGCCCGGGCCTCGGGCCTGCCTCCCAGTCCACGATGGCCACACGACCGTTGCTGTAGGCGACGACCGTCGCCTCACCCTTGACCATGGGGAAATAGAGCGTGCCGTGGGTGTAGAAGCCGGCGGCCTCGTCAGCCTCGTAGAAACCGGAGTTGAACGTCGCCAGCAGGCGGGGCCAGGCGGACTCGGGGACCATCTCCGGACCCCGGTCGAGGGTGGTGGGTCCCGGGCCCTCGTAGCCGGGGTAGAGGTCGATCTGCGTCGTCGAGGTCCTCATCCAGGCGACGTACGCGACGATGCTCGTGTCGGAGGGATCGGGTCGGAAGGTGGTCGTGAGCACCGATGGTGGACCCGGATCCCATCGATCCATCTTCACCCACGTGCCTTCGCCGGCCAGGGCAGGCGAGACGAGCGGCTTGACGGCGGGAGGTTCGTAAGGGGGAAGGACGACCCGCGTGGTCGTGGTGGTGGTCGCCGCCGTGGTGCTCGTGCTCGTGGTCGTTCGCGGTTGCGGTGGCGCCGCCGCCTTGTGGCCGCTCGACCCGTCCAGGCTCCAGGCCGCCACGCCCACGGCGGCCACGACCAGCACGACGAGGGGGAGCAGACGCCTCCGCCGCCGGCGCCGAACGAGCAGGCGTCGCTCGGCACGAGTCAGGTGCCTGGGCGTTGAGGCTGTGGATCGACGTGGTCCGTCACTGGGTGATCCGTCACTGGGTGATCCGTCACTGGCACCCGCCACCATGATGCAACGATCATAGGGAGCTCGTGCCCCCCGGTTGACGCACTTGGGGACCCTTGCTAGAAACCTCCGCATCCCGCCCGCCACCCGCCCGCGGCCACTGGATCGACACGCGCCTGAGGGCCCAACCCTCGAGGGCAAAGGGCCCTCCAGAGCAAGGGGTTCCGGAGCAGGCTGCACCACGCGAGACCGCGCACCGCGGTGAACAGGCAAGGAGACGTCGTGTCCAAGTCCACAACCGTCCTGCACCAAGGCTCGCGACACCGTCACCGGTCGCGCGGCCTCGTCGCCGCCGTAGCCACCGTCCTCGCCGGCGCGCCGCTGCTGGCGATGACACCTGCCTCGGCAGCAGTCACCTCGAAGCGTCCGGCTACGCCGGCGCTCGTGACGCTCGGATCCGCGCCCCTGATTCCCTACGGCGCCCGGCCGGTCGGTATCGTGGCGGCGTCGGCAACCGAGTCCGGGGCCGTCGTCCTCGTGCCGCGCGACAACGCCGGCCTCACCCGCTTCATCGCCGGGGTCACGAACAAGAAGTCGGCAACCTACGGCGGCTATCTCCCCGCCGGCACCTTCGAGCAGCGGTTCGGCCCCACCACGGCGACGATCGAAGCGGTGCGCTCGGTGCTCACCGCCGACGGGCTGGCTGTCACGGGTGTCACGAGCGACGGCCTGCTCGTCACGTTCACCGGCTCGGCCGCCCGCGTCGGGAGCGCCTTCCACACCAGCTTCGCCAGCTACCGGCTCGCAGACGGCAAGGTCGGGCAAGCCACCACCTCGGCCATCGAGGTCCCCTCCGCCATTGCCCACAGCGTGACCGCCGTCGTCGGGCTCGACAACCTCGTGCAGTCTCAGCCAGCCGGCCTCGTGCGCCGGCCGCTCACGGGCACGAGCCCGTTCCCGGCGGCGAAGTCACTGCCGCACTTCACGCACCCGGCGGGATCGCCCGACGCCTGCTCGTCCGCCGCCAACGACGCACAGGCGTTCGGCCTCTACGGCGCCGGTGACTTCGGGAGCGGCCAGAACATCGCCGTCTACGAGCTCGAGCCCGTCCTTGCGAGCGACATCGGAAGTTTCGACACGTGCTACTTCGGCGCCACCGCAGCCGGGAACATGATGAAGCGCCTCACCATCGGCGGCCCGTACGCCGTCGACGGTGGCGAGCCGGCCGGCCCGGGCAGCGGTGAGGCCGTCCTCGACGTCGAGGATGTCTCTGCCATCGCCCCGGCGGCCAACATCGACGTCTACGAGGCGCCGAACAACACTTTCGGCGGCCTCGACGAGTACGCAGCCATCGTCAACAGCGACCACGACCAGGTCGTCACGTCCAGCTGGGGCTTGTGCGAGCAAGCAGTGCAGCTGGCCGAGCCGGGCGTGCAGCAGGCGGAGAACCTCCTCTTCGAGCAGGCGGCCGCCCAGGGTCAGTCCATCTTCTCGGCGGCAGGCGACACCGGAGACGACAGCTGCAACGAGTTCCGCCCGCCGGCTCCGGCCACCGGCCAGAACCCCCTGTCCGTCCTCGACCCGGCGAGCCAGCCGTACGTCGTGTCTGTCGGTGGCACGACGATCGACGACGCCACTCAGCCTCCCGCCGAGCACGTCTGGAACGACGGGGCGGACTGGGGCGCGGGTGGCGGCGGCATCTCGGCGTCGTGGGCGATGCCGTCGTGGCAGGCCGACTCCCGGGTCCCCGGCATCGTCGGGCCCACGAGTGCCGACTCTGCGAACGCCGCTTCCGTCGAGACGGCAGCCGGCTATCCGACCACCTTCTGCCAAGGCAACCTGTCCGGTGCGACTTCCGAGACGCCCTGCCGCCTCGTGCCCGACGTCTCCGCCCAGGCGGACGAATTCACCGGTGCGGTGACGATCTACGCCAACGAGTTCGGGGGGCCGTTCGACGGTTGGATCACGATCGGCGGCACCTCCTCGGCAACGCCGATCTGGGCAGCACTGCTCGCCCTTATCAACTCCTCAGCCACCTGTGAGGCGACCACGGCCCACGGAGTCGGTTTCGTGAGCCCGCAGCTGTACGCCGTCGCCTCCAACCCCACGACCTACGCCCAGTCCTTCAACGACATCAGGACCGGCAACAACGACATCTACGCGCTCGACAACGGCCTCGTCTTCCCGGCCACGAAGGGTTACGACCTCGCCTCCGGCCTCGGGTCGCCGAGGCTGACGGGACCGGGCGGCACGGCCGGCCTCGCCGTCAACCTTTGCAGTGGAGCCACGGGGGCCAGTCGGCCGGCGATCACAGGGATGAGCGCAGACATCCTGCCGAGCACCGGCGGCCCGGTGACGATCACGGGCACCGGCTTCGAGGCGAGCGGCTCGCCCGACGTCGCAAGCGTCCAGGTCGGCTCGTGGCAGATCACGAGCGGGATCAGCGTCTCGAGCCCGACGAGCCTGACGGTCACGTTCCCGCCCGCGAGCGACGTCGTCGCTCCCGGCTCGCCAGATCCTCAGGACGGATCCGGCCCGGCCAACGTGTTCGTCTCGATCGCCTCAGGCGAGTCCAGCCTGCTCGTCCCGGGCACGACGACGATGCAGTACCTCTCCAGCACCACGACGAGCCCCGTCAAACCGTCGGTCAGCGGCGTCAGCCCGTATGGAGGACTCGAGACGGCGCCGGGCAAGGTCACCATCCTCGGGTCCGGGTTCGCCGACGGCGACACGGTCACTTTCGGCGACTTGGCGGCATCCGACGTCACGGTCCTGTCCCCGTTCGAAATCTCGGTGACGCCGCCGGCCTTCGACGCAGGAACGACGAGCTGCGGCGGAGACCTCCCGGCCGGCGAGACGGCGACGAACGACATCTGCCAGGTGCAGGTCGTCGTCAGTGCCGGCGCCAACGAGAGCGCCACCTCCACGATCCTGCCTCCCTACGAAGGCCCGACGCTCGAGCCCACCTCGATGGGCGTCACCGCCCTCCCGCCCGACTGCGCGTGCGAGGAGATGCCGGCACCTACGGAGTACGACTACGTACCGGCCCCGGAGATCACCTCGGTGTCCACGACGGTGGCAGATCCCTCCAGCCTCGCGAGCGAGTTCGGCGGGACGCTCGTCACGGTGACAGGTCAGGGTTTCGATCCTCTCACCTTCGACTGGGGGGCCTTCGGGAACCCGACGCAGGACTCCTCAGTCGCCTTCTGCGGGCAGCCGGATTGCACGTATCTCTCCGGCACCGAGATCCAGTTCCTCGCCCCGGGCATCCCCGGGCTGTCCGAGCCGACCGTCGAGCCGATGTCGGTGCCGGCGAGCGTGAGGACGATCGCCGGACAGTCCGCAGGCAGGGACGTCGTCTACGCCGGTGTCCCGAATGTGACCGGCGTCGTCAACTCGTCCTCCTCGAGGACGTTCGAGGGCCTGTCGGGCGGCCCGGACACGGGCGGAACGCCGCTCAGCGTCGGCGGCCAAGGCTTCAAGCAGGTGTTCGGGCCAATCCAGTACCTGGACGTCAACACGCCGTACTCGTACGGCACGCAGTACACCTACTCGGTGACGAGCGACGACGTCCTCACGACGAAGACGGTGGCGGAGAATCCCGCCGTCGTGGCGATGTCGCTGTGCACTTCCACGGGTTGCTCGCAGGAGACGGCGGGATCGCTTTTCCTCCTCTATCCGCCCGGCAACCCCAAGATCGACTCGATCTCGGTGAAGAGCGGGCCGGCCCGGGGAGGCACGTACGTGCTGATCAGCGGGGAGAACCTCGGGTGCCTGACGAGCGTGTCCTTCGGCAAGGTCGTGGCGGCGTCGTTCACCAATGAACAGGCGATCCTCGACTGCGGCGCCACGAATGTGGTCGCCGTGACGTCCCCGCCGGGAAGCGCCGGCACGACGGTCACGATCACGCTCACGACGCTCGAGAGCGACCTCACCGGCTACGGGTCGTCTCCGCCGACACCTGCGGCGAGATTCACCTATACGACGAGCGCGCCGAGCGCGCCGACCTCGGTGACGGCAACAGCCGGCGCCGGGTTCGCCTCGATCAGCTGGAAAGCTCCCGTCACCGACGGGGGCTCGCCCGTGACCGGTTACGCAGTCACAGCAACATCGCCCGGCCTGCCAGCCGTGTCGCGCTCGGTTGGCGCCACCGCCAAGGGCTCGACGCTCACGACCCTGCAAGCGGGCGTGGAGTGGACGCTCAGCGTGCGGGCGCGCTCCGCCAAGGGGCTCGGGCTGGCGTCGTCCGCCGTCGTAGAACCGAGCCTCGGTGACGACGGCTACCTCGTCCTCAGCCCCGCTGGCGGAGTTCTCGGCTTCGGCGACACCCGGTCACACGGCGGTATCGGAGACGAGGGCCTCACGGCAGCCGGGATCGCTGCCACACCCGACGGCCTTGGATATTGGGTCGTGACGACGTCCGGTGCGGTGACGCCCTTCGGGAACGCCAAGTGGTACGGCGGCGAGTCCACGACGGGCGTCGTCGGCATCGCCGCCAGCCCCGCCGGCACGGGCTACTGGATCGTGACCCGAAGCGGGGTGGTCAAGGCGTTCGGCGAGGTCCGGACTTACACAGGGAAGGTGGCGAAGGGCGCAAAGATCACCGCCATCGCTTCCACACCGAGTGGCGGGGGATATTGGCTCGTCGCCAGCAACGGCGACGTCAGCGCTTTCGGCGACGCCAAGTGGTACGGCAACGCCAAGAAGCCGAACAGCGCGGTGGTCGGGATCGCGCCGACGACCAGCGGGAACGGCTACTGGCTGGCGGACGCCGGCGGCCAGGTCTTCGGCGAAGGCAACGCGAAGCCGATCGCCGGGCCCAAGCCCTCCACGCCGGTCGCCGGTATCGCGGCCGCTCCCGTCGGCACAGGTTTCTGGCTCGTGTCCTCGAACGGCAGGGTCGGCGGGTACGGCTCGGCCACGAGCGTCGGCAACGCCACGAGCGCAGCGGCGATCAGCGTCTGACTCTCGTCCTGCGGCGTCAAAAAGGGCCGGGGTGTCACAGCCCCGGCCCCTTTCGCGTCCGGGCTCACGCCAGGCCAGACACCCTTTACAGGATCAGACCGACGACCGTCACCGGGGTCAGCGACTCACCGAGCTGACCGATACCGACCTCGCCGAAGGTGTCGTCCCCCCAGCAGTCGACGTGGCCGGTGCCGAACAATGCACACGTTGCCCCATAGCCGACCGACACGGTCTTGGCTCCGCTGATCCCGGAGGTTCGCACGGGCAGGTCGCTGTCTTCGGCTATCCCGTTGCCGAGCTGGCCACTCTCGCCGTAGCCCCAGCAGTCGACTTTGCCACCCGCGAGAACCGCGCAGGCCGTGTACTCACCGGCGGAGATCGCTGTCACGCCGCTCAAGCCTGTGACCGCGACCGGTACGGAGGAGGTGCTGTAGCTGCCGTTGCCGAGGTCACCTTCTCCTCCGTACCCCCAACACTCGACCGTCCCATGAAGGAGGGCGCAGGAGAACTCGTATCCAGTGGCGATCGCCGTCGCCCCCGACAGGCCCACGACACCGACGGGCGTAGAGGACTGCGTCGTCGATCCGTCGCCGAGCGCTCCGTCGTAATTGTCGCCCCAGCACTCGACGCTGCCACCGGCGCCGTCGATTGCGCAGGTGTGGTCGTAGCCCGCCGAGATCGCCTTGGCAGCCGTGATGCCGCTCACGCTGACGGGGGTGGCTGCTTCGTTCGTCGTGCCGTTCCCGAGCTGCCCGTAGTAGTTCGCGCCCCAGCACTCGGCATGGCCGGCCACGATCACACACGTGTGATAGCCCCCGGCTGAAATCGCCGAGGCACCGTGCAGCCCCGACACACGTACGGGGCTGACCGACCCGGCGTAGCCGGACCCGTCGCCGAGCTGCTCGTCGTCATTCGAGCCCCAACACTCTGCCTTCCCGCCCGTGACGAGAGCACACGAGTGCTCGTCACCAGCAGAGATGGCCGTCACACCGGTGATCCCCTTCACCGACGCCGGCCTCGGCTGGTTGTTGAAGGTGCCCGTGCCGAGGGAGCCGTAATCGCCATAGCCCCAACAGTCGGCATGGCCGTCGGAAAGCGCCGAGCAGGCGTCGTCATCGCCGTTCGTGATCTTGACTGCCCCCTTCAGGGTGGACACCGCTTTCGGCACGAGCACGTAGCCGGGTTGCCCGTCGCCGAGCGCCCCGACGCCGCCGAAGCCGAAACACTTGACCCGATTGCTCGTGAGCGCCGCACAGGTGGTGTAGTCCCCGACCGCCACCCCCTCCACCTTGGACAGACCATGCACGGCGACCGGCATGTCAAGGTAGTCCTGTGACGAACCTGCCTCCCCGTAGTACGAGTCGCCCCAACAAGCCACGGTGGCGCTCGTGGTGATCACGCACGTCGTGTAGTAGCCAGCCACGACCTCCACGGCATCGTGGAGCCCGATGACGGCTGTGGGCACGAAGAGCGACGTGAAGCCACCGTCGCCGAGCTGCCCGTACTCGTTGTAGCCCCAACACTCGACACGGCCACCGCTCACGACGGCACAGGTGTCGTATGCGCCGGCGGAGATCTGGACGGCATGGCTGAGACCTGGGATTGTCTCGGGCTTCAGCTGGAAGTCGTCCGAAGGGCGACCGGTCTCACCGTACTCGTCATAACCCCAGCATTCTGGTGTTCCCTTCCCTACGAGGGCACAGGCATGCTCGCCGCCGACCGAGATCGACTTGATTCCGGTGAGCTTGACGGCCACGGGGGTCAACTCGTCGTAGGTCGAGACGCCGTTGCCGAGCTGGGCGTCGGCGTCGTAGCCCCAGCATTTCGCCGTCCCGTTCGAGAACAAGGCGCACGAGTCGTAGCCGCCGGCGGCGATGCTCCTCGCGTGCAGCACGCCCTTCACGGTGACGGGCGTCGACTCGTCCACGGTCAAGCCATTACCGAGCTGGCCATAGTCTCCGTACCCCCAACACTTCACCGTTCCGGTGCCGAGCAGCGCGCAGCCGTGGTACCAGCCGCTCACGACCTGGGTGGCCCCGGCTATCCCTTTCACGAGGACCGGTGTGGCGGAGTCGGCCGTCTTGCCGTTCCCGAGCTCTCCGTAGCTGTTGTCGCCCCAGCATTCGACCTTGCCGCCGGACGCGAGGGCGCAGGCGAAGTTGTAGGTCGAGGAGACAACGGACCTCAGCGTGACGCTGTGAGGAGTCGCCGGAGGTGGGGACGCGGCGGCAAGCGAGGGAACCGACGTGATCGCCGCCACAACGATGGCGACTGCGATCACTCGGGTGCTGAGGTGGCGCATGGTCATACCCCTTCTCGCCGTGATCGACGTCGACCGACGATGGCGGTGACCCTAGTGAGGCAGGGTCCGCGGATCAAGGATCTGTAGCCGGCGGGCGGGCGCCTTCTCCGAGCCGTGCCAGAAAGTCCTCACCGCTCCGCGGGGCGATGAACAAGCCCTCGGCTTCGGTGAGGAGGGTGCCGTCCAACTCGCAGGTGCCCCGCGTGATCCGCTTGCGCCCGTCGACCCGATCCACGAAGGCCCGTAGCTGCAGTCGCCGGTTGAGAGGCGTCGGCCGCAGGTAACGAATCGTCAGGGTGGCCGTGAAGGCCGGCTCCTGCTGGGCGAAGCCGAGGAGCTCGTCGAACATGGCAGCGACCATGCCACCGTGGACATGTCCCGGCGGCCCTTCGTAGGCCGGACCGAAACTCACCTCGCCCTCGATGACAGCGCCCTCCGGGCCATTGACGACGTGAAGCGTCACGGGCGGTGCGATGGCGTTGCTCCGGCCGCTCACCGGACTGAAGGCGACGAAGTCGCGAGGCAGCAGTCCGGCCTCGCTGACCTCCCACGACCGCGCCCGCTCCGGTAGCTGCTCGAGCCGGTCCGCAAAGACCGCCGCCGCCTCGGTGGCCAGGCGGAGCTCCTCGGCAGGTGCCCGGACGACGGCGAGACGCTCGATGATCCGCCGCATCTCGTCCGCGAGGCGAGCCGAACCCGCACTGTGGTCGTCCTGCGACATGGGTGTCCTGTCCTTTGAGATGGAGTGCTCCGGTGAGATCGGAAAGCTTCGGCGCTCGAGGTTGACAAGCGTCCGGGCGGTTCTTCGATCTTGAACCTACGTCGTCACCAGGCGTCGATGCACGGCCGCTTCTTCCCGTGAGGCCGTGTGCTGGGGCCGGCGGCCTCGAGCGTGTGGACGATCCGCCGGCGTGACTCGGCCGGATCGATGACGTCGTCGATCTCGAGGTTCGTGGCCATGCTGAGCGCCTTGCCCCGCTCGTAGGCGCGGGCGACGAGGCCGCGGTACAGCTCCTCCCGCTCGGCGTCGTCGACGACGGCCTCGAGCTCGCGCCGCATGGAGAGCCGCACGGCGCCTTCGAGTCCCATCCCGCCGAACTCGCCCGACGGCCAGCTGACCGTGAACAGGGGCGAGCGAAAGCTCCCGCCGGCCATTGCCTGGGCACCGAGCCCGTAACCCTTGCGCAGCACGATCGTGAAGAACGGGACCGTGAGGCTGGCGCCGTTCACGAACATGCGGCTGAAGTGACGCACCTGCGCGCTGCGCTCCGCCTCGGGCCCGACCATGAAGCCCGGCGTGTCGCACAGGAACAGGATCGGGAGGTCGAACGCGTCGCAGAGCTGCATGAACCGGGCCGCCTTGTCGGCCGCCGGGGCGTCGATCGCACCTCCGAGGTGAGCGGGGTTGTTGCAGATGACGCCGACGGGACGACCCTCGACGCGGGCGAGGGCGGTGACGACGCCGATGCCGAACTGCCCGCGCAGCTCGAGCACCGAATCGGTGTCGGCCATGACGTCGATGACCCGGCGCACGTCGTAGACCCGGGACCGGTTCGCCGGGACGACGTGGCGGAGAGCTCGCTGATCCGCGCACGTCCAAGAGGCGAGCGGGCCTTGGAAGTACGAGAGGTAGCGCTTGGCGACGGCGACGGCCTCCCGGTCGTCGGCCACGACGACGTCGATGACCCCGTTCGGCGCCTGCACGTCGACTGGCCCGATGTCGTCCGGTGAGAACGCTCCGAGCCCGCCTCCCTCGATCATGGCCGGGCCACCCATGCCGATGTTGGCGTCGGTCGTGGCGATGACGACGTCGCTGCAGCCGAGGAGGGCGGCATTGCCGGCAAAACATCGGCCCTGCACGATGCCGACGAGAGGGACGAGGCCGCTGAGTGCGCCGTACAAGGCGAAGGCGCGCGTGTCGAGGCCCGAGATGACCGGGAAGTCGGAGTCGCCCGGCCGGCCGCCGCCGCCCTCGGCGAAGAGCACCACCGGCAGCCGGAGCCGCTCCACGAGCTCGAGCAGACGGTCTTTCTTCTGATGGTTCCGCTGTCCTTGCGTGCCCGCGAGCACGGTGAAGTCGTAGGACAAGACCGCACACCGGGCCCGTTCGTCGTCGAACAGGTCCCCGTTGACCCGCCCGACTCCGGCGACGAGGCCGTCGGCCGGCGTGTTCGCCATCAGATCCTGTGCGGATCGCCGAGCCGACTGGGCCGCCACGGCGAAGCCGCCGTACTCCTCGAAGCTGCCGTCGTCGCACAGGTCGTCCACGAGCTCTCGGGCAGTTCTCTTCCCGGCGCTGTGGCGGCGGTTCGTCGCCGCCTCACGCGTCTCGTCGCCGAGCAGCCGGCGCCGCTCGAACAGCTCGGCCAGATCGGGACGGATCTCGTCGAGGTCTACGGCGGTAGGCGCTGTGTCCGAGGCGCCGGCGACCTCGGCCGGCTGCAGGACCGCCACGCCCTGTCCGAGGTCGACGGCGTCGCCCGGTGACACGAGAAGGTCGCGGACGATCCCCGCCGTCCCGGCGACGACGACGTGCTCCATCTTCATCGCCTCGACAACGACGACGGCTGCGTCGGCGACGACCTCAGCGCCGACGGCGACCTCGACTGCGACGACGACGCCCGTCAAGGGCGACACGACCGTGGCCAGCCCGTCGGCGCCGGCGAAGTCCAGGCCCATCGGGCGTTCCGGTGCCGATGTCAGCGCCGGTGTCAGTTCCGGGGCTCGTGGTGTCGTCACGGCACTTGCGAGACGCCCTGCATTGGCGTCCACAAAGGTCGTCGTCGCCTCGGCGCCCACAACCCCGGGCTCGCTGAGGAGCCTTCGGAGCAGGCCGGCGTTGGTCGCCACTCCCTCCACGTTCAGTTCGTCGAGAGCCCGTGCGAGCTTGGTGACGGCCTGCGCATAGGAGCCTGATCGCGAGCGCACCACCACCTTTGCGAGCAGCGAGTCGAAACGCCGGTCGACGACGGACCCGACTCGCGCCGCAGTGTCGACACGGACGCCTGGGCCGCTGGGGAGCTCGAGCGCGGTGACCGGGCCGAACGAGGCGACGACGTTGCCGTCCTCCGTCATGGTCTCGGCGTTGATCCGTGCTTCGATCACGAATCCGTCCGCGGGCGTGGGTGACGCCATGCCGAGCTCTGCGAGCGTGCGGCCCTCGGCGAGCTGCAGCTGCAGGGCGACGAGGTCGACCCCGAAGAGCTCCTCGGTCACGGCGTGCTCCACCTGCAAGCGCGGGTTCGCCTCGATGAAGGCGAAGTGCATGTCGCCGAGGGATCCGTCTGTGGCCAACAGGAATTCGAAGGTCCCGATGTTGCGGTAGCCGCACATGTGGGCGAGCCGCACCGCCGCCTGCACGATCTCGTGGCGGACACTCGGATCGAGACGAGGCGCAGGGGCTACTTCGATCAGCTTCTGTCGTCTCCGCTGCAGCGAGCAGTCCCGCTCCCCGAAATGGGCCACGGAGCCGCCGGCGTCCGCGGCGATCTGGACCTCGATGTGGCGGACCGCTCCGGCATACCGCTCCAGGTACACCGCTGCGTCAGCCGACCCGCGGCCAGCCTCGGAACTGCTCCGGCGGTAGGCCGCCTCGAGGTCGTCGCCAGGGCCCACGACTCGGATGCCCCGCCCTCCCCCGCCGCCCACGGCCTTGATGATCACGGAGGCCCCGTCGTCGAGCGACGCACGAAAGGCGGCTGCAGTCGCAAGGTCGGCGACCGGCGTCCCCGCGAGCACGGGAACATCTGCGGCCGCCGCGAGGGAGCGGGCTTCGACTTTGTCGCCGAGGGTCCGGAGCACGCCTGCCGGCGGCCCGACGAACACGATCCCGGCCTCCGCACAGGCTTGCGCAAGGGCGGCGCTCTCACTGAGAAACCCCCACCCGGGGTGCACATGCGAGCATCCGTGCCCACGAGCAGCCGCCACGATCGCCGCCGCGTCGAGGTAAGCCGCCGGGCCAGACCCTGCCAGCTCAGCGACCTCGTCGGCGAGGCGGCTGGGCACCGCCGCGTCGTCAGCGGCGTGGACGGCCACGGTCCGATAGCCGAGCTCACGAGCCGATCTGGCGACTCGCAGGGCAACCTCGCCGCGGTTGGCGATCATCAGCACGCCGTCAGCCATCCCGATCCTCTCGATCCGATCATTTCGATCCTCACCCGGATGCGCCACCTCGGCGGCGCCGGCCGGGCGATACTGAGGGTACTGGGAGGTCCCGTGGCCGAGGATGATGACGATGATGCAACGACGCTGCGGCGGATCGGACCCGATGAGCTGAGCACCGATACCGCCCAGACGGCTGGCACACTCGACAGCCCGCCGGCCGGATGAGCGGTCCGCCTCGATGCCGGTAGGGCGGAGCCGTCGCAGGAGGCACCGTGTCCTTGCCGCCTTACTCGTCCTGCTGGTGCTCGCAGCCGGCTATACCGCCGCCGATCTCGGGGGGCGGTCAGCGGCCGAGAACCAGCTCGCACGCGCCCTCCGGTCGAAGACGCACGCCGGCGCGGCGAGCGCCACGATCTCGTCGTTCCCGTTTCTCTTCGACCTGCTCGTGCGCGGCGACGTCAGCGAGGTCGACGTGCAGCTCCTCGATGTCCCCATCGGCAAGCTCGAGGTCTCCCGAGTCCTCGTCCTTGCGACGGACCTGCAGATCGACCGCCACGCTCTCTTCTCGAGCCGAAAGGTTCGTGTCACCAGCATCGCGAGTGCCAAAGTGCAGGTGACGGTGACGGCAGCCGAGCTGTCGAAAGCGATCGGGCGGCGCGTCGCCCTGCAAGGCCCGGACACGATCAAGGTGGCCGTCGGGCCGATCATGCTGCCGGCGACCATCGGCATTGCCGACGGGCACCTGCTGACGCTCGGAGAAGGTGGCTTGCGGCTGCTCGACATCGACCTCAGCACGTCGCCGGCAATCCCGCGCTGTGCCATGACCCTCGTCGTCACCTCCGGGTCCGCCACCCTCAGCTGTCGGGTGGCACCCGTGCCGGCGTCGCTCGTGTCGGCGATCTCTGCCAAAGCCTGAGCCGACGCGCCCGCACCGGCGTGCCCGGCGATCAAAGGTGGGACAGGTCGACCAGGTGAAGGCCGGCGACGTCCTCGAACGTCAAGAAACCTTTACCGTCTCTCGCCGCGATCCGGATCGGGCCGGCGGACGTGCCGTCGACCTTGGCCACGTCGGTCGCCTTGGACCACTTCAGACCGCCATCAGTCGAGATCCACACCCGCACGACATCGCCTTTGGAGCTGGAACCGACCCAGGCGACATAGAGAGCCCCCGTCAGCGAATCCTCGCCGAAGCCACCAATCGCGTCCGATCCGCTGGAGGACGTGTCGTCGACGACCGTCACGGCCGGTCCGAACCTGTGCGTGGCGGCGTTCCACTTGCGGACGTCGAGACGAGTCGCTTGCGGCTCGTGGCCGGCGAAGTCCTGTGAGAGCAGGAACATCCCCTTCGGCCCGCTGGTGAGCCGTGCGCCGATCCCCTTGCTCACGGCGATCGGGCCGTACCACGCCCCGGCCTCTGGCATGTCGTCGGTGGGCGACCAGTAGTAGTCCACCATCGGTGGGCTCGCATCGTTCCAGAAGGCCTCGACGGCTCGGCCTGCGAGGATCCCGAGGGTCCCGCCGGCGACACCCCCCGCTCCGAAGCTCAGGCTGCAGACGTTGCATTTCACGTACAACGTGGTCGTGGTCGAGAACCCGAGACCGGGGTTGTTCGACCCGACGGCGAAGAAGTCCTTCGTCGGGTGAGGATCGGCGATGCGAAGGACGTCGTCGACGTTCGTCTCGCCGACGTAGGAGTTAGCCAGGACGTAGCCCCTCGAGAAACTGGCTCCACCGTCGGTCGAGGTCCAGATGATGGAGTCGTCGGGTACGTACCGCGGCCCGACGACGTAGACGACCCCGGCCTTCCCGCCGAGGATGGGGAAGGGCTGAGTCACGGCCCATCCTTTGTCCGGGTTCGACGGGATCGGGAGCGTGATGGCGTGCTTGCAGGTACCTCCGGGCAGGATCACGCAGAAGCGGATCGTCGCCGGCCCACTGCTCGGATGCTCCCAGGCGACGTAGGCCGAACCGTTCGTCCCGATGACGATGGCGCCCGTCGTGCTCGCTCGGGCGTCGAGCGTCGAGATGGTGCTCGTCACCGCACGCCGTGCCAACGACTCGGCCGACGACTGCGCGGGGATGGCTGCGAGAAAGAGGAGCGCGGGCAGGCCGACCGCCAGCAGCATGCGACCGGGCACGCGTCGCAAGCCGTGCCGTTGCCCGAGGGCGCGGCGGCGGGCCGAAGTCGGGCCGCCACTCTCGGTCCGTGCAGTCACTCGTCGCTCCTCGAATCCTCCATCGGGAGCGCTGAGCTTAGAGTGCGGAGCCTGTGATCAGGCGTCGGATCCGTTCATCGCCGCGTGTGCGGCGGCGAGCAACTCCGCCTCGTCCGAGGCTGCCTTGAACAACTCGTCCCCGTCGTCGCCCGCAGCCTTCTCCGAGCTCCGCGCTGCGATGGCGCCGATGTGCTCGAGAGAATCGGTCGAGTGGGTGTCGGGATCGGCGAAGTTCTGCACGTTCTGGACGGCGCCGCGATACGTGGCAAGGGCCGCATCCACCGCTTCGTCGTACATGTCCCGAGAGCTTTGCAGGCTGTCGCCGTAGCTGGCCCGCGCCGTGGCGACCCGCCCCTCGAACTCCTGCCGGAGCTGTGCCACAGCTTCCCGGTACTGGGTGCGCGCTGAGGTGATCACCTCGCGGCGGTTGCTCGAGCCTGCGGTGTCGATGTCCTGCTTGTAGGTGTCCCAAGCGGCCTCGATGCCGGTGGTGTGGGCTTCGCTCGCCTCCAGCCGCTCTTTCTCGAACGCCTCGCTGCATGCCTCGAGGGCGTCTTCGTAGGACGCTTGCACATCCTCGACCGTGTCCCGAAACTCCTGCCACGTCAGGTGGATCTCGCTCAGGTACTCGTTGCGAGCCTCGTGGTCCGCTTCTCTGGTTCCGGCATCCATTTTCGTTCACGTCTCCCGTCGGGTCGCCTTGGGGTGGCAATCATGGTGGTTTGGTTGGCGTGCCCTCGCTGTAGACACAGCTCATTACATCGACAGATCCGGCCGTTGACTTGAGACGCAAGTTGCCCGTACGGCACGCTTCAACCGCCGCTCACCGTCCGGAACCGCCGCAGTGCGAGCGGGACGCAGATGGCGGTGATGACCAGGCACCAGCCGATCATGGCGACGACGGGATGCTCGAGCGGCCATGAGCCACTCGAATGGATCCCTTGGCAGAGTTGGCGCACTGCGGCCACGAACGTCGAGAGCGGATCCCACTCCCCGATCGCTCGGGGCACCGTCTTCATCCCCTGGATCGGCACGAAGGTCCCGGCGAGGAACGAGAGGGGGAACACGATGGCGAACCCGATCCCCTGCATCGCGTCGGAGCTGCGAACGAGCATGCCGAGCAAGACGCCGAACCAGGTGAACGCCACGAAACCCAGCAGCACGAGGCCGGCCACCTCGAGCCCGCTCCCGAACCCAAGGTGGGGGCGCCAACCGAGCCCGAGGCCGATACCGACGATGATGGCGGCACCGAGGATCTGCTCGAGGAACTGCCCGACGACTTGCGCGGTGATGACCGACAGCCGCGTGACCGGCAACGACCGGAAGCGGTCTGTGACGCCGGTGGTGAAGTCGGTCGCAGTGGCGACACCGGTCCCGATCACGCCGAAGGCGATCCCCTGGCCGAGGAGGCCGGGGAGGAGGTAGTCCTGGTAGCGAACATGGGGAATGTGGATCGCCGAACCGAATACGTAGAGGAACAGCAGCGTGAAGATGATCGGCTGGATCGTCACGTCGCTGAGGCGTTCGGGAACCCGCGGGATGGCGCGCAGACTGCGACCGACGAGCAACATGGTCTCCCGACTGAACCGCCGTAGCGATCCCGGGCGGGCGGGCAACGCCTCGGTCGCCGGCGCGTGCTCGACCAACGTGAGACTTGCCGTGATCGAGCTCATGCGAGCACCTCGGCAACCGTGTCGCCGATATCGGGTCCCGAGACGCTGGTGAGGGCGAGGAAGGCGTCGTCCAGCGTCGGTCGCCGCAAAGCCACCTCGTCCACGGGCACTCCGCTGGCGGCGACGATCTCGGTGACGGCCCGCAGGTCGGAGGTCTCGCCGGGTGCGGGGATGGAGATCATGCGGCGCTCGGGGGCGGTCGTCAGCCGGAACCGACCGCTCAGCTGTGCCACGAGCAGCTCGTAACCCGCCACGTCGACGGCGACGACGTCCACTCGCTGATCACCGATCTGGGCCTTCAGCTGCGCCGGCGTGCCCGTGGCGACCGCGCGGCCGTGATCGATCAGCACGACGTGATCGGCGAGCTCGTCCGCCTCTTCGAGGTACTGCGTCGTGAGCAACACGGTGACCCCCTCGGCGATCAGCTCGCGGACGGTCGCCCAGACCGTTTGCCGGCTGCGAGGATCGAGCCCGGTCGTCGGCTCGTCGAGAACGAGGAGCTTCGGTTGGCAGACGAGGCTGGCGGCGAGATCGGCACGCCGCCGCTGCCCTCCCGAGACCGACTTGACGAGCTTGTCCCGGAACTCGCCGATGTCGAAGCGGTCGATCAGTCGATCCACCACCCGCAGCGCGGTCCTCCTGTCATATCCGCGCAATCGCGCCATGAGCACGAGGTTCTCCTTCGCGGTGAGGTTGCCTTCGAGCGCCGCGAACTGCCCGGTGAGGGAGATGAGGCTCCGAACGGCGTCCGCCTCCCGCGTCACGTCGTGCCCACAGACGACGGCCGTGCCGCTCGTCGGCTCGGTCAACGTCGCCAGCATCCGCACCACCGTCGTCTTGCCGGCGCCGTTCGGTCCGAGCAGCGAGACGACTGACCCGGCAGGGACCTGGAGGTCGATGCGGTCGACGGCGACGAGGTCCCCGAATCGCTTTGTCAGCCTGTTGGTCACTACGGCGTACTCGGGTATCGGCATGTCGGTGTCCTTTCCGTGTCCGGCGTCCGTCGCCCAGCAACGAACTTACTGTCACTAGAAACATTGTGCAACTAGAACTTTCAGGCTGCGGTAAGATTTCCTGCGTGGAGGACGATCCAGAGGACAACGAGGCGCCGGGCTGGAGCGAAGGGCTGCGCGAGCGCAAGAAGCGTGCGACGCGGCGCCTCATCTCGGACACGGCGACGGCGATGTTCCTCGAAGGCGGATTCGACGAGGTCAAGGTGACCGACGTGGCGGAGGCGTGCGGCGTGTCCGAGAAGACCGTGTACAACTACTTCCCGACGAAGGAGTCGCTGCTTCTCGACCGGGAGGCGGAGCTGGCGGCGTTGATCTGGCAGGCGCTCGGACCAGGCTCTCCGGAGCGGTCCCCGGTCGAGGGAGCGCTCGAACTGCTCGGCCTCCAGCTCGACGAGCAGTATGCGACGTGGCTGAGCATCGGTATACCGCTGTTTCGTCGATTCGGCGAGCTGGTCGACGCCACGCCGTCGCTGCGGGCCGCCGAGCGCGACATGTCCGAGCGGCTCGTACAAGTGGCGGCCGAGGCCATGGCGGCGCGGGCGGGCGTCAGCCCCGACGAGCCGGAGCCGCGGATCGCCGCCACTGCCGTGCTCGGCTTGTGGCGCATTCAGTCCGATGCCGTCCGGCGCCATGCCGTCGACGGCCGGCCACCTGCCGAAGCGAGAGATCTCGTGCGCGCCGAGGTTCGCCGCGCTGCTCGCCTCGTCGAATCGGGACTGTGGTCCTTCGGCGTCCCCGAGGGCCATGGCAACCGGGAACAGCTCAAGTCCGCCGCTGAGTCCGCCCAGCAGGCGGCGAAGCAGGTGGCAACCGCCGTGCGCCAAGCCCGCCTCACGTGGCAACAGCTCCAACGGGAGGCGGAACGGGGCGGTGGCAAGACGACCTCGGCGGCGTTTCAAGGACTCGCGTCCTTCCTCGAACACACGGAGCAATGGAGCCGCGACCAGCGCGACCAGAAGGACCAATGGAAACGGGCCTACCGCGAGCAACAGGCACAACTGCGCCAAGCGCAGCGAGAGCTGCAACGGCGCTTTCGCCAGGCCAGCCAGGTCCGGCCGGAGGACACCCATCAGCCGAGAGGCGGGCGCACGCAGTGATGCGGGGCTCGGGCTCCTAGAGCCAGCCGCGCTCCTCGGCCACGCGCAGCGCCTCGACCCGGTTGCGGGAGCCGGTCTTCGAGATCGAGGAGGACAGATAGTTCCGCACCGTGCCTTCGCCGAGGAACAGCCTCCTCGCGATGTCGCCCACGGTCGCACCATCCCTCGCGGCGATGAGCACGTCGCGTTCACGGCCTGTGAGTGGGCTGGCTGCAGTGGCGAGCGTCGTCGCAGCCAGGGTGGGATCGACAACCCGCTCGCCCCGGGACACCCGCCGGACGGCGTCGGCCAGCTGCCTGGCCGGCGTGTCCTTCACGACGAACCCGAGCGCCCCGGCCTCCATGGCGCGCCGGAGATAGCCCGGGCGCCCGAACGTCGTGAGGATCAGGACTCGGGCCTTTGGTGCGACGGTCGTGAGGATCGCCGTGGCGGCGAGGCCGTCGAGGCCGGGCATCTCGATGTCCACGAGGACCACGTCGGGGCTCAGCAGCTCGACGGCCGCCACGAGCTCGTCGCCCCTGCCGACCTCGCCCACAACGGTGATGTCGTCCTCGAGGCTCAGCAGGGCCGCGAGCGCGCCGCGGACGAGGTGCTGGTCGTCCGCCAGCAACACCGTGATCATGCAGGGACCTCGACCCGGAGCCGGTAGCCGCTCTCGCCGTCTCGGCCCGCTTGCACCTCGCCTCCGAGGGCTGCGGCCCGCTCCGACAGCCCGACGAGGCCGTGGCCGGAGGCGGTCGGCGCCGACGCCGTCTCCGGGCCCTCGGTGCCGTCGCTGACGCCGTCGTTCACGACCTCGATGGATCGCCGCTCGAGCCGCACGACGACCCGCCGCGCCCGGCTGTGGAGCACGGCGTTCGTGATCCCCTCCCGCAGCGCCCAGCCGAAGAGCTCTCGGAGGTCCCCGGCAACGTCCTCGGCGGCGCCCGGCAGCTCGGCTTCGATGCCGGCGGCCTGGAGGATCTCGCGCGCCGTCGCAAGCTCACGCACGAGACTCACTTCTCGGTAGCCGGAGACGGTCGCTCGCACGTCCACCAAGCTCTGACGGCTGAGCTCGGCGACCTCGGCCATCTCCGCCGCCGCCCGCGCCGGGTCGATGGCGACGAGGCGCGATGCGAGCTCGGCCTTGACACTGACGGTCGTGAGGGCATGACCGAGGAGGTCATGCAAGTCGCGGGCGATCCGCAGGCGCTCCTGCTCTGCCGCCATGTGCTCGATCTCGGCTTCTGCCCTCGACAGCTTGTACTGCGTGCCGGCGAGAAGTCGCATGCCGGCTACGACCACCGCTGCAAACAGGGCACCTCCGCCGATCCCCCACTGGAATCCGTGTACCTCGAAGGGGCGCACGTACTGAGGAAGCGTCGTCACCATGGCGATGAGAGCCACGGCGGCAGGGACCGCCAGGCGCCACGACAAGAGGACCAGCATCGTCACCACGAGGTACGGGGTGAAGACGAGCCCGCCCCCACCGCGGCCGCACAAGACGAGGAAGAGACAGGCGGTGGCACCCATGCTGCCGAGGGCGGCGAGGCGGAAGATACGCGGCCCACCGAAGGCCCCACGAGGCACGAGCAGGATGTAGGCGGCCGAGAACACCGCGATGAGCACGAGCCCGACGACTCGCAGCGGGACCGACTCGTGCTGCCAGAGGCCGGCGATGGGCTCGGCGAGATAGATGAGCCACACGCCGGCGAAGAACCACCAGCGCCGTGCGAAATAGCCCCGGTCGGAGTGGCGAGCGTCCTCCGCCGCACATGAGCCGGCCGACGGAGGGCTCGCCGTCGTCACGTCAGGACCCTACCGGCGACGTCTCGGACTTGAGCTTTCTCATGGGCGACGGACCTCAGACCCGCGCCGTGTCCCGCAGGTAGACACGGACGGCGAGCACGGCGAGCATCAGCGTCCAGGCCGCCAGGACGATCCACGCCTCCGCCGGCCACAGCTTCCCGCCGACGGCGGTCTTTCCGGCCTGCACGAGCCAGTACGACGGGAGGCCCTTGGTGAGCTTGAGGAGTATTCCCTTCTGGAAGATAGGCCCCCATGCCCCACCCAGGAGTGCCAGCAGGCTCGTGCCGCCTCCCATCGCCGGCCCGAGGGAATCTGGCTTCACCAGGTGCCCGAGCAGGATGCCGCCCACGGCAAAGGGGATCAGCCCGACGAGCAGGAGGCCGGTCAACGTCAGCCATTCGCCGGCGGACAGCCGGACACCGAGGAGGAAGCCGGCGAGATAGAGCACGGCAATGCTGAGCACCGCCATCAGGTACCCGTTCAGCACCTTCGACCCGAAGTAGGCGTTCGTCGAGAGCGGCGTGATGCGCATCTGGCGGGTCCAGCCGTCTGAGCGCTCGACGGAGATGCGTGCGCCCCCCGAGATGACGGCGACCATCGTGCCCCACGAAGCCATCCCGGCCAGGTAGTACAAGGGGAAGGGAATGCCCAGCAGCTGGGCGTGGCGATTCGAGCCGGCGACCGTCAAGAACAGCACGAGCGGGAAGCCGAGCGAGAAGATGAGGAAGCGCCAGTTGCGGAACGTCCGGACGATCTCCAGGCGGAGATAGGTCAGGCTCGTCACGGTGTCTGCTTCTGGTCGATCTGGTCGTCGGAGTCGGCCGTCAGCTCCAGGAAGGCCGCTTCAAGGCCGGCACCGAGCACTTCGATGTCGCGGGCGAGCGGGTATCCGGCGAGCAGGGCGCGCAATGCGGTGTCGGAGTCAGGACACGACAAGATGACTGACTCGCCGTGCTGGTCCGCCCGTGCCACCCCTGGTAGGGCCGAGAGGCTGCTGAGGTCCACACCCGGCAGGGTCGCCTTGATGGTGCGGCCGCCGACCCGGGCCTTGATCTCGGTGGCGGGGCCGTCGGCGACGACCTTGCCCCGTGCCATGAGGATGATCCGGTCCGCGTAGGCGTCGGCCTCCTCGAGGTAGTGGGTGGCGAACACGACCGTCTTGCCCTGAGCCACGACCGCTCGCACGGCAGTCCAGAAGTCCCGCCGGGCTTCGACGTCGAGGGCGGCGGTCGGCTCGTCGAGGACGAGAAGATCCGCGTTCGACACGAGGGCGATGGCGAAGCGAACGCGCTGGGTCTGGCCGCCGGAGAGTTTTGTCGTGGGCCGGTCGCGCAGATCGGCCGTACCGGTCAGCTGCAGCACCTCGTCGACGTCGAGCGGATGTGGGTAGAGGGAGGCGATCATCGCCAACAGCTCGCGGACGCTCAGGTACTGAGGGAGCAGTCCCGTCTGGAGCATCCCGCCGATTGCTCCCGCCTTCACGGCCTGGGCCGGTGGCAGTCCGAACAACGTGACGGTTCCCGAGTCGGGGCGGGCGAGGCCGAGCAGCATGTCGATCGTCGTCGTCTTGCCGGCACCGTTCGGCCCGAGCAGTGCGACCGTCTCGCCGGCGGCGATGACCGCGTCGATGCCCCGGACGGCCTGAACGGCGCCATAGGACTTCGTCAGGTTGGACAGGACGATCCCGTCGTTGGTTGGGGTCATGCCTCCATCGTCGCCGTCGGAGCGCCGCAGCGACAGTGCCGCCTCACACAACACCCCGGTGACATTTGTCAGATCCGCCCCAACGAGCCAGCCAACTTGGCGGGCGCCGGCTTGGCCACTACGACCGACGTCACGGCGATGCGGCGCCCGAGGGCACTGAGGAACGTCACGATCGACGTGCCGCCTGGGTTCGTCACGGTCATCTTCAGTTCGCCGGCGAGCAACGATGGCACCGTTGCTGTGCACGAGGTGGTCGATCTGCACGACAGCCGGACGGCGCCCACCCCGGCGAAGCGGACCGACGTGGCGCCCACGACGAAGCCGCTGCCGGTGAGCGTCACGTTCGTCTCGCCCGGCGCCCGTGCTGGGCTCAGCGTGATCCCCGTCACCTTCGCCGCCTTGTCGAAGCTGAACTTGATGGCCGCCGAGGCTGTCGAGCTCCCGCCCGGCGTCGTGACGGTGACTTCGACGGCACCGGTGGTCTTCTGCTTCGGCGAGGTCGCCTTGCAGGAGGTGGTCGACTTGCAGGAGACGGCGAGGCCGGCCTTCGTCCCGAACTTGACGGTCGTCGAACCGACGACAAACCCGGTACCGGTGATCGTGACGACCGTGCCGCCCTTGTACGAGCCCGCCTTCGGGCTCAGCAGGGTGATCTTCGGGACCGAGTCGTAACCGAACTTGTCGGCAGTCGTGACGGCCGAGCTGCCGCCAGGCGTCGTGACCACGATGGCGACTGTTCCCGCCTTGGCCGCCGGCGACGTCGCCGTGCACGTGGTGGTCGACTTGCAGGAGACGACGGTGGCGGGCTTGGTCCCGAACTTGACGGTCGTGGCGCGGACGACAAAGCCGCTGCCGGTGATGGTGACCTTGGTGCCGCCCTTGATGGGCCCAGCTGCCGGGCTCAAGTGGGTGAGCTTCGGCACCGAGTCGTAGCTGAACTTGTCGGCAGCCGTAGCGGCAGAGCTGCCACCGGACGTCGTGACGATGACCGAGACGCTGCCGGCCACCTCAGCCGGCGAGGAGGTCTTGCAGGAGGTGGTCGAGGCACAAGCGACCGAGAGACCGGCGCTCGTCCCGAACTTGACGGTCGTCGAGCCGACGACGAAGCCGCCACCTGTGATCGTGACGGCGGTGCCACCGGCGAGGTGGCCTCCGCTGACGCTCATCTGTGTGACGCTCGGGACGGCCTCGTAGGTGAACTGGTCGGCCACAGTGGTCGACGACGTGCCGCCGGCAGTCGTGACCGTGACGTGGGCGACCCCGGCCGGCTCGGCTGGCGAGGTGGCCACGCATGTGGTCGTGGACGAGCAGCTGACCAGCGTGGCGGCGCTCGGCCCGAAAGCGACCGTGCTCGAGCCGACGACGAAGCCGCTGCCCGTGATGGTGACGACGCCGCCGCCCATGATCCTGCCCGCCCTCGGGGCGAGCGAGGTGACGGTCGGGGTGGTGTCGTAGGTGAACTTGTCGGCCGCAGTGGTAGGCGAAGTGCCCGTCTCGTTCGTGACGGTGACGTCGGCGCTACCGGCGGCATGCGCCGGGGAGACGGCGGTGATGGACGTGTCGGAGGTGACGACGTAGCTCGTGGCCGGTGTGCCGCCGAACGAGACGGCGCTGGCGTTGGCCAGCCCCGTGCCGGTGATGACGACGGTGTCGCCGCCGACGATCTTGCCGGCGCTCGGGTTGACGGAGGTCACCGTCGGAGTCGTGTCGTAGGTGAACTTGTCACCGGAGACGACGGCGGAGGTTCCCGACTCGTTCGTGACGACGGCGTCGACGATGCCCGCTGCGTGCGCCGGGGTGATGGCGGTGATCGAGGTGTCGGAGTTGACCGCGTAGCTCGTGGCGCTCGTCCCGCCGAAGGTGACGGCGCTCGCGTTGGCGAACCCCGTACCGGTGATGATGACACTGTCGCCTCCGGCGATCTTGCCGGCGCTCGGGGTCAGCCTCGCGACCGCCGGGGTCGTGTCGTAGGTGAACGTGTCACCGGATACCGCCGCCGAGGTGCCAGTCTCGTTCGTGACGAGGACGCCGACTGTGCCGGGGGCGTGCGCCGGTGCGGTTGCGGTGATCGAGTTGTCCGAGTTGACGGTGTAGGTGGTTGCGTTCGTGGCGCCGAAGGTGACGCCCGCCACTCCGGCGACGTCGGCGAAGCCGGTGCCGGTGATGGTGACGGTGTCGCCGCCGGCGATCTTGCCGGTGGTCGGACTGAGCGAGGTGACGCTCGGTGTCGTGTCGTAGGTGAACTTGTCACCGGACACAGCAGCCGAGGTGCCCGTCTCGTTCGTGACGCTGACGTCGGTGGTGCCGGCAGCGTGCGCCGGGGAGACGGCCGTGACGGAGGTGTCGGAGTTGACGGTGTAGCTCGTGGCAGCCGTGCCGCCAAAGGAGACGCCACTGACGTCGGCAAGTCCGCTGCCGGTGATGACGACCGACGTCCCACCGGAAAGCGGACCGGCGTTCGGGGCAATGGCGGTGACGCTCGGCGTGGTGTCGTAGGTGAATCTGTCGGCCGCAGTCATGGCAGACGTGCCGCCGGCCGTGGTGAGGGTGATGTTGACGACCCCTGCCGGCTCTGGCGGCGAGGTAGTCGCACAGCTCGTCGACGAGGCGCAAGTGACCGCAATGCCGGCACTCGGCCCGAAGCTGACCGTGCTCGACCCGACGACGAATCCGGTTCCGGTGATCGTGACGACGTCGCCGCCGTTGGTGCTGCCCGCCGCCGGGGCGATGGCGGTGACGCTCGGGGTGACCTCGTAGGTGAAGATGTCACCGGCGACGTTGGCGGACGTGCCCGCCTCGTTCGTGACGGTGACGTCGAGGGTGCCGGCGGCGTGCGCCGGGGCGACGGCCGTGACGGAGGCGTCGGAGTGGACGACATAGCTCGTGGCGGCTGTGCCGCCGAACGAGACAGCACTGACGTCGTCAAAGCCGCTTCCAGTGATGACGACCGGCGTCCCGCCGGAAAGCGGACCGGCGCTCGGGGCGATGGCGGTGACGCTCGGTGTGTCGTCGTAGGTGAACGTGTCCGCCGAAGCGGTCGCCGACGTGCCCGTCTCGTTCGTGACGGTGACGTCGAGGGTGCCGGCGGCGTGCGCCGGGGCGACGGCCGTGACGGAGGTGTCGGAGTGGACGACGTAGCTCGTGGCGGCTGTGCCGCCGAACGAGACAGCACTGACGTCGTCAAAGCCGCTTCCGGTGATGACGACCGGCGTCCCGCCGGAAAGCGGTCCGGCGCTCGGGGCGATGGCGGTGACGCTCGGTGTGCCGTCGTAGGTGAACGTGTCCGCCGAAGCGGTCGCCGACGTGCCCGTCTCGTTCGTGACGGTGATGTCGGCGCTACCTGCCGCGTGCGCCGGGGCGACGGCTGTGACGGAGGTGTCGGAGTTGACGACGTAGCTCGTGGCAGCCGTGCCGCCGAACGAGACGCTGCTGGCGTCTTCAAAACCGCTGCCGATGATGACGACCGACGTCCCGCCGGAAAGCGGTCCGGCACTCGGGGCGATGGCGGTGACGACCGGTGTGGCGTCGTAGGTGAACGTGGCAGCCGTGGTGCTCGACGAGGTGCCGCCGGCCGTGGTGAGGGTGATGCCGACGACCCCTGCCGGCTCGGCCGGTGAGGTGGCCTGACAGCTCGTCGTCGAGGCGCAGGTGACCGCATTGCCGGCGCTCGACCCGAAGCTGACGGTGCTGGACCCGACGACGAAGCCCGTTCCGGTGATGGTGACGACATCGCCGCCGTTGGTGCTGCCCGCAGCCGGGGCGACGGTCATCACGCTCGGCGTGGCGTCGTAGGTGAACGTGTCACCGGCGACGATGGCGGACGTGCCCGTCTCGTTCGTGACGGTGACGTCGACAGTACCGACGTTGAGCGCCGGGGAGAAGGCCGTGACGGAGGTGTCGGAGTTGACGGTGTAGCTCGTGGCAGCCGTGCCGCCGAAGGAGACGCCACTGACGTCGTCAAGGCCGCTGCCGCTGATGGTGACGGACGTCCCGCCGACTTGCGGTCCGGCGCTCGGGGCGATGGCGGTGACGCTCGGCGTGCCGTCGTAGGTGAACGTATCGGCCGAGGTGGTCGCCGATGCGCCGCCCGCAGTCGTGACGGTCAGCGGGACCGCACCTGCGGACTCTGCCGGCGAAGTGGCCACACAGGACGTCGTGGTCGAGCACGTGACGGCCGTGCCGGGGCTCGACCCGAAGCTGACCGTGCTCGAGTCGGGGACGAAGCCACTTCCGGTGATCGTGACGACGTCGCCGCCGTTGCTGCTGCCTGTCGCCGGGCCGATGGCGGTGACGACCGGTGTGACGTCGTAGGTGAACGCGTCGGCGGCGACGACGGCGGAGGTGCCCGTCTCGTTCGTGACGGTGACCTCGACAGTACCGACGGCGAGCGCCGGGGAGAAGGCCGTGACGGAGGTGTCGGAGTTGACGGTGTAGCTCGTGGCAGCCGTGCCGCCAAAGGAGACGCCACTGGCGTCGTCAAGGCCGCTGCCGCTGATGGTGACCGACGTCCCGCCGGAGAGCGGACCGGCGCTCGGGGCGATGGCGGTGACGCTCGGCGTGCCGTCGTAAGTGAACGTGTCGGCCGCAGTGGTCGCAGAGGAGCCGCCGGGCGTGGTCACGATGACATCAGCTGTTCCAGCCAGCTCTGCCGGCGAGGTGGCTGCACAGCTCGTCGACGAGGCGCAGGTGACGGCAGTGCCGGCACCCGCCCCGAAGCTGACGGTGCTCGATCCGACGACGAAGCCGGTTCCGGTGACGGTGACGACGTCGCCGCCGTTGGTGCTGCCGGCAGCCGGGGCGATCGAGAGCACGCTCGGTGTGGCGTCGTAGCTGAACCTGTCGGCGGCGCCGACAGCCGAGGTGCCGGTCTCGTTTGTGACGGTGACGTCGACAGCGCCGGCGGTGTGCGCCGGGGAGACGGCCGTGACGGAGGTGTCGGAGTTGACGGTGTAGCTCGTGGTAGCGGTGCCGCCGAAGGAGACGCCGATGGTGTCGTCAAGGCCGCTGCCGCTGATGGTGACCGACGTCCCGCCGGAAAGCGGGCCGGCGCTCGGGGCGATGGCGGTGACGCTCGGCGTGCCGTCGTAGGTGAACGTATCGGCCGAGGTGGTCTCCGACGTGCCGCCCGCAGTCGTGACGGTCAGCTGGACCGCACCGGCGGACTGTGCCGGCGACGTGGCCACACAGGCCGTCGTGGTCGAACAGCTGACGGCCGTGCCGGGGCTCGACCCGAAGCTGACCGTGCTGAAGCCGGGGACGAAGCCGGTTCCGGCGACCGTGACGACGTCGCCGCCCTTGCTGCTGCCTGTAGCCGGGGCGATGGTCGACACGCTCGGTGTGGCGTCGTAGGTGAACGTGTCGGCGACGACGACGGCGGACGTGCCCGTCTCGTTCGTGACGGTGACGTCGACGGCGCCGGCGGCCTGCGACGGGGAGACGGCCGTGACGGACGTGTCGGAGTCGACGGTGTAGCTCGTGGCAGCCGTGCCGCCAAAGGAGACGGCACTCGTATCGTCAAGGCCGCTGCCGGTGATGACGACCGACGTCCCGCCGGCGAGCGGACCGGCGCTCGGGTCGATGGCGGTGACGCTCGGTGTGCCGTCGTAAGTGAAGGTGCCGGCCGAAGTGGTCGCCGAGGTGCCGCCCGCCGTCGTGACACTCAGCTGGACCGGACCGGCCGGCTCTGCCGGCGAGGTGGCGACACACGTCGTCGCCGAGCTGCAACTGACGGCCGTGCCGCCGGTCGACCCGAAGCGGACCGTGCTGAAGCCGGGGACGAAGCCGGTTCCGGTCATGGTGACGACGTCGCCGCCGTTGCTGCTGCCTGCAGCCGGGCCGATGGCGGTGACGACCGGTATGGCGTCGTAGGTGAACGTGTCGGCTGCAGTCTTCGCCGAGGTGCCGCCCGGTGTCGAGACCGTGATGTGGTCGACCCCGGCCGATTCTGGCGGCGAGGTGGCCACGCAGCTCGTCGTCGAGCTGCAGCTCACCGACGCTCCCGGAACGGACCCGAACTGCACTGAGCTCCCAGCGACGATGAACCCGGTGCCGGTGATCGTGACGACCGTCCCGCCGACGAGCGGTCCGGCGTGCGGGGCGATGGCGCTCACGATTGGCATGACGTCATAGGTGAACGTGTCGGCCGCAGTGGTCGCAGACGTGCCGCCCGGCGTCGAGATCGTGACGTCGACAACCCCGGCCGACTCCGGCGGCGAGGTGGCCACGCAGCTCGTCGTGGTGCAGCTGACCGACGTGCCGGCAACTGATCCGAAGGTGACAATTGTGGAGCCGGTCACGAAACCCGTGCCGGTGATCGTGACGGCGGCGCCGCCGAGCAGCGAACCCGTGCGCGGGCCGACGGCCGAGACCGACGGGACCGTGTCATAGCTGAACGCGTCGCTCACACTCGTCGAGGAGCCACCGCCGGCGGTCGCCACGGTGACATCGACGATGCCAGCCGACTCGGCCGGCGAAGTGGCGGCACAGCTCGTCGCCGAGCTGCAGCTCACCGACGTGGCGGGGTCCGAGCCGAAGCTGATCGCCGTCAAACCAGGGACGAAGCCGGTGCCGGTGAGGGTCACGACGGTGCCACCGGTGAGCGCGCCGCCGCTCGGGTTGACGGCGGAGACGACCGGTGTGGCCTCGTAGGTGAACTGGTCGGCGGCAGTGCTGGCGGAGATACCGCCGGGGGCGACGACGGTGACGTCGACCACGCCGGCTGACTCCGGCGGAGAGGTGGCGAGGCACGTTGTCGCTGTCTTACAGCTCACGGAGGTCCCAGGGCTCAGGCCGAACTCAGTCCCCATGCCGAGCACGAAACCGGTGCCCGTGATCGTCACGGCGGTGCCGCCGCCGAGAGGGCCGGCGGTCGGGCTGATGCCGGTGATGATCGGCGCCGCCTGGTACGAGAACTGATCGTCGGAGCCCGCCAGGGGCGAGGTGCCACCGGGCGTCGTGACCACGACGTCGACGGTGCCGAGACGAACGCCCGGCGGCGAGGTGGCGATACAGGCCGTCGACGACGCACAGACGACCGAGCTGCTTGCGGTGCCGCCGAAGCTCGCCGTCGTCGCCCCGGGGGCGAGCCCGGTGCCGCTGATGGTGACGGCGGTCCCGCCGTTGACGGGGCCGGCGTTCGGGCTCGTGCCCGTGACGGTCGGGACGGGGTCGTAGCTGAACTTGTCAGCGGCGCCGGCCGACGAGGGGCCGTTCACGGTCGACAGCGTGACGTCGACGACGCCGGCCGATGCGGGCGGCGACGTGGCGGTGCACGAGGTCGTCGAGGTGCAGCTGACCGAGATGCCGGCGGTGGACCCGAAGGTGACCGTCGTTGCCCCCACCACGATGCCCGTGCCGCTGATGTCCACGACGGTGCCGCCGCCCAAGGGTCCTGCGTTCGGGCTGAGGCTGTTGACAGCCGGGGCGGTGTCGAAGGTGAAGTCGTCGGCCGGGCTCGTCGCAGACGTGCCGCCAGGCGTCGTGACGGTGAGATCGACCGTCGCAGCCGCCTCGGCCGGAGAGACGACCATGCACGAAGTCGAGGAGGTGCAGGTAGCCGGGGTGCCGGCGCTGGCCCCGAAGGCGACCGTCGTCGCGGCGGGCACAAAGCCTGTCCCTGTGATGGTGACGGTGTCTCCCCCGTCGACTGAGCCGGCGCGTGGGCTGATCCCGCTGACCGCCGGAACGACGTCATAGGTGTACAGGTCGGCCGAGCCGGCACCCGAGGTGGCCGTCTCGTTCGTCACGGTGACGTCGACGGTTCCGGCGGCGTTCGCCGGGACGGTGGCGGTGATCGAGGTGTCGGAGTTGACGGCGAAGGTGGCGGGCGCCGTGCCGAAGCTGACGGCGCTCACGTCGGCAAGGCCCGAGCCGGTGATCGTCACTGCGCTGCCGCCGCCGAGCGGCCCGGCGTTCGAGCTGATCCCTGTGACCGTCGGAGCCCCGTCGTAGGTGAATACGTCGGCCGGGCTCGTCGCAGACGTGCCGCCAGGGTTGCCGACCGTGATGTCCACGGTTCCGGCCGACTGGGCAGGAGAGGTGGTGGTGCACGAGGTCGTCGAGGTGCAGATGGACGAGGTCCCAGCCGTCGAGCCGAAGCGGACCGGGGCCGAGCCGACGACGAAGCCCGTGCCCGTGATCGTGACGACGTCACTCCCGGCGATGCCGCCGGCAGCCGGGCTGATGGCGGTGACGGTCGGGACGGCGTCGTAGGTGAACGTGTCGGCGGCGCCGCTGAGCGACGTCCCCGTCTCGTTCGTCACCAGGATGTCGAAGCCGCCGGCGGTGTGTGCCGGGGCCGTGGCGGTGATGGAGGTGTCCGAGTTGACGCTGTAGCTGGCGGCGCTCGTGGAGCCGAACCGCACGCCGCCGGCGTCGGCGAAGCCCGTGCCCGTGATGGTCACGACCGTGCCGCCGGCGAGCGGGCCGGCGCTCGGGGCGATGGCGCTCACGGTCGGGGTGGTGTCATAGGTGAAGTTGTCGGCAGCGCTCGTGGCTGAGCTGCCGCCGGGAGTCGTGGCGGTGACGTCGACCGTCCCGGCCGGCTCGGCCGGGGAGGTGGCGACACAGCTCGTCGACTGGGTGCAGCTGACCGAAGCGCCCGCCGCAGAGCCGAAGCTCACCGTCGCTCCAGGGACGAAGCCCGTGCCCGTGATGCTCACGACGTCTCCGCCGGCGGTTCCGCCCGCAGCGGGACTGACAGCCGTGATCGTGGGGACCGGGTCGTAGCTGAACATGTCAGCCGAACTCGGCGTCGAGGTGCCACCGGCCGTCGTGAGGGTGACGTCGACGGCGCCGGCCGACTCTGCGGGAGAAGTTGCGGTGCACGACGTGGTCGAGCTGCAGCTGAAGACCGCCGCCGGGACGCCTCCGAATCTCGCCGTCGTGGCGCTGACGAGGAAACCCGAGCCGGTGATGGTCACGACAGTGCCGCCACCGAGGGGACCCGCAGCCGGGCTGACGCTGGACACGACCGGAGCGACGTCATAGGTGAAGGCGTCTTGTGCTGTGGTCGGCGAGGTTCCTCCCGGGGTGGAGACGGTGACGTTGACGGTGCCAGCCGACTCCGGCGGGTTGCTGACGATGCACGACGTCGAGAGCGTGCAGCTGATGACGGTGGCGGTCGCTGTCCCGAATCTGACGGTCGCTCCTGCGACGAAACCCGAACCGGTGATGGTGGCCGTGGTCGAGCCGGAAAGCGGCCCGGCGCTCGGCGACACGGACGTCACCGATGGAACGGGGTCATAGCTGTATTTGTCACTGGCGCCCGTCGGGGACGTCCCGCCCGGCGTCGTGACGGTGACGTCGACGGTACCTGCTGACTCGGCCGGCGACGTGTCGGTGCAGACCGTCGCCGACAAGCAGCTCACGACGCTCCCGGGGAAGACCCCGAAGCTGGCCGTTATGCCGAAGACGAAGCCCGTTCCTGAGATCGTTACGACAGTGCCGCCTGGGAGCGGACCGGCACTCGGGCTGATACCGGTGATGCTGGGAGCGGTTTCATAAACGAACTCATCGCCGGCGACGGGCAAGGACACGCCGCCCGGGGTGGTCACGACGGCGTCGACGGTGCCAGCTGCCCGAGCGGGGGTCGTGGCGGTGCAGACCGTCGCCGACGAGCAGCTGACCGACGTGCCGGCGCCGAGGCCGAAGCTGACCGTGCTCGAGCCGGGCACGAAGCCCGTGCCCGTGATCGTGACGGCGGTGCCCCCGGCCACAGGCCCGGCGCTCGGGTTGAGGGCGCTCACGACCGGGATGGGCTCATAGGTGAACTGATCAGCCGACGAGGACAATGAAGTCCCGTCGGTGGTGCTGACCGTGACGTCGACGGTGCCAGCCGGCCCGGCGGGCGAGACAGCGGCGCAGACGGTCGTCGACCAGCACGTGGCGGAGCTTGCGATGCTCGACCCGAAGTGGATCGTCGTCGGGCCGGCGACAAAGCCCGTGCCCGTGATGGCGACGTCGGTCCCACCGCCGAGGGGCCCTGCGCTCGGGAGCACGCCGGTGACGGTCGGCAGCGGGTCGTAACGGAACTGGTCGAACAGCGTCGTGGCCGACGTGCCGCCAGGCGTGGTGACCGTCACATTGACCACACCGGGGGACTCCGCCGGGGAGGTGGCGACGCAGCTCGTCGCCGACGTGCAGCTGACGGCTGTGCCGGCGACCGAGCCGAAGCTGACCGTGCTCGAGCCGGCGACGAAGCCGGTGCCCGTGATCGTGACGACGACGCCGCCGACGATCGGGCTGGCGACCGGTGCGACACCGGCGACAGTCGGCACGGGCTCGTAGGTGAACTGATCGGCCGCGTTGGTAGCAGATGTCCCGCCGGGGGTGCTGACGGTGAGGTCGACGATGCCGGCGGGCTCGGCCGGGGAGGTGGCGACACAGCTCGTCGTCGAGGCGCAGCTGACGGCCGTGCCGGCGCCCGAGCCGAAGCTGACTGTGCTCGAGCCGGCGACGAAGCCCGTGCCCGTGATCGTGACGACGGTGCCGCCGACGAGCGGGCCGGCGCTTGGGGAGACGGCGGTGACCGACGGCGTGGCGTCGTAGGCGAAGGCGTCCGCCGCCGTTGTCGGCGAGCTTCCGCCTGGGGTGGTGACCGTGACGTCGACGAGCCCAGCGGACTCCGGCGGGGAGGTGGCGACACAGCTCGTCGTCGAGGCGCAGCTGAC
>JBEKMC010000059.1:0-24414 GCA_050008715.1 Acidimicrobiales bacterium | reverse complement strand
CCGAGGTCGCTGAGGCGCCCGTAGAGCGGCGAGACCCGTAAGGGGCGGCCGGCGAACCGCTCCTGGCCGGGGTACTTCACGTCGTAGTAGGTGGCGTAGACCTCCGTCGTGCGTTGCAGGGTGAAGTCCCGGCTCCGGTACTGGTCGCCGAAACGCCGCGAGTCCATGTGCCAGGCGTCGAGGCCGGGCTGACCGGACGTGATCCATTCGGCCATGAGCCGGCCCATGCCGCCGGAGCCGGCGATGCCGTGGGCGCAGAAGCCTGCAGCCACGAAGAAACCCCCCACCGCCGACTCGCCCAAGATGAATTCGCCGTCCGGCGTGAAGGCTTCAGGGCCGTTCACGAGCTTCACGATCTCGGCTTTCTCGAGCAGCGGCACCCGGCGGGCGGCGCTCTCGAACAGCGGGGCGAAGCGATCCCAATCCTCCTCCAGCAGCTTGTTGTTGAAGTCCGCCGGGATGCCGGCGAGGCCCCACGGAGCGGGGTTGCGCTCGTAACCGCCTGCGACGAGCCCGCCGCTCTCACCGCGGAAGTAGACGAGCAGCGACGGGTCGCGAAGGGTCGGCATGTCGGTCGGGAGGCCGGTCGGCTTCGTGATGGCGTACTGGTGGGCCATCGCCACGAGCGGCACGTTCACGCCTGCCAGAGCGCCGATCTCGTGGGCGTAGATCCCGCCGGCATTGACGACGACGTCGGTCTCGATACGTGATCGCTGCCCGTCGCGCTCGACCTCGACGCCGGTCACGCGCCCGCCGGACACGGTGACGGCCGTGACGCGCGACTCGGTGCGGATCTCGGCACCTCGCAGGCGGGCACCTTTTGCCAGTGCCAGTGTCAGTTGACTGGGGTCGAGGTAGCCGTCGGTCGGCAGGAAGGCCGCTCCGAGGACGCCACCGCTCTCGAGTGGGGGGAAGCGCTCGCCTGCCTCGGCCGCCGAGATCAGCTCGAGTGGGAGGCCGAACGACTCCGCCCAGGCCGCCTGCCGCCGGAGCTCCTCCATGCGTTCGGCCGACGATGCGAGCCGCAGCGAGCCCACTTCGTGCCAGCCCGTCTCGAGCTCGACTTCGCCGGCGAGCTCGCGGTAGAGCTCCACGGAGTTCATCATCATGCGCGTGAGCGGCTGCGAGCCGCGCAGCTGCCCGACGAGGCCTGCGGAGTGGAACGTCGAACCGCTCGTCAGCTGTGCGCCGCTTCCTCTCAGGCGGCCACGCCGGGCGGCGATCCGGAGCCTGATGCGGGAGCGCCGGACGCGAGGGGCCTTTTGCAGGCCTGTCGGCCCGATAGATTGCAGCGATGACGAAGGTGACCGGCGCGGCGATCGTGTCGCGTGGCGGCGGGGTGTCGCGTAGCGACGGTCCTCTCTACGTGCAGATCGCCGCCGCCATCGAGAGCGGAATCGCCGACGGGAAATACGAGCCTGGCTATCGTTTCCCAGCCGAGCCGGAGCTGGCGGCGTCGCTCGGTGTCAGCCGGCTGACGCTCCGCCAGGCGCTCACGGTGCTCGAGCGCCGCGGGCTCATCGATCGAGTCGTCGGGCGCCACGGCGGGACGTTCGTCCGCAAGTGGACGGTCGATCGCGACCTGACGAGCTTCGCGGGGTTCTCCGAGCAGCTGAGCCGCCAGGGCCATGTCGCCGGCGCCCAGGTGCTGCGGGCGGTGGAGCGGGCTGCCTCCGCCGAGGTTGCCGCCGGCCTCGACATCGCCGAGGGCGCTGCGGTGTTCGAGGTGCAGCGGCTTCGCCTCGCGAACGGCACGCCCGTCCTGCTCGAGTGTTCCTCGTTCCCGGCCGGCGTCTTTCCGGGCTTGCTCGAAGGGCCGCTCGACGAGTCGCTCTACGGCCTGCTCGGGGATCGGTACGACCGCCGCCCGACGCATGCCCGCGAGGTGCTCGAGCCGGTGGCGGTCGACCGGGCGGCCGCCAAGCTGCTGCGTGTGAGTGCCGGCACGCCGGTCCTGCTCGTGCAACGAACGGCCTACGACCGCGACGGGGCGCCCGTCGAGTACGCAACCGACTTGTTCCTCGGGGACCGGACGCGCGTGGTCGTCTGGAGCTTCGACGTTCCCGCCCACTAGGACGGGCGCCCTGACTCCGCCGGGATCGTGACAGGGGGAAGGTCCTTCCTCCGTTGCGAGAGCCCGTAGTAGAGGATTCCGAGAATGAGCACGACACCGAGGACGGTGTAGAGGATCGGGATCTTGTTGAGGAACGCCACCCCCAGGCTGAGTGCCGGCGGCGAGCTGCCGACGGCCGTCTGGTTCGGCGTCGGGTTGCTGGCTGCCCTCGGCCAGGCAAAGTTGACGAGCATCGCCCCGCCGTACAGGAGCCCCACGATGTTCACGGGTGTGCCCCATCTCCCGAGGGCGAACGGCGCCTTCGCCCGTGGCCAGCCCTTCGTCCGGGCGCCGAGCGAGGCGAGGTTGCCGAGAAAGTAGCTGAGGTAGATCATGCCGGTGGCGGCGATGGCGACATAGCCGGCGCCGGCGTACTTGAGCATCGGGACGGCGGACAGGACACCGACGATGACGCAGGCGACGATCGGGGTGTGCAGCGTCGGGCTGACCTTCGTGATGGTCTTCGAGAACGGCAGGTTGTCGTCGCGGGCCATGCCGAAACACAGGCGGATCGTCGCCGTCATGATGCACATGCAGCAGACGAGGATGGCCGCTGACACGACGAGCAGGTAGACGGCGGCCAGCCACTTGGGGAAGTTGGCCTCGATGATGCTGGCCGGCCCGTACCCACCGGCAATGGCGTCGTGCAGGTTGGGGATGGCCACGAGGAGGGCGACGAGGAAGATCCCGCCGATCACGAAGGCGCCCGCCACCGACGTGAGGACGGCGCGCGGTGCCATACGGCGCGGGTCGTTCGTCTCCTCGGCGAGGGTGGAGGCCGTGTCGAAGCCGTAGATGACGAAGAGGCTCATGAACATGGCCGCGAAGAAGGAGCCGAAGTTGACCTTCAGCCCGCCGCTGTTCGTCACGATCGAGATGCTCTGGTGGTGGTGGAAGATGAGCAGGATCAAGGCGAACACGACCATGCCGAGGATCTCGAAGAGCACGCCGGTGTTGTTGATGAACGCCACCAGCTTCACGCTGAAGATGTTCAGCACGAGCACGACGACCATGAGGATGAGGGCGATCCAACGCTGCTCGGACAGGCTGCCGGACAGGTTCCAACCCAGTTCCTGCATGGCGGGCACGAAGGCCAAGGGGAACGTCACGAGCACGGCCGTAGTCGTGAGGATGCCGGCGACGAGGTAGATCCAACCGGTGAACCACGCATACGGCCGGCCGGCGAGGTACTTCGTCCATTGGAATACCGAGCCGGCGAGCGGGAAGTGGCTCGATATCTCGGCGAAGTTCAGGGCGATGACGAACTGGCCGGCGGCGACGATGGGCCAGGACCAGATGAAGACGCCACCGACGGTGACGAGGCCGAGCGAAAAGAGCGTGAAGATGCCCGTCGACGGAGATATGTAACTGAAAGCCGCTGCGAAGGAACTGAAGAAACCGAGCGACCGGTGCAGCTCCTGCTTGTAACCGAACGACGCCAGGTCGTGCTCGTCGCCGTGCGCCGTTGCCCCGGCGCTCGGCGGCTCCAGTGTCTGCGACATGGTCCCCCCATTCCGTTGGCCGGACTCGCCCCCAGTCCGGATCGCTGGGGCGACGGTACTACCGGGGTCTTTAACTGTCCAGACATTTAGCGTGCGGGTCGTGCCCGCCCGTGGGTCCTCAGGTGTAGACGAGAACCCCGCGGATGTTCTTGCCGTCTCGCATGTCTTGATAGCCCTGGTTGATGTCCCCGAGCTTGTAGGTATTGGTGATCATCCGACCACCTGTTTCTCGGACAGCGTGAGGTCGCACAAGTTGATCGTTGCGTCCATCTCCGCCATCGGGTGGATGTTCGTCACCACGACGCGCCCGCGCTTGGCGCACAGCATCATGATCGAGGCCATGAGCGAGCCGCGGCCGACTCCCATGGCGCAGACGATCCGGTCGCACATGCGACCCCAAGTGACTTCCTGGATCATGCTGAAGGCCTCGTCGATGGAGGCTGCCGTGTGCGTGGCGCCGAAACGCAACGCCTGCTCCCGCTTGAACCCGACCGGGTCGATGGCGAAGATCCGCTCCGCTCCCGCCAGGCGGAATCCCTGGATGGCTGCCGCCCCGATCCCGCCCACGCCGATCACGGCGACGTTCTGGCCGGGCTTGGCCTCGGCCGCGTAGACCGCTGATCCCCATCCGGTCGTGATGCCGCAACCCACGAGGCAGGCGCGGTCGGCCGGGATGTCGTCGGGGATCTTCACGACCGAGGCGGTGTTGACGACGGTGTGACGAGCGAAGGTCCCGAGGCACACCATGGTGTTGAGGTCCTGCCCGCGGGCGTGGTGGCGCGAGGTGCCGTCGAGCTGGCGGCCGAACATCAAGATGGCGCCGGTGTCGCAGACGTTCGAGTGCCCGGTGGCGCAGGACGGGCAGTGCCCGCAAGCGGGTATGAAGCCGAACACGACGTGATCGCCGGGCTGCACCGCGGTCACGCCGGGCCCGACCTCTTCGACGACGCCCGCCCCCTCGTGGCCGCCGATCACCGGCACGGGAGCCGGGAAGTCACCCGTGACGAGATGCTCGTCCGAGTGGCACATGCCCGAGGCGTCGAGGCGCACGAGCACCTCACCCTCCTTCGGCGGGTCGAGCTCGATCGGCTCCACGACCCATTCACCGCCTGGCTCCCACAAGATCGCTGCTTCGGATTCCACCGGTCCCCCTTGTCGACGCGCGCTCGCACCAGGTTGTAGCCGACTGCGGCGCCGCGTGCACGCAGCAATCTGGGGCGCCGCGTGCACGCAGCAATCTGGGGCGCCGCGTGCAGGCAGCAATCTGGGGCGCCGCGTGCAGGCGGGAATCGGCATCGCTAGCCGTCGTCGTCGTACGTCCAGCGTCGGGCGGTGCGTTTTGCCTGCTGGCGGACCCGGCTCGTCCGTCGCCGCTCTTGCTCCCGCCGGCTCGGCCGCGTCGGGCGCCGCTCCGGTGGGATCTCGAGGGCGTCGGCTAGCCGGTCGCCGAGGCGTTCTGCCGCGAGCCGGCGATTACGCCATTGGGAGCGTTCGTCGGAGGCGACGACGCGCACGACCCGGCCGAGGCGCTCGACGAGCAGCTGGCGCTGGGCCTCGTCGAAGACCGTCGACGCCTCGATGTCGAAGAACACCTCGGCCCGGGTGTTCGACGTGTTGACGTGCTGGCCGCCGGGACCGCCGCTGGCCGAGTAGCGCCAGCGGAGCTCGGACTCTGGGATGAGCGGGCCGCCCGGGACGTGCAGGCCGTTGACGGAGCGTTTGCCCGGTAGGCCTGGTTCTGCCACGTAAGCCTCCTCTATGGCTGGCGGCTGGCGGCTGGCGGCTGGCGGCTGGCGGCCTGGCGGCTGGCAGCTGGGCGGCCTGGGCGCCTGGCGGCTGGGCGGTTGCCGGCTGGCCGTCAGGCCGGCAGGACCGCTTCGATCGCGCTGGTGACCTCTTCGGACTCGGGCTCGACCATGGGCCGGAATCGCCGGACGTCTCCGCCGGGAGCGACGAGGAACTTCTCGAAGTTCCACTGGATGTCGCCGGCGGCACCTTCGGCATCCGGCACGGCCGTGAGGTCGTTGTAGAGCGGGTGGCGCCCCTCTCCGTGGACCTCGATCGTCTCGGTCATCGGGAAGGTCACCCCGTAGGTCGTCGAGCAGAACGTCTTGATCTCCTCGGGGGACCCCGGCTCCTGCTCACCGAACTGGTTGCAGGGCACGCCGAGCACCGTGAAACCCTTGTCTCCGTAACGCTCCTGCAAGTGCTCGAGGCCCGCGTACTGGGGCGTCAAGCCGCAGCGGGATGCCACGTTCACGACGAGGACGGCCTTGCCGGCGAGGTCGTGGAGATCGAGCGGGCTGCCGTCGAGGGTGTTGATGGGGTGGTCGTAGAGCGACATGTGGCCACCCTAGAGGCTCGACGGCCAGTCGACCGCAGTGCGGGTCGTCGCCGGTCCCAGCCGCCGTCAGTACCAGCCGGGCGCCAGTACCAGCCGGGCGCCAGTCCCAGTCGTCGGCCGGTCCCCAGCCGGGCGCCAGTCCCAGTCGTCGGCCGGTCCCCAGCCGGGCGCCAGGTACCAGCCGGGCACCAGTACCAGCCGGGCGCCAGTCCCAGTCGTCGGCGGTCCCAGCCGGGCGTCAGTGGAAGTAGATCGTGAACGCGATGCCGGCGAGGAGGCAGTACACGGCGAAGGGGAGGAGCGTCTTCGTGTGGAAGTACTGGGAGAGGAAACGAACCGAGATGAGGGCTGCGACGCAGGCGAAGGCGGCGCCCACGACCGTCTGCCCTCGGATGCCGTCGCCGAGCGGCCCGGTCAGGTCCGGCAGCTTGACGACGCCGGCGCCGAAAATGATCGGCGTCGCCAACAGGAACGCAAAACGAGCGCTGTCCTCGTGGTCGAGACCCCGGACGAGCCCGGCCACCATCGTGACACCAGAGCGCGAGATGCCGGCGAAGAGCGCGCCGATCTGGGCGACGCCGACGATACCGGCCTCCTTCCAGTTCAGGTTGTCGAGCTCCCGCTTGGGCTTGATGCCCCGTTTGTCCCGGTTCTCGGCACCGCGGCGGACACCCTCGCCGAAGAACAGGATGAGGCCGTTCACGGTGAGGAAGATGGAGGCGGCGAGGGGTTTCGTGAACAAGACGCGCAGCGGATGCTCGAGGGCGAGGCCGAAGATGCCGGCCGGGATCGTCGCGATGACGAGCAGCCAGCCGAGCCGTTGGGTGCTGTTGTCCACGTGGCGGCTGATGATCGAGCGGATCAGCTCGCGGACGATGTCGACCCAGGTCCGCCAGTAGAAGATGAGCAGGCCGATGGCGGTGCCGACGTGGAGGCCTACGACGAACGGCAGCCAGAACGACTCCGGCTGGCTCTCGGCGACGACGAGGCGGTGCCATCCGAACAGCTGCGGGAGGATCACGGTGTGCCCGAGGCTCGAGACCGGGAACAGCTCGGTGACGCCTTGGATCAACCCGAGGATGATCGCCTGCAGGTAGGAGATGCTGCCGTGATCGACGGCAGCGGAGAGCAGCACGGCGGCAGCTTAGGCTTCGCCCCGGCCGCTGACGTGCTCGGCGTCGAGCTGGTGCCGCACGATCTTCCCGAGGACGTTGCGGGGCAGCGACTCCACGAGGTGCACGAGCCGTGGCCGCTTGTAGGGGGCAAGACGCGCCGCCGCAAATGCTGTGATCTCACTCGTCAGATCCTTGGACGGCAGACCTTCGGACATCAGGCCTCCTGCCGACGGCGCCGGCACGATCCAGGCGGTGACGATCTCGCCCCACTCGTCCGACGGCGTGCCCGTGACGGCGACCTCGGCGACGCCGGGGTGCTCCGCCAGCACCGTTTCGACTTCGGCCGGATAGACGTTGAAACCCCCCGAGATCACGAGCTCCTTCGTCCTGCCCAGGATCCGCACGTAGCCGTCGTCGCCGACCGAAGCCACGTCGCCGGTGCGATACCAGTCGCCGTCGAAGGCCTCCTTGCTGGCTTCGGGGCGGCCGAGGTAGCCGGCGAACACAGCCGGCCCCCGAACGAGCAGCTCCCCGCTCTGCAGGAGGCGGATCTCCACGCCAGGCAACGGGAAGCCGACCGTTCCGGCTCGCCGCTCGCCGTCGTACGGGTTGGACAGGCTCATGAGCGTCTCGGTCGTGCCGTAGCGCTCGAGAATGGCCATGCCGGTGGCCTCGGCGATGGCCGTGTGCAGCGCCGCCGGCAGCGCCGCCGAGCCGGAGACGGCGAGGCGGAGCCGGGCCAGCTCGCCGACCCGGCCGGAGGCGTGGATGCGGTGGTACATGGTCGGGACGCCGAACCACAGCGTGGCCTCGTGCCGGACGCAGGCTTCGAGCACCTCGGCTACGCCGAAGCGGGGCAGCAACACCGCCGAGGCGCCGGCGTTCAGAGTCCCGAGCAAGCCGACGCACAGGCCGTGGGCGTGGAACATCGGCAGGGTGTGCACGAGGCGGTCCTCCGGCGTCCAGCGCCAGGCGACTCGTAGCGACTCGGCGTTGGCGAGCAGGCTGGCGTGCGTGTGGACGGCGCCCTTTGGCTTGCCCGTCGTGCCGGACGTGAACAGGACCATGGCTGGGTCCGACGGGGCACTGGCGTCGAGCTCGCGCTCGCCGGTGCTGGCGCCTTCTCGCGTGGCGCCGGCGGGGGAGCCGCTGGTGCGGGACGCCGACCACCGTCCGAAGGCGGCGCCGGGCTCTAGCAGTGGGACGGCGTCGTCGATCTGCGCCACGAGGCTCCGGAACGACGGATCATCGGCCGCGCAGGCGGCCGGCCTGGCCTCCTCGATGACATGACGGAGCTCCGGAAAAGTCAGCTCCGGGTTCGCCGGCACGAGCACGAGGCCGGCCCGGAGCGCGGCGACGACCGTGACGGCGAACGAGAGCGGGTCGCCCGGGCTGCAGAGCACGCGGTCGCCTGGCTCGAGGCCGTGGGCGAGGAGCTCGCCGGCGACGTGACGGCTCGCCGCCTCGAGCTCGCCTCCGGTGAGGGCTCGCCCGTCGGCCGCGTCGGTGAGCGCCGCCGCTCCCGGGCTCTCCGACCAGTGGCGCACGAAGCTGGCTGCCAGCGTGCCCGGTGCCGGCGTACCGGGTGCCTGCGTGCCCGCTGCCGGCGTACCGGGGGCTGGCGTGCGGGGGGCTGGCGTGCCGGGGGCGCCGAGGCGACGTCCGGCTAGAGGCGGGACCACGCCTCCTCGAGCACGGAGTGGAGGACGCCGGAGATCTCGTCGAAGTGCTCCTGCTCGCAGATGAGCGGCGGGGAGAGCTGGATGACCGGGTCCCCGCGGTCGTCGGCGCGGCAGATGAGGCCGCGCTCGAAGAGTGCAGGTGACAGGAAGCCGCGCAGCAGGAACTCCGCCTCTGCGTGCGAGAACGTCTCCTTCGTCTTCTTGTCCTTCACGAGCTCGATCCCGTAGAAGTAGCCGGCGCCTCGGATGTCGCCGACGATGGGGAGGTCGGCCAGGCGCTCGAGCGACGCCCGGAAGTCGGGCTCGTGCTTGCGCACGTGCTGGAGGATGCCCTCGCGCTCGAAGGCGTCGAGGTTGGCGAGGGCGACCGCAGAGGAGACTGGATGGCCGCCGAACGTGATGCCGTGGGCGAAGCTCGCCCCGTGCTTGAGGAACGGCTCCATGATGTGGTCGCGGGCGATCATGGCGCCGATGGGCGCGTACCCGCTCGTCATGCCTTTCGCACAGGTGATCATGTCCGGGAGATAGCCGTACCGGTCGCAGGCGAACATCTCGCCGAGCCGCCCGAAGGCGCAGATGACCTCGTCGGACACCATGAGCACGCCATAGCGGTCGCAGATCTCGCGTACGCGCTCCAGGTACCCGTCCGGTGGCGGGAAACAGCCACCGGAGTTCTGCACCGGTTCGACGAACACCGCCGCCACCGTCTCGGGGCCTTCGAACTCGATGATCTGTTCGATCGAGTCGGCACACCGCAACGTGCAGCGGTCGAGCGTTGAGCAGTCGGCGCAGCGGTACCGGTTCGTGTTCATCGCCTTGCGGGCCCCCGGCACGAGCGGCTCGAAGGGGATGCGGGCGGACGGGATCCCGGTGATCGAGAGCGCCCCGAGCGAGGTTCCGTGGTAGGAGATGTTGCGGCTGATGACCTTGTATCGGCTCGGCTGCCCGACCGCCTTGAAGTACTGCCGCGCGAGCTTCCAGGCAGTCTCGACGGCTTCGCTGCCGCCGGTCGTGAAGAAGATGCGGTTGAGGTCGCCCGGCGCGTAGTCGGCGAGCCGGTCGGCGAGCTCGATGCTGGCCGGATGCGCGTACGACCACAACGGGAAGTAGGCGAGCGTCTCGGACTGCTTGCGGGCCGCCTCGGCGAGGTCGTGGCGGCCGTGCCCGAGCTGGACGACGAACAGCCCGGAGAGCCCGTCGAGGTAGCGCTTGCCGTGGTTGTCGTAGACGTACGGCCCCTCACCCCGTTCGATGACCGGGATCTGGTGCTCGTCCGAGTAGGCACCCATCCGGCTGAAATGCAGCCACAAGTGGTCGCGGGCGTTCGTCTGCTGCGCCTGCCGATCGGATGCGGTCTGCTCGTGTCCTGTCATGTCTTCTCTCGTCTCGTCACCATGGTGAAGTGTCTCATCGGGTACCCCAGGCGTAGGTCTGTTTGACGAGCCGGAGGTAGATGAACGTCTCGGTCTCCCGTACCCCTTCGATCGATCGTATGGACTCGTCGAGCAGGCTCAGCAGACGCTCGTCGTCCTCGCAGACGAGCTCGACGAGGATGTCGAAGGATCCCGCGCACAACACGACGTACTCGAGCTCCGGCAGGGCCGAAAGACGCTTCGCAATCTCCCGCAAGTCTCCCTGCGCCTTGATGCCCACCATGGCCTGCCTCGAGAAACCCACCGTCGCCGGATCCGTCACCGCCACGATCTGCATGACGCCGTCGTCGAGCAGACGCCGCACCCGTTGCCGGACGGCGGCTTCGGACAAGCCGACCGACTTTGCGAGGTCGGCATACGAGCGCCGGCCGTCGCGCTGCAGCTCTTCGACGAGCTGCTTGGAGACATCGTCCAATACCGGCGAGTGCAGAGTCGTCGTCCCGATTGCCCTCGCCATGGGCGCATATATTCACATTGAAATAGGCGATTGTCAATGGAATCCGTTGCCGATATGCTTCCCCACAACCGATTCAGCAAGTCTCGAAAGGGGAGCGCGATCGTGGGCCACTCCGGAATCCCCCAGCGGCGAGAGCTCGTAACCGAAATTCCCGGGCCGCGTTCGCGCGCCCTCATGGAGCGTCGGAAGGCGGCCGTGCCGGCCGCTGTCAGCGGCACGATGCCCGTCTTTGCCGAGCGCGCCGGAGGCGGCGTCGTCGTGGATGTGGACGGCAACACGTTCATCGACCTCGGCGCCGGCATCGCCGTCCTCAATGTCGGCTCGAGCGCTCCGCTCGTGTCGGCGGCGATCGCCGAGCAGGCGGCGCGTTTCACCCACACCTGCTTCCAGGTGACGCCGTACGAGAGCTACGTCGAGTTGGCGGAGCGCCTGAACGAGCTCGTGCCCGGCGACCTCGAGCGTCGGACCTTCTTCGTGAACTCTGGCGCCGAGGCGATCGAGAACGCCGTCAAGATCGCCCGCTCGGTCACCGGCCGCCAGGCGGTCGTCGCCTTCGACCACGCCTTTCACGGTCGCACGCTGCTCACGATGAGCCTCACGGCGAAGGCGATGCCGTACAAGTCGACGTTCGGCCCGCTCGCGCCGGAGGTCTACCGGATGCCGTACAGCTACCCGTACCGCTGCGCCGTTGGCGCCTCCGCGCCCGAGTGCGGGCCGGCGTGTGCGGAAGCCGCCATCGCTGCCATGGACCGCCAGATCGGCGCGAACCGGATCGCTGCGCTCGTCATCGAGCCCGTGCTCGGGGAGGGCGGTGTGGTGATCCCCGGGGACGGTTTCCTGCAGGCTCTGGCTGAATACTGCGCCGCTCACGGGATCGTCTTCGTCGGCGACGAGGTGCAGGCCGGGTTCGCCCGCACGGGCCGGTGGTTCTCGTCCGAGCACTCGGGCATCGTGCCCGACATCATCACGACGGCAAAGGGCCTCGGTGGCGGCATGCCGATCGCCGGCGTGACGGCCCGCGCCGATCTCATCGACCAGGTCCACCCAGGCGGCCTCGGCGGCACCTTCGGCGGGAACCCGGTCTGCTGTGCCGCAGCGCTCGCCTCCATCCTAGAGGTGGAGCAAGGCGGTCTCATCGCCCGAGCACAACGGATCGGCGAGATCTTCGAGCAACGGCTGCGGCCGCTCCTCGACGACGTCACCGCCGTGGGGGACGTGCGGGTGATCGGAGCGATGGCGGCTGTCGAGCTCGTATCCGATCGAGCGCGCAAGACCCCGGATCCGTCCGCCGCCTCCAAGGTGCTCGCCCGCTGCCACGCCGAAGGGGTCATCATGCTGAAAGCGGGCACGTACGACAACGTCGTGCGGATCCTGCCGCCGCTCGTGATCGGAGAGGACCTCCTGAACGAAGGTCTCGAGGTGTTCGAGAAGGCGCTGCGCTCGCTCTGACCGTCCGGGCCCGCGAGTCTCGCCCGCTATGGGACACTGGGAGGTAGCGAGGAAGGGAAGGCCACCCGTGGCGGGTTCCTGGGAAGACGAATCACCTCCGGCCGAGCCGGCGGGCACACCTGAACCGGGTTCGGGTACTCCACCTGGGTTCCTGACCTGGGGCGATGCAGCTGCACCGTCCGGACCGCCGCCACCCACCGGAGCGACGTGGTGGACTGGGTCGGAGCGCGCGCCGGACATCATGCTGCCCGGCGCGGCACTGCCGTCCCCGGACGCAATGACGTGGGGCGGCGCCCAGGTTGTCCCCTCGGACACGTCGTTCGGCCCGCAGGGACAGTTGCCGGGCACGGAGGGTGCCGGCGGCGGTTCAACGGGTCGACCACCGTCGCATCGCAAGCGCCTCGTCGTCGCCGGCGTGGTCGTCTCGATGGTGGCCGCCCTCGGCATCGTCGCCGGCGTCAACGTCAGCTCGCGGGCGGGCGGCATCCATGCGGCGCTGACGAGTGTCTTCTCTTCGCCGACGCTTCGAGTCGTCGTGTCCGCCACGGCGTCGAACGCCTCCGCGGAGGCGAATCTGCGGCCGTACTCGGTTGTCCTGTCCGTGACGAGCGAGAACGGGAAGGCCCCGCTGTCGGGCGCCGACGGCGTCGACAATTACGAGGTGTCGGTGATGCGGGGCGGCGTGGACGTCGCCGATGTCATCTATGCGAATCAGGCCGTGTACGCCCGCGTCGACCTGCAGGCGATCGATCCGAACGCCTACGCGAGCGCGGTCCGGTCGATGGAGGGCTCCGGCGCGCCGGCCGCCGTCCGGCAACTCGAGCAGGCGTTCCTCGATCGGCAGTGGATCGGCATCTCGGACAAGACGATCAAGGCTTTTGCGACCGAGCTCGGCGAGGGCTCGGGTCAGCAGCCCTCGACCCCCAAGCTCGACAACCTGCGGAACGCCTTCACGCTCTCGTTCGCGCAGTCGTGGGACGCCTGGGCGAGCATCCACCAGCTGTCCTCCAGCAACGGCACGACAGAGTACGCGCTGCGGCTCCCCGTGGAGCACTTCGTCGCCACGTTTCTCGTCGACATCAAGGCCGCCATCCTCAAGGCGGTGCCGGCGGCGGACGCCAGGGTGGCACGGATGGAGCTCACGGCCGCCTCGGCTGCCGTGAAGCGCATCCCGGCAGGACTCGCCATCCCGATCACGATGTGGGTGACCGGCGGCTCGCTGACGCGGCTCCAGGTCAGCTACAAGGGAGATTCCTTGAACCTCGGCATCTCGCACCCGGCGCTCGGCGTGACCGCGCCACAGGATGCCTTCATGATCAGTCCCGCCCTCCTCCAGTCGTTCCTCGGCATCCCGTGTGCCTCGGTGTCAGGGCTCGGCCCGGTAGGCGGGAGCAGCGGGAGTGGCGGGAATGGCGGGAGTGTCGGGAGTGTCGGGAGTGTGACGTCCAGCTGCGGGATGACGGGCGCGTCCGCATCCGGCAGTGGCTATGCGACCATCCCGGGCATGATGGGTACGTCCGGTACGTCCGGTACGTCCGGTACGTCCGGCCCGTCGGGCATGACCAGCACGACGAGCGTCTCGGGGATGCGGGTGAGCAGCGGCGCGTTGCCGGGCTCGTCGAGCTCGGGCTGACCGGGCCGGTGGGGCCGGGGTGAGCGACCGGCCGGCGGGCCGGGCTGGTGGTGGCTGACCCGACGGGGCGCTCAGTGACCGGTCAGGCGGTCGACGAACGCGGCCACCCGTGACGGGCGGCCGCTTCGTGCCTCCGCTCGGTCGGCCCATTGCATGGCGACGAGGCCGGCGTTGACACCGAGCCAGCGCAACGGCTCCGGCTCCCAGGCGGGGGACCGGTGCCCGACCCAGCACAGCCGGGTCTCCTCGGTCTGGCGGCCCGTGATGAGGTCGGACAGCGTGCGACCTGCGAGGTTCGTCGTCGACACGCCGTCGCCGACGTAACCCCCGGCCGTTGCCACGCCGGTCGTGGGGTCGTAGTTGACCGACGGGTACCAGTCGCGGTGGACACCGAGCGGGCCGCCCCAGTTGTGGGTGATGGCAACGTCGCGGAGCGGAGGGAACAGCTCGACGAGCGTCGACCGGAGCGCCTCGTGCACAGACGGCACCCGGTCGAAGGACGGTTCGATGCCGGAGCCGAAGTGGTACGGCGCCCCTCGGCCGCCGAAGGCTAGACGCCCGTCCGCTGTCTGCTGCCCGTAGATGAGGAGGTGCCGGCCGTCCGTGAACGTGAGCCCGCCGTTCGTCCCGATCGCCTCGAGGGTGTCGGGCGGTAGCGGCTCGGTCGCGACCATGAGCGAATACAGCGGCACGACGTCCCGGCGACCTCCGGGCAGGGCGGCCGTGTAGCCCTCCGTCGCCGTCACGACCACGTCGGCCCGCACCCGCCCTTCCGGCGTGGCGAGCCGGTTGCGGGTGCCACCCGGTCCCGAGCGGGAGATACGGGTCACGGGGCTGCCCTCGTAGATCGTCACACCGCGGCGTTCGACGGCCTCGGCGAGCCCGCGTGCGAGGCGCGCCGGGTGAATGGCCGCACAGTGGGGCGAGAAGACACCGCCCAGAACGCCGGTGGCGCCGACGAGCTCGTGAGCTTCGCCGGGCTCGCACCAACGCATGTCGGCCTCGTCGATACCGAGCGAGCGGGCTTCTTCGACGTCGGCTCGGCCGGCATCGGCTTGGGTGGCTGATCGGGCGAGACGGATCGTGCCGCCCTTGCGGTAATGGCAGTCGATCCCCTCGTCAGCGGCGGCGGCACCGACCTCGTCGACGGAATGCTCCATGGCCCGGCGCATGGCGTGCATGCCGTCGAGGCCGACCTCCTTCGCAAGGGCGCCGTTGGAGACGGCGAAGAAGGCGGAGCACCAGCCTCCGTTGCGGCCCGAGGCGCCCGCGCCCGCCATGTCTGTCTCCAGCACGGCCACCCGCAGGTGCGGGTCCGACCGGGTCAGGTAGTAAGCCGTCCAGAGCCCGGTGTAACCGGCGCCGACGATCGCCACGTCGACATCGAGGTCTGCGTCGAGTGCCGGACGACGGGCGAGCGGGCCTTCGATCGAGTCGAACCAGTAGGACAGGCCGCGCCACCGAGACTCGTCCGGGGTCTCGGCGGAGCGTGCGGAAGCGCTGGTCGTGGGCACGCCCGGGAGGCTAGTAGGCCGAGCACGATGGAATCCGCAGCCCACGGTGTCGCCCATGACGGATTCAGCGTCGCACGTGCCGGAGGGGCCGGCCACGCGGCGGGGCGTCGCCTGTGACCGGCTCGCCGGGGACGCCGGCGTGAACGGCCGGCCGGCGGGGGCAGCCGAAGCCGGTCACCCGGACGGACGCCGGCGTGAACGACCGGCCGGCGGGGGCAGCCGAAGCCGGTCACCCGGACGGACGGCGGCGTGAACGACCGGCCGGCGGCCGGCGGCAGCAGCCGAAGCCGGTCACCCGGACGCGTGCCCTGATGACCGGCTTCGGTGCGGTAGTGCGCCGCTTTAGGTCAGCGAGTAGGAGCCGGCCGTCGCGGTGCTGCTCGACTTGCTCGAGCTGGACGAGCCCATGTTCGGGCAGTTGTGGGTCGGCTTGGCGGACGACGGTTTCTTCGTGGCCATCAACGGCGCCGAACTGACTGCGGGGGCTGCCGGTCTGCTGGCAGTAAACGGGCGGCCCGTTGACTTCGTGGCCGCCGCCGTCTTCGTTGCCGCGTGGATGGCGGGGTGCGTCACCTTGGCAGGCTGCGCGCCTGCAACGGCGGCGCCGATGCCGGCAGTCGCACCCACGAAGGCGAGGCCTGCGATGGCGGCGCCGATTGCATGTTTTCGCATAGTGCTCTCTTTCTGCCGGCACACCGAATGCCGGCCATGACAGGTGTACCGAGTCGATCTGCGCCGAAGGTGGGGGAAACCTCCGAGATCCATCCGAAACCGGCGCGGGTGCGGAATCGGTTGTGGCCACGGGTGTTCGCAAGGGAAAGCGTGGCGAGGCCGCCGTAAAGCCGCTTGTCGAGCGCTCATGGGTCTGCCAGGATCGTCCTATGGCAAACGAGAAAGCAACGGCGTTGCGCAGTCTGCAGAACTTCGTCAACGGCCAGTTCGTCGACGCGAAGTCCGGTCGCACGAGCGAGGTGATCAACCCGAGCACGGGCGAGGCGTACGCCGAGGCGCCTGTCTCCGGTCCCGAGGACGTGAACGCCGCCTTCGAGGCGGCCGTGAGCGGCTTCGAGGTCTGGCGCGACTCGACGCCGTCCGAGCGCAGCCGAGCGTTGCTGAAGATCGCCGATGCCATCGAGGCGCGAGCCGAGGAGCTCGTGAACGTCGAGAGCGAGAACACCGGCAAGCCGATCGGCCTCACGATGTCGGAGGAAATCCCTCCGATGATCGACCAGATCCGCTTCTTTGCGGGCGCCGCCCGGGTGCTCGAGGGCCGCGCCGCCGGCGAGTACATGTCGGGCCACACCTCGATGATCCGGCGCGAGCCGGTTGGCGTCTGTGCCCAGGTGACGCCGTGGAACTACCCCATGATGATGGCGACCTGGAAGTGGGCGCCGGCTATCGCCGCCGGCAACTCCACCGTCCTCAAGCCTTCGGACACCACACCAGCCTCGACGTTGTTGATGGCCGAGATCATGGCGGAGCACCTCCCACCGGGTGTCTTCAACGTGATCTGCGGTGATCGCGACACCGGCCGAGCGCTCGTCGCCCATCCGACGCCGCAGATGGTGTCCATCACCGGGTCGGTTCGTGCGGGCATGGAAGTAGCCGAGGCCGCAGCACACGACCTGAAGCGGGTCCATCTCGAGCTCGGTGGAAAGGCGCCCGTCATCATCTTCGACGACGCCGACATCGAGAAGGCGGCGGAGGCGATCGCCGTCGCCGGCTACTTCAACGCCGGCCAGGACTGCACGGCGGCCACCCGGGTCCTCGCCGGCCCAGGGGTGCACGACGACTTCCTCGCTGCCCTCGTCGAGCAGGCCGAAGGCACCGTCACGGGTGGCCCGGAGAACGAAGATGCACTGTACGGCCCGCTCAACAATGTGAATCAGCTGCGACGGGTGAGCGGTTTCCTCGAGCGCGTCCCGTCACATGCCAACGTGGGCCACGGTGGTCACCGAGTCGGCGACCGGGGCTACTTCTTCGAGCCGACCGTGGTGTCGGGCCTCGTGCAGGACGACGAGATGATCCAGAACGAAGTGTTCGGTCCGGTCATCACCGTGCAGCGCTTCTCGGACGAAGCGGAGGCGCTCGCGTGGGCGAACGGCGTGCAGTACGGCCTGGCGTCGAGCGTCTGGACGCGCGACCACGGCCGGGCGATGCGCATGGCCAAGCGGCTCGACTTCGGTTGCGTCTGGATCAACACGCACATCCCGCTCGTCGCCGAGATGCCGCACGGTGGCTTCAAGCACTCGGGGTACGGCAAGGACCTCTCCATGTACGGCTTCGAGGACTACACGCGTATCAAGCACGTGATGAGCTCCATCGACTGAGCCGGCTGGCCGGCGATCGACTGTCCGCTCGACGTTCTGAGCGGACGGGCGCGCCGGCGGCTCGGGTTCTAACCTCCGGGGCTGTGCAGCAGCGGTGTCGTGAGAATTGTCCGATCCGCCTTCGGGCGCGGTCGGGTCGCTCCGGGGCTACCCCGGGGGCGTTCTTCATACCTCGGCAACCCATCGCGCGCGCGTGGGTCCGCTCCACGGACTGCGGCGCTCGCACCACGGGACTCGTCGCGACCCGCTGCTGCAACCCTCGATGCCCAGCGCTGTCCTGACCGTCGCGACGGGTATCGCCGGAGCGTTCCTCGCCGGCGAATGGGACCCGCCGCTCATGACGCGGCGCGGGCAGGCCGCTGTCGGCCAGAGAAGGGTGTGGGTCCGGGACCTGGCCCTGGCCGCTCGCCACGAGTACCCGTCAGCTCCTCGCGACCGGCCACGCGAGCTGGCTACGTTTCTCGCCTACTGCCCGCCTCTCACCAAGGCCTTTGCGGCGGCGCACAGGCGCCGCGAGCCGGAGCCAAGGGTCCTCCGATGGTTCGTCGCACCGACGGCGATGGGCGAGGCACGCTGGCCAGTCCCCAGGCTCGACGACGTGGCCGATCTGCGTGAGATGCTCGGCCTTTCGGCTGGGGACCTCGCTTGGCTCAGCGACACTCGCCAGCTCGAGAAGACGGTCGGGCACGAGCGCCTCCGCCACTACCGGTACCGGTGGGTAGCGAAGTCGACAGGCGGGGTTCGCCTCATCGAAGAGCCGAAGCCCCGCCTCAAGCACATCCGGCGCGTGATCCTTCGCGAGATCCTCGACCGGCTCCCCGTCCATCCGGCAGCACACGGATTCTGCAAGGGCCGATCGGTGCTCACCTACACAGCCGGCCACGTCGGCCAGAGCGTGCTTGTGCATCTCGACCTCGAGGATTTCTTCGCCTCTGTCACACCTGGTCGGGTCTTCGGAATCTTCCGCCAATGCGGCTATCCCGAACCGGTGGCACATGTCCTCACCGGCCTCGTCACGAACTCCGTGCCTACGAGCTTTTCGGCGGGAGCGCCTCGCCCGGAGGTCTCCGAGCTGCTGACGGCACACCGCCGACTCCTCAGCCGCCTCGCCCAACCGCACCTTCCTCAAGGCGCGCCGACGTCGCCGGCGATCGCCAACCTGGCTGCGCTCGGCCTCGACCGACGCCTCGCGGGCTTGGCGGGATCCTCCGACGGCAGCTACTCACGCTACGCCGACGACCTCGCGTTCTCTTGGCCGGACCGTCGCAGCGGTGAGCAGTTGGAGCGGTTCCTGACCCTCGTCGGGCGGATCATCGCCGAGGAGGGATTCCGGGTAAATCGTCTCAAGACCTCGGTCCGTCGCTCCGGTGAGCGCCAGCGACTGGCAGGCGTTGTCGTCAACGAGCGACCGAACATCGAGCGCGACGAGTACGACCTGCTCAAGGCGATCCTCCACAACTCCGAGCGGGCCGGTCCAGCGTCGCAGAACCGCGGGCAACACCCGCGATTCCGCCAGCATCTCGCCGGGCGCATCGCCTGGGTCGCCGAGCTGAACCCGGCTCGGGGAGAACGTCTCGTCGCCGCGCTGGAGCGCATCGACTGGACAGCGTGACGAGCGAGCGACGACCGACGGCGGACAGACTGGCCCATCTGAACCGATGACCTCCACGTGGAGGGTGTCGCGGACGTTACCGAGCGACGGATCGCCCGCAGCCGGCACAACAGGTTCGTCAGAGCGCGTGGCCGCCCGATCAGGCACTGGGTGAGACTGCCGGCGCCCGGAGCGGATCGTGCCGATCTGTGGTCAGGCAGGGTAAGTCGGCGGTGTCCGAGGTCAGCGGGCTGACGGCCTCGGGTCGACCGTGTAGCCCAGCTCCGCCAGGGTTTCAAGGACCGTCCGACGCTTTCAGCGTTGCGGCACGCCACTCGCTCTGAGGCGTCTCGGCCGGTCCTCGACTGCCGCGCCGTCAGCTACAATTCCGGGCGTGAAGTCGCTTTGCTCGATCACGACGACGCCGGCCCTGCCCGGCGTGAGCGCGTAGCGACACACACGCGACACCACCCGGGCCGATGGCCCCGGGCGGTGCTGTCTCCCTCCGTGGCCTGAGCCACTACGAGAGGAGCAGCATCATGACCTATCCCGACCATCGGCGACTCGGCCGCCAGCTCCGGATCTTCGCGTCGGACGAGCTGTGCGGCGCGGGCCTGCCGCTCTGGCTGCCCGCCGGTGCTGCCGTGCGGGGCGAGCTCGAGCGCTTCGTCGTCGACCTCGAACGGCGACATGGCTACCAGCACGTCTATACCCCGGAGCTGGCAAAACAAGAGCTCTACGAACGCTCCGACCATTGGGCCCACTACCGGGACGACATGTACCCGCCCATGCAGGTCGGTGCGGAGCAGGTCGTGCTCCGGCCGATGAACTGCCCGCACCACATACTCGTGTACGCCGCCGAGCCGCGGACGATGCGGGACATGCCGGTACGGCTGGCGGAGCTCGGGACGATGTTCCGGTTCGAGCGCTCGGGCGTCGTCGGGGGCCTGTCGCGCGTGCGGCAGATGACTCTCAACGACGGCCACGTGTTCTGCGCCCCTGGCGACGTGCGGGCGGAGGTGACGGCGATCCTCGGGCTCGTCGAGAAGGCATACGAGGCCCTGGCGATCCCGGCGCCCTCGTACCGGCTCTCGCTGAGAGGACCGGGGTCGAAATACGTCGGGGACCCGGCGGTCTGGGCCAAGAGCGAGGCGGTGCTGAGGACCTCCCTCGACGATCTCGGCGTCGCCTACTGCGAGGCACAGGGCGAGGCGGCGTTCTACGGCCCGAAGATCGACCTCCAGGTGACCGATCCCCGCGGGCGGGAGGAGACCCTGTCCACCGTGCAGGTGGACTTCCACTTGCCGGAGCGCTTCGCCTTGTCGTATCAGGACGGGCCGGTGTCAGTCCGGCCCGTCATGATCCACCGATCGATCGTCTCGACCATGGAGCGCATGGTCGCCCACCTGCTCGAGGTCCATGACGGGGCACTTCCTGTCTGGCTCGCCCCGAGCCAGGTCGTCATCATGCCGGTCGTGACCGATGCGGTCGACCACGCCCGCCGCCTGCGCGAGGCGCTGCAAACGGAGGCGATCCGCGCCGAGCTGGACGATCGCGACGCAACACTCGGTTCGCGTGTCCGCGACGCCCAGCAGCGGCGCGTCCCCTACCTCGCTGTCGTCGGCAGGCGCGAGGTGGAGGATGGCACCGTCGCCGTCCGCCTCCGTGGCGGCGAGCAGCTGGGCACGCTGTCCACCGAGGCCTTCGTCGCGCTCGTCAGCGAGGTCGCACGGAGGCGGTTGCCGTCGCTGACGGCCGCGATGGCGGTGGCGGTGGCGCCGTGAGCGACCCTCAGCTGTTGGGGCCGACCTCGTCTCGCAGGTGCCAGGGCTCGCCGTAGTCGGTGAACATCTCGAGCAGGGGCACGGCGTCGAACGCCTCGCACCCGAGGACCCCTGCGCCCTGCCACTCGCCGTTCGACCGGAGCTCGAGGGCGGCAACCGGGGCGATCGCTGTCTGCCACACGACGGCCTGGCACCCGTGGCGGCCCATCGTCTCGGCATTGTCGGCGACGTGGTAGAGGTACACCTGGCGGTAGCTACCGTCCTTGCCGGTGCCCCGGATGTGGGTGCCGGCACAGGTGCGCCCGCTCATCTTGTCCCCGAGCGTGGCCGGATCCGGGAGGCAGGCTGCCACGACGTCACGGGGGGAGACCTGCTGGCCCCGTACATCGATCGGCTGGACGGAGTCGAGGCCGAGCGTGTGCAGGGTCTGGAGCACGCCGATGAACTCGTCGCCGAGCCCGTACTTGAACGTCACGCGCCCGGTCTCCAGCCATCGGGGGATGAGGAGGACCTCCTCGTGCTCGACGTTGACACAGGTGATCTCCCCGATCCCCTCGGGGAAGTCGAACACCTCCGGCTCGGAGAACGGCGCCGTCGTGAACCAGCCGCGGTCGCGTTCGAACACGACGGGTGGGTTGAGGCACTCCTCGATCGTCGTCCAGATGTTGAAGGTGGGGGCGAAGTCGTAGCCCTCGACCACGAGGTTGGCGCCGTCCCGGACCCCGACGTCGTCCATCGACTCGAACAGATGATCACTGGCGTAGCGCGCGAAGGCGTCCGAGAGACCTGGCTCGACGCCGCAGCCGACGAGGGCGAGGCGACCCCGTTCGACGAACAAGTCGTGGGCGGCGAACTGCTGCTCGCCGAGGATCGTGCCGACTTGTTCGTAGGGCACCTCGGGATGTGGCAGCGAGAGCGACATCGCCATGTCGAGGTAGTCGGTGCGGGCCTTGATGGCGGCCTCGAAGATGGGCGGCACGAACCGCGGGTCGCAGGCGTTGAAGATCACGTCCACACCTCTGGCTCGCGCCAGCTCGGCGATGGCGGCGGCATCGCCGGCGTCGAGCTCGACCCCGTCGGCTTTCGTGCCCTTGCCGGCAGCCGTCGCGCGGGCGGCAACCCTGGCGGCTCGATCCCCGGCGATGTCGCCGACGACGAGCTCCTCGAGAAACCCTCTCGAGCCCGCCATCACCGCCGCTGCCTCACCCACTCCGCCTGCGCCGACGAGCAGGACCTTCATACCATCACATTGGCCATGTCGGTGGTCGCTCCGGTCAGCGCTGGATGGACACGGGGTAGTTGTGGTTCGGCACGAGCTCGACCCAGGTGTTGCCCGGCGCGAGCGTCATCGTCTTTCCGTCCGAGAAGCGGTACTTCGTGAGGTCACCGGTCGCCGCGCAGTTCCATGTGCCCTCCTGCACCGTGCCGTTGCGGAGGATCCAGACCGGGCCGCTGCCGACCGTGAAGCTCTCGACGTCCGGCGAGTTCGGGCCGCTCTCGTTGTAGGGGCCGGGCTGGGTGGCCACCATCTGGATGATGAGGTTCGTCGCCTGCAGTTGTGCGCCACTCACGTCGAGGTCCGGGCTGCCGCCGACGTAACGCATCCAGGCGTGGTGCAACGAGCTCCACTTCCACTGGACCGTCGATCCGGAGGCGAAGAAGCTCACCGTGCCCCCGGTCACGGGCGTGGCTCCGGCGGGTGGGAGCTTCGAATAGCTGAACTGCTGTGGCGGCGGCGTGTGGTTCGAGTCGAGGCCCCACAGGTTGCTGCCAGTCGAGTAGTAGTTCCACGGCGGCACACGGTTGGAGGTCCGGAAGTAGGCGCGTGGGGTGGAGCCCTCTGAGCCGTTGGCGTCGAAGAGATAGGTCTGGCTGGCGACCTCGTCGTCCCACGGCTGGATGCCGCCGGAGAACGAGAGGATGGGGTGCCCGTAGGACGCCAGCACGTGCCAGTCGTCCCAGCGCACGGAACGGATCGGCCCGATGGACGGCGGGACGTGGCATTGGAAGATGGCCAGGTAGCGGGTGATGCCGCCTTCGGCCATCTCTTCGTAGACGATGTCCGCGTCGGGCAGGCCCGACTGCGGCCGCGAGGACGGGTCGTTGCCGATCTTGACTCCGAGTGCCGGGCGCCGGGGCACCTTTCCCTGCGGCGCAAGCGTGCCCGTGAGCGGGCAGAAGTGAGATGCGACGTGCACCTTGCCACGTGTCGTGGTCGTCGACGAGGCACCGGTGGTCGACGTGGTCGTCGTGCCAGCGGCCGCCTTGTGAGACGGGCCCGAGCTGGCGAGGACACCGATGCCGGCGCCGATGAGGCCGAGCACGATGACTGCCGCCAAGGTCAGGACGACGCGGCCACCCGTGCTGGCTCGTCGCCAGGTCAAGGCCACATTGGACCGGAGGCGGCCGAGCCCGTTCGGGCGTGAATGCGTCGGGGGATTCGCCATTAGCGGGTGCTCTCTTTACGGCTGAGGTTCATTTTTGCTGGTGCATCCTGTGTCAATCGGCTGCGTCGACCGTACTGGACGGTTCTCCCTTGGTGGGGGATGCCCCCCTCCGCTGGCGAGCCCGGGCCCGATCGGGGCACCCGCGACATGATGGTGCACGATGCCGACGGTGATGCCACCACCAGGTGGCCTGAACGACCAACAGCGCCGGCCCCGGGCGCTCCGCCTGGCGGGCAATTTGGACTGGTATGTCGTGGCGGCCGGGTGTTTCGAGAGGGTTGGATCGGGGGACGTGAGCGATGCCGACCTCCGGTCGGTCCGTCGCGAGCTGGGAGACGCCGCAGTGTTCGTGTGTGTGGCGAAGCCGGTCCCGCTCGAGGCCTACCTGCCGAAGGCGAAGCTGGCGACGAGGCGGATCACGCGTTCGTCGCGCGCGAAGGTCCGCCAAGCGCCCAAGCTGCGCTGGGTGGCAACGGGAGCCCGGCTTGCCGTGATTCCCGAGCTCGGGACCGTCTGGGTCGACGACGAGCACCTGTTCAAAGTCGGCGACACCGTGCCGTTGCCATGGACCGATCCCCCCGTCGCTCTCGTGGTCGTTCGCCCGGCGGCGATCTATGCCGCCATGAGGGTCGCCCTCGGACCGAACGGCCCGAAGCGAGCGACCCTTTGACCGAGACTGGCCCGAACCGAGACTGGCCCAAATCGAGACTGGCCCGAACCGAGACTGGCCCGAACCGAGACTGGCCCGAATCGAGACTGGCCCTGGCCGCTCAGGCGCCCGCCGGCGGATCCTGGCAGTCCGAGCACACTCCCCGGAAGACGATTTCGATCCCCGTCACCTCGAAACCCTTCCGCTCGCTGTCCTTCAACGTCACCGAGCCACTTGACCGGTGCAGCACGTCCCACAGCTCGCCGCAGCTCGTGCACACGAGGTGATGATGGGGGAGGTGGGCGTTGGGGTCGTAACGCTTGGCGCCTCCAGCGCCGGGGACTTCCACGACCTCCCCCATGATCACGAGC
>JBEKMC010000058.1:0-20952 GCA_050008715.1 Acidimicrobiales bacterium | reverse complement strand
GTCACGCCGACGACGATGCCTTCGGCCATCCCGTACAACAGGGGGAGGGCACCGGCGACGACACCGGCCGTCTGGTTGATGTGGGTGACGCCGGGCACGATCACCTCGGCATGGTCGTTGATCGTGCGGACGAGCTCCGCGCACTCCTCGAGGTTGCCGGCGATGCGCGTGAGGAGGGTGCCGACCCAGAACAAGTAGAAGGCGAGACCGGCAATGAGCACGACGATCTCGAGTACTGAAAACAGCGCCAGGTTGCTCATGTTCGTACCTTTCCGAGCACGCGGCCGAGGAACAGGTGGTGTTGGAGGCCCTCGGCCAGCACGGCATCCACGGCTTCAGCCGTTGGTGCGATGAGTGAGGTGTTCTCCGTGGTGGCTGCCGCTGCCTTCAAGGTGTCCCGGACCTGCACGACGCGGCGGTCGATGACCTTGACGAAGACGACGAGGGTGCTCAGCAACGCAACGACGGCGACGAGCACGACGATGCCGACGATGAGCGTGATCGACCAGAGATGGTGCTGGCTCGACGTGAGCGCCAGGATTCCCATGATCAGCCCCCCAACCTGGTTCGACCACGGTTGAGCCCGGCGACGATGACCTCGGCGTGGTCGATCGTCGTGCGCAGCTCGGCCAACGGCGCCGTGTTCTCGACAGCTTGCTCGAGCGACTCGTTGATGGCGGGTGCCTGCTTGCCGATCTTGTGGGCGAGCACGAGGATCGGCACGACGAGGGCAACGACGGCCGCCACCACGACGAACCCGATCACGTAGCCCACGATCCAGTCGGTCGAGACGGCCGCCAGCAACGGGACGGCGGGAATGGTCATGATGTCACCTCTTCTCGTCCGGTCAGACCGTCTCGCAGAAATCGCGTACGGGCTTCAAGTGGTCATTGACGGATGTGAGCGCCTCGGGGACGGTCCGTGTCTGGTGGGCGATGACCCGAACGCCGCCGACGACGTTCCCGAGCGTGACGCCCACGGTCTTGAGGTGCCAGATGACACGCAGCAGACCCACGGCGGTGACCCCGATGATCAGCGTCGAGATAGCCACCGTTACCCACGCAACTGCCGGCATGGCAACGTCCTTCCTGTTCAGCCGAGTAGGCGTGCGACGGAGCCGGCATACCGCACGGCACCAACGGTCACTTCCTGAATGGTGCTGTCGGTCGTCGCCAGGGCCTCTGGCACGCCGTCGAGATTCCCGATGAGGGCAACGCCCGCAGTCAGGATGTCATCGCTGGCGCCGCGGATGCGCTCCACGGCGGCGAGCACGCGGTTGAGCAAGATCACGACGACGGGAAGCACCACCACGAGCAGCACGGCGTTGCCGATCCACCATAGGACCATGGTTCGTTCTCCTCAGATCGGGTTGGGGCGATAGCGCATGAAGAAACGACGGAAGACTCGTGCGAGAGCCAGCATGGCGGCCATCCTCGCCACTCGGAAGCCGTGCGCCGGGCTCGTGCCGGCTTGCTGGCCGACCGCCTCGCCGCGTTCGCCTCGGGCGATGCGGTCCTGCAGATTGGCGGAGAAATCCCGCATGAGCACGGCCGTGACGTCCGAGATCATCCCCCGGCCGTACTGGGCGGCGGCACCGGAGAGCTGCAGGTCCTGCGTCACGGCGACCTTCGTGCCCCGACCGGACTCGGTCAGCGTGGCGGTGACGAGCATCTCCGCCTGACCCTTGCCCTTCTCTTCCGCCCCGCTGGCCTGCACGACGATGCGCTTGGCGGCTTCGTCGCGTTCGGTGATGTGAGCCGTCCCGCCGAAACGGAGCTTCACCGGCCCCATGCGCACTGCCACGCGGCCCTTGTACCGGTCGTCGCCGAGGTCGTCGGTCAGCTCGGCACCGGGCAGGCAGGCTGCAACGGCCGAGATGTCGTCGAAGTAACGCCAGACCGTCGCCACGGGTTGGGCGACCTCGAAGTCGCTCTTGATCAGCACGGTGCCTCCTCCTTGACGTAGGCGGTCGGTCGGTCCTCGAACTTCTGCCGGCATCCGGCGCAGCAGAAGTAGTACGTGACCTGCTCGTACACGAAGCGGTGAGCCGCCGCTCCCATCGTCACGACCATGCCGCAGACCGGGTCGACGGCGTCGGTTGGGATTCGCACCGCAACAGCCGTACCCGAGCCGAGCTCACCGGCGGCGCGCAGCTGGACGAGCTCGGCCACGATGGCGACGGCCACCTCGCGATGGGAGGTCGGGCCGAGGTCGAGACCGGCGGGCACCCGGACGGTGTCGAGCTGCTCGGGCGGCACACCGCGCTGGGCGAGATAGCCGAGAAGCGCCTCACCACGGCGTCGCGACGCCACGAGGCCCACGTAGGCCGGTGCAGCCGCCACCGCCTGTTCGATCGCCTCTTCGTCACCGTGGCCCTGCGTGGCGACCACGACCATCGAGCGTTGATCGACGTGTGCAGCGGAGAGGTCCGAGTCCTCGAGCAGATCGGTGCGCCAGCCGAGTGCCGTCGCCAGGTCGACGAGGGTGTGTGCCATCGGCGAGCGGCCCACGACCACGAGGTGCGGAGTCGGGGACACCGGCTCGATGTAGACCTCGAGGGCACCCTCGCTCTGGCAGGCGATCGGCACGACGTCGATCCCCTCCGGTATGGCGGCACCGAATTGCTCGGTCGTGCCGAGCAAGAGCAGGCAGGGCACACCCTCGGCGATCACCTCCCGCGCCTTGCGGATCACGGCCGGCTCGGCACATGCCCCGCCGATCCAGCCGTGGATCTCGCCGGAAGCGGTGATGATCGCCCGCGACCCTTGCTTGCCCGACGACGGGCTCTGTCGCCAGACGACGGTCGCCAACGCGAACGGCTCGCCTTGCTGCTTCAGCTCGCGTGCGCGCTCGAGTACGGCCCAACCTTCCTCACCGCGATGGTCCATGGGTACCGCCCTACTCGTCCGTACGGATCGGCGGGGCACCGGAGACGTCCTTGTGGAACTGGATCGCCTCCCAGACCCGATCGGGCAGCAACGGCATGTCGATGTTGCGGACCCCGGTGTCCTTCACGGCGTCCATCACGGCGTTGACGAACGCCGCCGGTCCGCCCACGGCGGCGCACTCGCCGACGCCTTTCGCACCGATGGGGTGGTGCGGGCAGGGGGTGACAACCTCGTGCAACTCGTAGCCGGGCGTCTCCCAGGCCGTCGGCAACAGGTAGTCCATGTAGTTGGAGCCGACACAGTTGCCGTCGGCGTCGAACGTGATGAACTGCATGTTCGACATGGCGTAGGCCTCGGTCAGCCCACCCATGATCTGGCCCTCGACGATCATCGGATTGATGCGGACGCCACAGTCGTCGACGGCGACGACGTTGAGGACGTCCCACACGCCTGTCTCCGGGTCGACTTCGACAGTGACGATGTAGCAGGCGAACGGCCAGGTGAGGTTCGGCGGGTCGTAGTAGGCGTTGCCCTCGAGCCCCGGCTCCATGCCGTCCGGCATGTTGCTGTAGGCGGCCATGGCGCACTCCTGGATGGTGACGCCGCGCTCCGGAGAGCTGCGCACATAGAAGCGGCCGAGCTCCCACTCGACGTCCTCCTCCGACACCTCGAGAAGATGGGCGGCGAGCTTTCGTGCCTTGGCCCGGATCTTGCGCGACACCATTGCGACGGCGGCGCCTGCCACCGGCGTGCTGCGGGAGGCGTACGTGCCCATCCCGAACGGTGCGGTGTCGGTGTCGCCTTCCTCGACGACCACGTCTTCGGCCGGGATGCCGAGCTCGTGGGCGACGATCTGTGCCCACGTGGTCTCGTGGCCCTGTCCCTGCGACTTGGCCCCCGTCCGCAGGAGGGCCTTGCCGGTCATGTGCACGCGCAGCTCGGCGGAGTCGAACATCTTGATGCCGAGGATGTCGTACTCGCGACTGTTGCCGGCACCGAGCGGCTCGGTCATCGTCGAGATGCCGATCCCGAGGAGACGGCCCTTCGCCTTCGCTTCCTCCTTCTGCCGGAGGAAGTCCTCGTAGCCGACCGCCTCCAGCCCGACGGCGAGGCACTTGCCGTACTGGCCGGAGTCGAGCAGGAAGCCAAAAGGAGTTCGGTGCGGGAACTGGTCGTCCTGCACGAAGTTCATGCGCCGAATCTCCGCCTGGTCGATCCCGAGGTCATTGGCGGCGGCGTGCACCATCCGCTCCTGGAAGAACATCGCCTCGGTGACGCGGAACGAGCATCGGTAGGCAACGCCGCCGGGGGCCTTGTTGCTGTAGGTGCCGCGTGCGGTGAGGTGGGCGAACGGGATGTCATAACACGCGAACGTCGAGTGCATCAGACCGATCTTGAACTTGCTCGGCTGGGCGTCGGAGAAGAATGCGCCGTGGTCGGCATCGGTGTGCATCCGCACCGCAAGGATCTTGCCGTCCTTGCGCAGCGCAAGCTCTCCGGTGAGATACACGTCACGGGCGAAACCCGTGGAGATCAAATTTCCGGTCTTGTCCTCGATCCACTTGACCGGGCGCTCCAACAGGATGGAGGCCAGGATGGAGCAGACATAGCCGGGATAGACCGGGACCTTGTTCCCGAAGCCGCCACCGATGTCCGGTGAGACGATCCGGATCAGGTGCTCCGGGAGCTCGGCCACGAGGGCGACGGCGGCCCGGATGATGTGGGGCGCCTGCGTCGTCATGTACACGGTGAGCTTGGACGTCGCCCGGTCGAAGTCGGCGATGGAGGCGCAGCACTCGATCGGCGACGGGTGCGAGCGCGGATAGTGCAGCTGCAGCTTCGAGATCACGTCCGCCTGGGCGAAGGCGCGGTCGGTGCCTTCCTTGTCGCCCACCTCCCAGTCGTAGATGACGTTGTCCTGCTGGTTCTCCTTGTCGTCGCGGATCACCGGGGCGCCCGGCGCCACTGCCTGGGTCGGGTTGACGACGACCGGAAGCGGTTCGTAGTCCACTTCGATGAGGTCGCAGGCGTCTCGTGCGATGTACGGGTCGTCGGCGATCACGCAGGCGACTTCCTGACCCTGGAACCGCACCTTGTCCGTGGCCAGCACGGCCTGGGTGTCGTACGACAACGTCGGCATCCACGCCAGGTTGCGAGTTGCCATCATCTCGCCGGTGAGCACCATCCGCACACCCGGGACGTCCCACGCCTTGCTCGTGTCGATCGACCGGATCCGCGCGTGCGCGAGTGGGCTGCGAAGGATCTCCATGTGCAACATCCCCGGCAGGACGATGTCGTCGGTGTAGTTGCCTCTGCCTCGGATGAAGCGGTTGTCCTCGACGCGCTTACGGCTCGCGCCCAAGCCGCCGATCTTGATCTCGTCCAGCGCTTGCGACACGTTCGGCTCCTCCGTCTTCCTTCGTCAGCCGGCAGACTGGGATCGAAGTTTCTCAGCGGCCCACAGGACCGACTTCACGATGTTCTGATAGCCGGTGCAGCGGCAGAGATTGCCGGACAAGGCCCAGCGGATCTCTTCCTCGGTCGGGTCCGGGTTCTCGTCGAGAAGACCCTTGGCCGCCATCATCATGCCGGGCGTGCAGAAGCCGCATTGCAACCCGTGCTCGTCCTTGAAACCCTCCTGCAGCGGGTGCAGCTCGCTGGCGGTGGCGAGCCCCTCGACCGTCATCACTTCCCGCCCGTCGGCCTGTACCGCAAGCATCGTGCAGGACTTGATCGGGCGCCCGTCGACGAGAACGGTGCAGGCGCCGCAGTTCGTCGTGTCGCATCCCGTGTGCGTCCCCGTCAGCCGGAATCCCTGGCGCAGGAGGTGGGCCAGCAGGAGGCGGGGTTCCACCTCGGCGATCCTCGTCTCGCCGTTGACCGTGATCGTGATCCGGCGGACCGCCACACCGTCGGCCACCGGAGCCCTCCGCTCTTCGTACAGGCTCGTCACCTCAGGCCGCCTTTTCCGCCGTCGTGGAGACACCGTTCAGAAGCCGCGTCACAAAGGTGTGCACGATGTGGCGCTTGAAGGACGCGCTGCCGCGGTGGTCGCTCCTCGGATTCGATGCCTCGGCCGCCAAAGCGGATGCTGCCTCGATCGTCTCGGCACTGAGCTGCTTCCCGACGAGGGCGGATTCAGCAGCAGAGGCGCCGATCGTGGCGGAGCCGACACCGGTGAGCCCGATGCCCGCCCTCGACACGACACCGCCGGAGGTCTCCACCGCCACCGCGACACCGACAGTCGCGAAGTCGCCGACGCGTCGCTCCAGCTTGAGGTAGCCACCTCCGACCGTTCCTTTCGGTGCCGGAATTACAGCCTCGACCGCCACCTCCCCGAGCTCGAGAGTGTTCTGGAACGGGCCGGTGACGAAATCGGCGATGCGGATGTTCCGCCGGCCGCCGGCTCCTTGCACGACCAGGTGGCCGCCGAGTGCCATGACCACCGAAGCCCAGTCGCCTTGGGGGTCGGCGTGACACAGGGAGCCGACGAGTGTGCCCCGGTTGCGAACCATCGGATCGGCGATGAGCGGAGCCGCCGCAGCCATGGTGGGCTGCATGCTCTTGAGCAGGCCGGAGTGCTCGAGATCCCGGTGCCGGCAGAGCGCCCCCACGTGCAGCGATCCGCCGGCGTCGACCTGGTGATAGGCGAGCCCGGGAATGTTGTTGATGTCGACGAGCAGGTCCGGCGACGCGAAACGCAGCTTCATGAGCGGCAACAGGCTCTGGCCACCGGCCAAGACCTTGGCCTCGTCTCCGTGCTCTCGCAGCAAGGCGATGGCTTCTTCGATCGAGCCGGGAGCTTCGTAGCGGAATCGAGCCGGATACATCGGACCCTCCAGCACCTCTGATGTGTGTGACGGTCTCGAGAGACCCTTTGGACGGGAGTTGTGACTAGCTGTGGTCGCGAACGGGCAGCTGTGCGGGATCGGATCGTTGAATCGTGTGCGAGGGACCGGAATCACCCTGCGGATCGGCGATGGCGACGGGGAGGGAGTCCTCCTCCGGGTCCGGTCGCGGCTGCTGGTGCGGAGGCCACGGCCCCTGCACCGGCTGGGCGGCGATCTTCAGGTAGTCCATCAACTCGGGCCAGGCCCATACCGTTGGGCTCTTCCCGGTCTTCGGTGCGTGCTCGACCAACTCGTACAGGCGCGGGTTGCCCCGACTGTGCCCGTCGGACTCAATTCGCATGCAATGCCCCCCTGATCGAGACGCTCGTCACCTTATTAGAACTGTTGCCCGAAATAAAGGCTCCGTACTGGGAGGGACTGCCCTCCTCAGGACCGCGCCGGCGCCGACCGCGAGGCGGGGCTAGGTCGGCGAGCCGGGGCCTTGCGAGCGGAGGTCGCTCAAGGCGTCGCCGATCGCCCGGTGGAAGGTCGGGTAGGCGAGGATCATCGAGCTGAGGTCGTCGACCGGCACTCTGGCCTGCACCGCCAGCGCCAGCAGGCCGAGCACCTCGCCGCCGCTCGGGCCGCCAGACGTGGCACCGACGAGAACATTCCGGTCAGCGTCCTCGATCAGCTTGATGAAGCCCTCGTTGCCGGCCTTGTGAATCCAGCCCCGAGCCGACGACGCCAGGTCGGCATAGCCGGTGCGCACTCGCACGCCCTGTCGGGCAGCCGCCTCGGCAGTGAGGCCGACCGATCCGATCTCGGGATCCGTGAACGTGACGCGGGGCACGGCCCGGTAGTCGGCGACATGGCCCTTCCGCCCGAGGATGTCGTTGACGGCGATCCCAGCCTGGTACATGGCCATGTGGGTGAAGAGACCCTTGCCCGTGACATCGCCGACGGCCCATACGCCGGCACCGGCGCGCATGTGCTCGTCGACGTCGAGGAAGCGGGCGTTGCGGTTGAGCCCGAGGGCGTCGAGACCGAGTGAGGTGATGGCCGTTCGCCGGCCGGTCGCCACGAGCAAGCGCTGGCCGGTGATCTCGCTGCCGTCGGCCAGCTGCAGTGCGAGCGATGGGCCGTTCGTCCGCGCCCCGGTGACGGCATAACCCGTGCGCACTTCGACTCCCTCGCGACCGAGCACTCCGGCAATCATCTCGGAAGCCTCCGGCTCCTCCATGCCCACGATCCGAGACGTGCCCTCCACAACCGTGACACGTGAGCCGAACCGAGCGAACATCTGCGCGAGCTCGAGACCGATGGCACCTCCGCCAAGGACGAGGAGCGACTCCGGGACCTCTTCGGTCGCGATGGCATCCCGGTTCGTCCAATAGGGCAGCTCCTTCAAGCCCGGGATCGGGGGGATGACGGGCACGGTGCCGGTTGCCACGACGATGCCCTGGCTCGCCTCGATCTCGCGGTCCCCCACGCGGACCCGACCGAGGCCGCAGACGACGCCGTCGCCCCGGACGAAGCGACCGCCCTTGCCCACGAACCGATCGACAGCCACCGTGTCGTCCCAGCTGTCCGTCGCCTCGCGGATCCGTCGAGCCACGGGAGCCCAGTCGGGTGTGACCGTGGCACTCCCGGCCAACTGGTCGACTCGGCGGGCCTCTGCCAATACGTTGCCGGCGCGGATCATCATCTTCGACGGGATACAGCCCCAGTAGGGGCATTCGCCCCCGACGAGCTCCTTCTCGATGCCCACGACGGTGAGGCCGGCCTCCGCGAGCCGGCCGGCAACCTCTTCGCCGCCGGGGCCGAGGCCGATCACCACTACGTCAGCTCGTTCGCGACTCGTCACGTCAGTCCTCCTGAGGCGGAACGCCTTGGGTCACCGGAGCCGGGGTCACCGTACGTCGATGCCCGATGACGACATCCGCAAGTGGTCACTCTAGAAGGTGGACCGGGCGCGGGCAGCGAGTGATCCGCCGACGGCGCTTCGCTGCGTTGACAGCCTCGAACCTCCGTGCGAGTGTGGCGCGGCGCCGACGCGGACGCTACGAGGCACGGAGGGGACGATCATGGCCGAGGTCGTGCGAGCAGGCTTGGTTCAGGCGAGCTGGGCTGGCGACAAGGAGGCGATGACATCGAAGGCCGTCGCCTCCGTCCGGCAGGCAGCAGCCGAAGGTGCCAAGGTCGTCTGCTTGCAGGAGCTGTTCAACGGGCCGTACTTCTGCCAGGTGCAGGAAGCAGAGTGGTACGACTGGGCCGAACCCGTGCCGGACGGCCCCACGATCCGTCAGATGCGCGACGTGGCCCGAGAGGTGGGCACGGTGCTGATCGTGCCGGTGTACGAGGTCGAGCACCCGGGCGTGTTCTACAACACCGCAGCTGTCATCGACTCCGACGGCAGCTATCTCGGCAAGCACAGGAAGAACCACATCCCACAGGTGGCGGGTTTCTTGGAGAAGTTCTACTTCCGCCCCGGGAACCTCGGCTATCCCGTCTTCGACACGGCCGTCGGGCGGATCGGCGTCTACATCTGCTACGAGCGCCACTTCCCCGAAGGCTGGCGAGCGCTCGGGCTTGGCGGGGCGAAGATCGTCTTCAACCCGTCGGCGACGAGCCGGGGCCTCTCCGAGTATCTCTGGCGCCTCGAGCAGCCGGCGGCCGCCGTCGCCAACGAGTACTTCGTCGGGACCATCAATCGCGTCGGGGTCGAGCCGCTCGGCACGAACGACTTCTACGGACAGTCGTATTTCGTCGATCCCCGCGGCCAGCTCGTCGGCGAGGCCGCCTCGGACTCAGACGACGCCGTCGTCGTCCGCGACCTCGACCTCGGCGTGATCGAGGAAGTCCGCCGCACCTGGGCGTTCTACCGTGACCGCCGGCCGGAGACCTACGGCCCCCTCTGCGAGGCTTGACCGTGCGGACACTGATCGGCGGGGGCACCGTCGTCAGCGCGGAGGGTGCTTCGGCTCTGGACGTCCTCGTCGAAGACGAGCGGGTGATCGCCCTCGCCGCCGGCGCTTCGGAGCTTGCCGACGGCTGGCGCGCGAGCGCCGACCACGTGCTCGACGCCTCCGGGAAGTACGTCATCCCCGGCGGCATCGACGCCCACACGCACATGGAGATGCCCTTCGGCGGCACGAAGTCGGCCGACACCTTCGAGACGGGCACCCGGGCGGCGGCCTGGGGCGGGACCACCATGATCATCGACTTCGCCATCCAGTCAAAGGGCGAGTCGCTGATCGCCGGCTTGGACACCTGGCAGGCGAAGGCCGACGGCGTGTGCGCTGTGGACTACTCGTTCCACGCCATCATCTCCGACGTCAACCCGTCGTCGTTGAAGGAGATGGACGTCCTCGTCGGGCAAGGCGTGACGAGCTTCAAGTTGTTCATGGCGTACCCGGGCGTCTTCTACGCAACCGACCGCGAGATCTTCCAGGCCATGGACCGCGCCGCCGGCAACGGAGCCCTCATCATGATGCATGCCGAGAACGGCATCGCCATCGACGCCATCGTCGCGTCTGCACTCGAAAGGGGACAGACCGACCCGATCTTCCACGGGCTGACGCGGCCGGCCGAGATGGAGGGCGAGGCGGCCCATCGCGCCATCTGCCTGGCGCAAGTGGCCAAAGCGCCGTTGTACATCGTGCACCTGTCGTCCGAGCCGGCGCTCGCCGCCGTCGTCGAGGCACGCGACCGCGGCCAGAACACATATGCGGAGACCTGCCCTCAATACCTGTTCCTCTCGGAGGAGGACATGGCGAGGCCCGGGTTCGAGGGGGCGAAGTTCGTCTGCACACCTCCGTTGCGCCCCCGCCACCACCAAGCGGCCCTCTGGCGAGGTCTGCGCACCGACGATCTCTCCGTAGTCGCCACGGACCACTGCCCGTTCTGTTTCGCCGAGCAGAAGGAGCTCGGCATCGGCGACTTCACGAAGATCCCGAACGGCCTGCCTGGCGTCGAGAACCGGATGGATCTCATCTTCCAGGGTGTCGTGGCGGGCGAGATCTCGTTGTCGCGGTGGGTCGAGGTGACCTCGACGAACCCGGCGAAGATGTTCGGCCTCTACCCCAAGAAGGGCGCCATCGCGCCGGGATCTGATGCCGACATCGTCATCTACGACCCGGTCGCCATCCAGACGATCTCGGCGGCCACCCACCACATGGCCGTGGACTACTCGTGCTACGAGGGAATGACGATCACGGGCCACGTGGACACCGTTCTGTCACGGGGACGCCAGATCATCGGGGACGGGGCGTACACCGGTGAAGCCGGTCATGGCCGCTTCGTCGCCCGCCAACTGTGCCAGCACCTCGGCTGAGCTGAACGGAGGCGACCATGGACATCGGGCTCGTGCTGCAGACCGACCCACCCGCGAGCCAGGTGGTGGAGCGAGCCGTCAAGGCCGAGCACGCCGGCTTCAGCCATGTGTGGACCTTCGACTCCTGCGTGCTGTGGCAGGAGCCGTTCGTCATCTACCCGCGCATCCTCGCCGCCACCTCGCGGTTGCACATCGGACCGATGGTGACGAACCCGGCCACGCGGGACTGGTCGGTCACCGCTTCTTTGTTCGCGACGTTGAACGACATGTTCGGCAACCGCACCGTGTGCGGTATCGGGCGCGGCGACTCGGCACTGCGGGTGATCGGCCGGCAACCGAGCACCATGCAGGCATTCGCCGAGGCCATCACCGTCATCAAGGAGCTCGCCGAGGGCCGAGAGACCGTGCATCACGGCACGGCCGTGCGCATCCCCTGGGCCGGGGAGAGCCGCCTGCCCGTCTGGGGCGCCGGCTACGGGCCGCGAGCGCTCGAGGTCATCGGCCAGCGGGCGGACGGCTTCATCCTGCAGGCGGCCGACCCGGACATCGTCCACTGGACGATCGAGTCCGTGCGGGCAGCGGCCACGGCCGCCGGCCGAGACCCGGCCGACATCACGATGTGCGTTGCCGCCCCCGCCTACGTGGGCGACGACCTTGCCCATCAACGCGAGCAGCTGCGCTGGTTCGGCGGCATGGTCGGCAACCACGTGGCCGACCTCGTGACTCGCTACGGGGAGTCGTCGGAGGTGCCACGCGCCCTCACCGAGTACGTGAAGGGACGCGAGGGTTACGACTACGCCCATCACGGCAGGGCCGGCCACCCCTCTGCCGAGTTCGTGCCCGACGACATCATCGACCGCTTCTGCCTGCTCGGGCCGGCGGAGAACCACGTGTCCAGGCTGGCGGAGCTGCACGCTCTCGGCGTCGACCAGTTCGCCCTCTACCTCATGCACGACTCTGCTGCCGACACCTTCGAGACCTATCGCACGACGGTGATCCCCGCCGCCTCGGAGCTCTGAGAACGACTCGGTAGGCGCCGATGACGGCATCGCGCCGCGATGGCGCGAGAATCCTCTCATGACCGGTTCCGCCCCCAACTCAGTCCCACTCGTGCGGCATTGGATCGACGGGAAGCCCTTCGACGGCAGTACCGATCGCATGGGCGATGTGTACGACCCTGCCACGGGCGAGATCACCAAGCATGTTGCGTTCGCGTCGGCTGCCGACGTCGACCAAGCGGTCGACGCCGCCACGAGGGCATTCGCCAGCTGGCGTCACTCCTCGCTCTCGAAGCGCTCCAAGGTGCTCTTCGCATTCCGGGAGATCGTCGTCGAGCGGGCAGCCGAGCTGGCCGCCATCGTCACGAGCGAGCACGGCAAGGTCCTCTCCGACGCGCTCGGCGAGATCAACCGGGCGATCGAGGTGATCGAGTTCGCCTGCGGGATCCCGCATCTGCTGAAGGGCGGCTACTCCGAGGAGGTGTCCACGCAGGTGGACGTGTACTCGATCCGCCAGCCCCTCGGCGTCGTCGGCGTCATCAGCCCGTTCAACTTCCCCGCCATGGTGCCGTGCTGGTTCTTCCCGATCGCCATCGCGTGTGGCAACACGGTTGTCGTGAAGCCGAGCGAGAAGGATCCGACCGCCTCGATATGGTTCGCTGAGCGCTGGGCCGAAGCGGGCCTGCCCGAAGGTGTCTTCAACGTCGTGCACGGCGACAAAGTTGCCGTCGACGGCCTGCTCGTGCACCCAGGTGTCAAGGCCATCTCGTTCGTCGGTTCGACGCCGATCGCCCGCTACGTCTACGAGACCGGGACGAGAACCGGCAAGCGCGTACAGGCGCTCGGCGGAGCGAAGAACCACATGGTCGTGCTGCCCGACGCCGATCTCGACCTGGCGGCGGACGCGGCGGTGAACGCCGGCTTCGGATCGGCCGGCGAGCGGTGCATGGCCATCTCGGCGCTTGTGGCCGTGGAGCCCGTCGCCGACGAGCTCATCTCGAAGATCGTCCAGCGCATGGCCACGCTCAAGACCGGCGACGGCCGGCGAGAGGTCGACATGGGACCGCTCGTCACGAAGGCGCACCGCGACAAGGTCGCGAGCTACCTGGACGCCGGCGTCGCCTCCGGCGCCGAGCTCGTCGTCGACGGCCGTTCCACCGACATCGACGGGGAGGCCGGCGGCTACTGGCTCGGGCCGACGCTCTTCGACAACGTGTCTCCCGAGATGTCGATCTACACCGACGAGATCTTCGGTCCCGTCCTGTCGGTCGTGCGGGTGCCGAGCTACGACGCCGCCCTGCAACTCGTCAACGACAACCCCTACGGCAACGGGACGGCGATCTTCACGAACGACGGAGGAGCCGCCCGCCGTTTTCAGTACGACGTCGAGGTCGGCATGGTCGGCGTCAACGTGCCCATCCCGGTCCCCATGGCGTACTACTCGTTCGGGGGATGGAAGGCGTCGCTGTTCGGCGACAGCCACGCCCACGGCACCGAGGGGGTGCAGTTCTACACGCGCGGCAAGGTCGTCACGAGTCGCTGGCTCGACCCGAGCCACGGCGGCATCAACCTCGGCTTCCCCCAGACGTCGTGACACCGCCGCCGGCGCCCAAGCGCCTTCCGGCCATCACCACATCGACCGCTACAGCATCGACGAACACCACATCGACCAGACAAGGACACCCATGACCGCGACCATCGGGACCGCCGAGGAAGGCGCCCGCGTCTACGCCGCCGACCGCGCCCACGTCTTCCATTCCTGGGCGGCTCAGGAGCTCATCACACCGATGGTCATCGCCGGGGCAGAGGGCTCATACGTCTGGGACTACGACGGCAACCGGTTCCTCGACTTCTCCTGCCAGCTCGTCAACACGAACATCGGCCACCAGCACCCGAAGGTCGTCGCCGCCATCAAGGCGCAGGCCGACCGGCTCTGCACCGTCGCGCCGCAATTCGCCAACGACGTTCGCAGCGAGGCTGCCCGCCTCATCTGCGAGCGGGCACCGGACGGTATGGACAAGGTGTTCTTCACCAACGCAGGCGCCGAAGCGATCGAGCACGCCACACGGATGGCGCGCCTGCACACCGGCCGGATCAAGCTGCTGTCGGCCTACCGCTCCTACCACGGAGGGACGACGACGGCGATCAACCTCACGGGTGACCCGCGGCGTTTCGCCAACGACTACGGCAGCGCCGGCGTCGTGCACTTCTTCGGGCCGTTCCTCTACCGTTCGCCGTTTCACTCGAGCGACGAGCACGAGGAGACCGAGCGCGCCCTCGAGCATCTTCGCCACGTCGTCGAATTCGAAGGGCCGTCCACCATCGCGGCGATCGTCCTCGAGACGATCCCGGGAACGGCCGGCATCATGCCCCCTCCACCCGGCTACCTGGCAGGCGTGCGCCAGATCTGTGACGAGTTCGGCATCGTCTTCATCGCCGACGAGGTGATGGCCGGTTTCGGTCGCACCGGCAGGTGGTTCGCCTTCGAGCACTACGACGTCGTGCCCGACCTCATCACCTTCGCGAAGGGCGTCAACTCCGGCTACGTGCCGCTCGGCGGCGTCGTCATCTCCGATGCGGTCGCGGCGACGTTCGCTCGGCGGGTCTATCCCGGAGGGCTCACGTACTCCGGCCACCCGCTCGCCTGTGCCGCCGCTGTGGCCACCATGAACGCCATGACGGAGGAAGGTGTCGTCGAGAATGCCGCCCGGATCGGCGAGCAGGTGCTGCGGCCGGGACTCACCGAGTTGGCAGAACGGCACCCCTCGATCGGGGAGGTGCGCGGGCTCGGAGTCTTCTTCGCCCTCGACCTCGTGAAGGACCGCACGACGAAAGAGCCGATGGCTCCCTACGGCGGCTCCAGCCCTGCCATGGACGAGCTCGTTCGCGCCTGCAAGGTACGCGGCCTGCTGCCGTTCACGAACTACAACCGGCTGCACGTCGTGCCGCCCTGCACCGTGAGCGACGAGGAGGCCCGCGCCGGCCTGGCGATCCTCGACGAGGCGCTGGCCGTGACCGACGCGGCTGCTGCCGGCGGCTGATCTGGTCCTGCCGTCGCCTCAGCCCTGATTGGGCGTGAAGTACCGCCTGGGGTTCTCCACCATCATCTGGTGGATCTGATGGTCGGTGACACCGGCCGCTGTCAAAGCCGGCAGGACGTCGTCGGAGATGTGCTCGTAATGCCAATTCGGCATGACGGCGTCCCGAAGGGCGAGCAGGTCCGGGCCGAACCAGTCGATCCAGCAGGAGGCGTCGTGAGAGAGCACCATGCGATCGGCGTACCCACGGGCCGCGAGGGTTGCGATCGTCCGCACGCGGTCGGCCGTGGAGTTGAAGAAATCGAGCCCGAAGCGATCCATGCCGAGCAGCGCACCGGTGTCGCCGAGCTCCATGAGGTAGTCGAGGTCGTTCGAGTCGCCGGCATGGCCGACGACGACCTTCGTCAGGTCGACACCCTCCTCGCCGAGCACGCCGGTGACATAACGGCCGGTCTGCCCGGTCGATGAGGTGTGCACCGTGATCGGCGCCCCTGTCTCGAGGTGCGCCTTCGCCACCGCCCGCAGCACGCGCTCGACGCCGGGAGACACCTCGGCGTGCTCGACGGCGCATTTGAGAAACGCCGCCTTCACGCCCGTGTCGGCGATCCCGTCCCGGATGTCCCGGACGAAGTCGCCGACCATGGGCTCCTCGCCCCCGAACATGGTGCCGGGACCCCGGTTCTGGTAGGGAAACGGGAGCTCGCCGTAGGTGTACACGCCCGTGGCGACAACGATGTGGACTGGAACGGCGGCTGCGACCTGCTGCATGCGGGGGATGTATCGCCCGAGGCCGACGACCGTCGGATCGGCGATCGCCTGCACGCCTTTGGCATGAAGGGACATCAGGCGGTCGACGGCATGCGCCAGGCGCTCGTCCTCGTCCCACCACCCGCCCGGCCCGTAGTTCTGGGCGTAGTCGGTGCTGAGTACGAACACGTGCTCGTGCATGAGCGTGGGGCCGAGCGAGTCGACAGGGACGGGCCCCGCCACGGTCTGGATCTCGGGCATGGGACGGCCTCCTGGCAAGCCGGCCGTCGGGGCCGGTCGGGTACGTGCGGTACCGCCTGCACGATAGTCATGTCCGGCGGTGTTCCCGGGCTTCGAAAGCGGCCTTGCGGACTTCATGCGGGAAGAAACCCCGCACAGGTAGGCTGAGCTCGGAGGCCGTCACCAGCGGCCCGATCCGGCCGATCATCGGCCCCGAGAGGACCACGATGCCTTGCAGCGAGGCTGCGCCCAGGCGTTCGTCGAGGGGGGTCGGACGCTTCCGCCACTCCCTCCACCCGGCAGGGCACTGAGCGTGCTCTCCCGTTACCCGATCGCCCTCGCCGTGACGGTCGTGGCGCTCGGCATCGCCGGCCACCGCCTGTGGTTCATCGCCCGCTTGGTCCGATCCGGCACGCCCACTCCCGGCCGGTGGCGCCATCTCGGCCGGCGCGCCTGGGTGGAGACCCGCGAAGTCATCGGTCAGCAGCGGCTGCTGCGCTGGACCGTGCCGGGCGTCGCCCACGCCCTCACGTTCTGGGGTTTCCTCGTCCTCGTCTTCACGATCGTCGAGACCTACGGCGACTTGTTCACGCCCCGCTTTGCCATCCCCGGCATCGGTCACGCAGCCGTGCTCGGCTTCCTCGAGGACTTCTTCTCCGTCGGCGTGCTGATCGGGATCGCCGTGTTCGCCGCCTTGCGACTGCGGCAGAGCCCGAAGCGGCTCGAGCGGCGCTCGAGGTTCTTCGGATCCCACCTCGGGACGGCGTGGCTCGTCCTCGCGATGATCGCCGCCGTCGTCCTCACCCTGCTCGTCTACCGGGCGGCCGAGACGAACACCGGCGACTTCCCGTACGGCTGGTGGGCCTTTGCCTCCCACGGGATCGGTCGTGCTTTGGCGCCCCTCGGGCGGCCGGCGAACCGCGTGATCGAGACCGTCTTCGTCGACCTGAACGTCGTCGTGATCGCCGGCTTCCTGGCGCTCGTCGTGTACACCAAGCACCTCCACATCTTCCTCGCGCCCGTGAACGTGGCTCTCTCGCGCCAGCCGAACGCCCTCGGGCCCCTCGCCACGACACCGGACATGGACCCGGACCACATCACCGAGGACACGGTCTTCGGCGCCGGCGTCATCGAGAACTTCAACTGGAAGGAGCTGCTCGACTTCGCCACCTGCACGGAGTGCGGGCGGTGCCAGAGCCAGTGTCCCGCCTGGGCGACGGGGAAGCCGCTCTCTCCGAAGCTCGTCGTGATGGCCCTTCGTGACCAGCTCTTCGCGGAAGCGGACCGACTGTTGCACGGCGAGGGCGCCGGCGGCACCGGTGCCGGAGCCGTACGGATCGTTCCCGGCGTGATCGATCCCGACGTCTTGTGGTCGTGCACGACGTGCGGCGCCTGTGTGCAGGAGTGCCCGGTCGACATCGCCCACATCGACGCCATCGTCGACATGCGTCGCTACGAGGTGCTCGTCGAGTCGTCCTTCCCCACCGAGGGCGCCACGATGCTCCGGAACATCGAGAGCCGGGGCGACCCCTTCGGTTTCGGTGCCTCCCATCGCCTCGAGTGGGCGGAGGGACTCGGCTTCGATGTCCCGGTCGTCACCGACACGATCGGCGACGACGTGGAGTACCTCCTCTGGGTGGGCTGCGCGGGTGCACTCGACGAACGCTCCCGCGGCACGACCCAGGCGGTCGCCCGCCTCCTTCATGCCGCCGGCGTCTCGTTCGCCGTCCTCGGCCCGAAGGAGAGCTGCACGGGCGACCCAGCCCGGCGTCTCGGCAACGAGTTCCTCTATCAGACACAGGCGACGCAGAACATCGAGACGCTGCAGCGGGCGCGGGTCAGAAAGATCGTGACCGCCTGCCCGCACTGCCTGAACTCGATCGCCCACGAGTACCGGGATCTCGGCGGAGACTTCGAAGTGGTCCATCACTCGCAGCTGCTGGCCGAGCTCATCGCCTCCGGACGGCTCACGCCGGGTCACCTCGACGCCACCGTGACACTGCACGACTCGTGCTACCTCGCCCGCCACAACGGGATCACTGCCGAGCCCCGGGCGGTGCTCGGCGCCGTGGAGGGCGTCTCGCTCGTGGAGATGGGCCGCAACCGCCAGCGCGGTTTCTGCTGTGGCGCCGGCGGCGCCCGCATGTGGCTCGAGGAGACGATCGGGACGCGGATCAACGTCGAGCGAGCCCGTGAGGCCATCGAGACCGGTGCGGGCGTCGTGACGACCGCCTGCCCCTACTGCACTGTGATGCTCGACGACGGCGTCAAGAGCCAGGACAGCAGTGGCGACGTGGAAGTCGTAGAGCTTGCCGTCCTGCTCGATCGCTCGATGCGGGCGACCGTCACGCCGTCGATCGAGCCCTGAGACGAGAGAGGTCCTGCGGGCTCGCTCTCGGGTCAGCGTGCGTCGAAGACGGTCGTCTGCGCGACGGTGTTCTCGGCGACGACCCGCCCGCCGGCGATGACGTAGCGCGGCGGCGAGTGCCGCCCGACGACCTCTCGCACCGTCGTGCCGTCCAGCACGACCAAATCCGCCCGGCACCCCGGCTCCAGCCCGTGCCCCTCGATCCCCATGACACGGGCTGCCGTCGTCGTGACGGCGTCCAGCAGTGCGTCGAGACGAGGGCCGACGCTGGCCCCGAGGATGTGGGCGGCCAGGAACACGACCTCGAGCATGTTCTGCCGGCCGAAGGGGTAGTAGGCGTCCTCGCAGTCGTCCTGCCCGAGCGCCACGGGCAGGCCCTCCGCCAGCAGGTCGAATATCGGCAGGTGGAGGGGACCGGTGTGCGGGTCGCTGACAAAGCCGAGCCCCGCTTGGCGAGCCAGGCGGGCGAGGCGCAGTAGGGACGGCGCCTGGTATTGGCTCAACGCCCGCGCGTGGTTGGCGATACCGCGTCCGCGCAGGCCAGACCTGAGCATCTCGGTGGCAAGCATCTCGGTCGTGCGCAAGGCCGGGTCACCGGCGTCGTCGACCAGCATGGCGACGCGCCGGCCGGTCGAGGCGGCGAGCTCACACATACGCCGTACGTGCTCGCGCGCGTCCGCGTCGGTGTACTCGATCCACGGGATGCCCCCCACGACGTCGGCGCCGAGCTCGACGGCCTCCCGCACGAGCTCTTCTGCGCCGGGATCGCGCAGCAGCCCGTCCTGTGGGAACGCCACGACCTGCAGGTCGATGACACCGCGGAACTCCTCGCGCAGGCGCAGCAGCGGTGTCACACCCCGCAGCTCGGAGCGCGTATCGACATCGGCGAAAGCGAGGACGTGCCGCACACCGTGACGAAGGCCGGACAGCAGGCACTGTCGGGCGTTCGCCTCGATCGCCAGCTCCCCGTAATGGTCCTTCACAACTGACGCCAGCTCGATGGACGCCATCGCCGAGCCCATCTGCCCGCCGCTGTAGGCCGTCACGGTCGAGTCGCCGAGCACGTCGAGGGTATACACCTTGTCCAGGTGCATGTGGGCGTTGACGAAGGCCGGCATCACGAGCGCTCCGTCGGCCTCGACGACGCGCTCGCAGTGCAACGGTACCGCGGCGACGGCGGCGATCGTGCCGTCTCGCACGCCGATCCAACGCGCTCCATCGGTCCCGCGCACGGCGGCGGTCGCTACGACGAGATCGAAGGATTCACTCGAGGAAGTCATCTGGCTCACCGCCTCGACCCGACGCTGCGGGCATGGCGCCGATGCACGTGGCGGATCTCCGGATCACGCCGGCGCTGTCGCGACGGGTGCCTCCTGCGGCTCATGCTCCGGCCCGGGGGCCGCCTCGAAGGGGTTCTGTGCGTTCGGGAGGACGGACCGGCAGGATCCATAAGGGGAATCGGTGATCCAGTTGTCGATCGGCTCCTTGTCGAGCATGGCACGCCAGACATCTTCGAAACGCATCGGCATGTGCATGAGCTCGGCGCCCGTCGCCTGATGAATGGCGTTGCCCAAGGCCGGCGCCACCGAGATCATCGGGTGCTCGCCGACGCCGCGCGCCCCGAACGGCCCGTCGAGCTGAGCGGTCTCCACGGCGAAGCTCTCGATGACTGCGGGGAGGTCCTTCGCCGTCGGGATCTTGTTGTCGGTGAACGACGGGTTGAGCAGGTGCCCCTCCTGGTCGTAGATGTAGCCCTCGCACAACGCCGTCCCGAGGCCCTGGATCATGCCGCCGATGCACTGTCCGCGCATGATGGCGGGGTTCACGACCTTGCCCACGTCGAAGACGGAGGCGATCTTGAGCACCTCGAACTCGCCGGAGTCCGGGTCCACCTCGACGACGACCCCATGGGCGCCGTAGGTCCAGTCGAGCGCCGGCAGCCCTTGCCCCGTCTCCTTGTCGAGGTTGGACAAGCCTTGGGCGACGTAACGGCCCACCCCGACGAGGGGGCCACCGATGCCGTTGCCGTTCGGATAGGCGTAGCCGATGGAGAGGGCGGCGAAGCTCACCGACGAGTCCGGGTTGTGCTTGACGAAGATCTTGTCGGCGTCGTGGTCCAGGTCGTCCCGGTGGGCGCGCAATATCTGGGCCGCCACCTCGTAGGCCTGCTCGAGGAGATCCTGGCAGGCCAGGATGGTGGCGTTGCCCGAGAGGATGAGGCCCTTCGACGCGACCGTCTGCCAGTCGTAGGGCTCCTTGTCGGTGTCGGTCTCGATCGCGACCTTCACCCTGCCGACGGGGAAGCGCAGAGTCTCTGCGGCGATCTGCCCGAGGGCGGTTGCACAACCCTGGCCGATCTCGGTGAGGGCGATGTTGAGGACGACAGAGCCGTCGGAGTTCATCTTCACGACGGCAGCCGTAGCGGTGAACGAGGGCATCGCCGGCGCCTTGTGCAGTGTCGCCAAACCCTTGCCGATCTTGCGGCCCGTGCGGTCCTCGCGCTCGTG
>JBEKMC010000057.1:0-21712 GCA_050008715.1 Acidimicrobiales bacterium | reverse complement strand
CGTGATCGTGAGCCGCCGCGGCGTCATAGGCGCCGGTCTCGTAGGCGATGTTGATGATGCCGCCGGCGTTGGCGACGTAGTCGGGCACGTACGTGATTCCGCGGGCCTGCAGGGCTCCCTCCGTCTCTGCCGTGTCGAGCTGGTTGTTCGCAGCCCCGCAGACGGCTTCACACGCCAGCTCGGGGACCGTCTGGTCGTTCAGGGCGCTGCCGAGCGCACACGGGGCGTAGACGTCGCAGGTGACGGCGTGGATGGCTCCAGGTTGCACGACGTCGGCCTCGACCGAAGAGAGGGCGGCGGCGATGGCGGCCGGCGACACGTCGGCGATCGTCAAGCGGGCACCTCGTTCGGCGCACAGCTCCGCCAGGGTACGACCAACCTTTCCTACGCCGTTGATGGCGACGTGGCGCCCCTCCAGACTGGGCGAGCCCCACAGTGCCCTGGCAGTCGCCTCGATGGCTCGCACGACGCCGAAGGCGGTAGCGGGGCTCGGATCGCCCGATCCACCGAGCGAAGCCGATCGGCCGCGGACGAACGGAGTCAGCTCGCCGATCAGATCCATGTCGGCTTGCGTGGTGCCGACGTCCTCGGCGGTGAGGTAGCGCCCGCCGAAGGTGTCGACGAACCGGGCGTAGTCTCCGATGAGGGCGTCGGTGCGGCTCGTGGCGGGATCGCCGATGAGGACGGCCTTGCCCCCACCCATGTCGAGACCGGCGACGGCGGCCTTGTAGGTCATCGCCCTCGACAGTCGCAGGACGTCGGTGACGGCGTCTCCCACCGTGGCATACGGACGAAAGCGTGTCCCGCCGAGCGAGGGACCGAGGGTTGTCGAGTGGATGGCGATGATCGCCCTCAGCCCGGACTCGGGCCGCCAGACGGCACGCACCTCCTCGTGCCCTGCCCCGAGCGCCAGGAGGCGAGCCTCCTCGGCGACCGCTGCTCCGCTGCCCGACGCCATTGTCTTCGCAGTCATCTCTTCCCCTCGGCTCAGCCGCCTGTCAGGTGGACGTTGACGTGGGTACTGCTACGTACGGGCTCGTCGTGAACGCCATTGGCGCGATGGCGATGGGCCGCACTCCGGTGGGGGTGAACCCGAAGAACCACGGCGAATAGAGCATCCACCACCGCCCGTTCGGATCCTCGAAGAGCGACTCCTCACCCGGACCCTGTCCCTGGGTGTTCGAGCCGATGAACGGGCCTTGAACAGACCGGTCGGCGCAGGGACCGATCGGGCCGGCACAGCTGGCGTATCCGACGCCGTAGTTGGCGCTGTTGAACCACGAGCCCGAGTAGAAGAGCCAGAACCTGCCCCGCGCCTCGACCATGTCGGGCGCTTCGACGATCTTGGCCTGCCATCGTTCGTCTGCGGTGAGCAGCAGGTGGGGCGGCCCCTCGAGGCTGAGGCCGTTGGCCGACAACCGCTGCGCGTAGAGGTGGCTCACCGCATACGCGGCGGGGGCGGCGGCGTTGTCGTCCGACTTCCAGTCGAGGTAGAGCTCGCCGTCTGTCGCGAGGAACGTGCGGGGGTCGATCGCTCCATGGGCGGCGAGATCACAGATGAGCGGAGACGGCCGCCCGGTGAAGGGTCCGGCGGGAGCGGGCGACGTGGCGACGCCGATGCACTGCGCGTAATGGGAGAAACCCGTCCCCTGCTGGTCGTAGTACAGCGACGGCTGAGCCATCGAGTCGAAGTACATGACGTATTGGCCGTCGAGGTAGCGGACGTCTGGCGCCCAGTCGAAGCCGTCAGTCGCCCAAGCGGGGACCGATACGAGGGCAGAGCGCGTCCCGCCCCACTTGCCGAAGGTCTTCGAGAACGCCGTCGGGATGTCCTCGTCGTAGAGACCCGTCTGGCTCGCGTAGAGCTCGTAGCCGCCAGGGACCTTCAAGATGAAGGGATCCGGCAGGTTGGCGGAGGTATCGGCGACCGTCGCCGGGTGCGCCGGGCTGCCCCGTGCGGGCGCTGCGGTCGTCGGGGGGCGGATGGACGTCGTCGGTGCCGCGCTCGAAGTGACCCCGCTCGTCGCGGTGGTCGAGCCCGCCCCGGAGCCGGCGGACGAGCACGCGGCGACGGCGAGCGCTGCCGCTCCGAGAGTCACGGACCGGAACAGGCGCATCCGCCATCGAGTGGGCGGAGGCCGGCGCGAGAGCGAGAGATGGCCAGTCGTTGGGCGATGGCCAGTCGTTGAGCGACGGCGGCATGAGTCAGCAGAATTGGTCACGACGGGTGTGAAGATAGCCAGAAATGCGGCACCGGTGGGGGCCGGGACGTGCCCTACCAGCGATGGAGGGGTAGCCTTGTAGTGGCGCCTGGGTGCGTGGATCCAATCCGACAGGCCGCCCATTGCGCCGTGAAGGGAAGTTTGACCGACATGGCCAACAGCGGGCACGCTCGCGGGTCTGGCAGCGGGAACCGGAGACGGCCCGCCGATGCCAAAGGTTCTGCGCCGGCGTCTCGGCCAGCCTCACCCACGGCCAAGCCCCATCCGACCCCGGCTCGAGAGGCCGGTCACGGCGGAAAGCCCGTGCGCCGTGACAGCGGGCGTCGCCGGCCGATCAGCAGCCAGAAGGCCGGCCTGATCGGCGGCGCCATCGTGGCCGTTGTCATCGTCGTGATCATCTTGATCTCGACGCTGTCCGCGACGCATTCGTCGAATGCCGGAGGTCCCATCCTCGACAGGCCCGCGCCGGCCGCCTATGTCACTGCCATCACCCAGGTTCCTGTCGCGCAACTCGACGCCGCCGGGACTGGGGGCTCGGAGTCCTCGGCCGGTGGTTTCGTGGCGTCGCCGAAGCAGCCGCTGCTCTTCTCAACGAGCGGCGGGACGAAGCGACCCATCCTCGTCTACGTCGGTGCCGAATACTGCCCGTATTGCGCAGCCTCGCGCTGGCCGCTCATCATCGCCCTCAGCCGGTTCGGGAGCTTTACGGGACTCGGCCTGGTCGGCTCGTCTCCCTATGACACCTATGCGAGCACGAATACCTGGAGCTTCAAGAATGCCACGTACTCCAGTCGGTACCTTGTGTTCGAGCCAACGGATCTGACTTCGAACGTCTGCGCCGTCGCCGTCGTCGACGACAGCTGCCCGCAGGAGAACTACGTGCGAATCGCGACGCTGAGCGCGGCCAACAGCCAGCTCTTCTCGAAATATGACGCCCCACCGTATTCCGCTACCCAGCAAGGGATCCCGTTCTTCGACTGGGGCGGCAGGTACATCTCGTCCGGTAGCCAGTACGTACCGAACCTCATCAACCTCGGGAGCAGTGACACGGCGGTCGGCTGGCACCCGATGACGTGGCAGCAGATCATCAGTAACTTGAAGACCACACCGTTGACACCTGCCGGCGAGGGCATTCTCGGTACCGCCAACATCTTTACAGCGGCCATCTGCAAGATGACGAGCGGGCAGCCGGCTTCGATCTGCGACAGCCCCGTCATCCAAACTGCCATCAAGCTGCTGCCCAAGTCGTAACCGAGGCGACCAGGCGCCTCAGGCTTGACGCAGTCGCCCTGTCCCGAGGTCGCCCTCGATCCGGTAGAGCACGTGTGGGCGGAGCGGACTGCCCACCGGCACCCTCGGGTGCTCGAAGTCGTCTTCCGGGTCATAGTGCATGCCGATCTTCCGCATGACCTGGCGAGAGCGCTCGTTGATCACAGAAGTGAACGACACGATCTCCTCGATCCCGATGGCTTCGAACCCGAAGGCGAGGCACGCTCGGGCGGCTTCCGGCGCGTAGCCACGCCCCCAGACATGGCGCGCCAAGCGCCAACCGACCTCGACCCCGGGTGCAAAGGGGAGCGGCGAAGGCTCGTCGTTACTGAAGGCATTCAGGCCGACAAAACCCACGAAGGGATCGCCACCCAGAACCTCGACGGCGAACAACCCGAACCCGTCCGTATCGAAGGCGGCGTCGGCCCGCTCCGCCAATGCGTCGCTCTCGGCGGCGGCGAGCGAGCTGGGGAAGAACTCCATGACGGCCGGGTCCGCGTTCAGCTCGGCGAACGGAGCACGGTCCTCCGGTCTCCAGCGGCGAAGCAGGAGTCGGTCGGTGTGAAGGGCGGGGCCCGGTTCGATCTGCACGGGCGGCGAGCCTACGGTTCTCATCGTGGTCGGCGTCCTCCTCGTGGAACTGCACATACCAACGGCACGCTCGTTGAAGGAGAAACGTGCCTCGATCAGGCCCATCCTCGACACCGCCCGCAGCCGTTATCGCGTGGCGATCTCCGAGGTGGGCTATCAGGACCTCCACCAGCGAGCACTCCTCGAGGTCGCCGCCGTGGCCTCTGCGGAGCACGTCGTGACCGAGACCCTCGACGCCGTCGAACGTCTCGTCTGGTCGGCCACCGGCGCCGAGGTCGTGTCCTCGAGTCGCCGCTGGTTGGAGGACGACTAGATCCTCAGTCGACCCAGACGGTCTTGGTGTTTGCGAACTCCTTGATGCCGGGGTCGGAGAGCTCGCGCCCGTACCCTGACCGCTTCACGCCGCCGAAGGGCAGGTCGTAGTACGAGGTGACCATCCAGTTGATGAAGACCATGCCGGCCTCGAGCTCGCGGGCGAACTTCTCCTGCTCGGCGGGATCCTCGGTCCAGGCGTTGGAGCCGAGCCCGAAGTCACTGTCGTTGGCGAGGGCTATCGCCTCGTCGATCGAGCCGACGGTGAACATGGAAGCCACGGGCCCGAACACCTCCTCGCGGTAGACGCGCATGTCTTCGGTGAGGCCGGCCAGCGCAGTCGGTGGGTAGAACCAGCCCGGGCCGTCGATGCGCTCGCCGCCGCACAGGACGCGAGCTCCTTTGGCGATGGCGTCCTCGACCTGCTCGGCGACCTCGTCCCGGCCGCTCGGCGTCGCCAGCGGCCCGACATCGGTGGCCGGATCAAGCGGGTTGCCGACGACGAGCTTGGCCATCTCCGAGGCGAAACGCTCCTCGTACTCCTCGGCGATGTCCTCGTGCAGGATGAAGCGCTTGGCGGCGATGCAGGACTGCCCGTTGTTCTGCACGCGGGCCTTCACCCCGACCTCCACGGCCCGGCCGAGATCCGCCGACGGCATGACGATGAAGGGGTCGGAACCACCGAGCTCGAGAACGGTGTGCTTGATCTCGCTGGCGGCGATGGCGGCAACCGAGCGTCCTGCAGCCTCGCTCCCGGTGAGCGTGGCTGCCTTCACGCGGCGGTCACGCAGAAGGCCCTCCACCTTGTCGGATCCGATGAGCAGCGTCTGGAAGACGCCCCGCGGGATGCCGGCGCGGAGGCATGCCTCCTCCAGGTACACGGCCGTCTGGGGGACGTTGGAGGCGTGCTTGAGGAGCCCCGTGTTGCCCAGCATCAGGGCGGGGGCGGCGAAGCGCCCCACTTGCCAGAGCGGGAAGTTCCACGGCATCACGGCGAGCACGGTGCCGATCGGCTGGTATGTCACATACGAGCGGCGCTTGGCAGCGGTCCCGGGCACGTCGGTGTCCTGTAACAGCCGCTCAGCATGCTCGGCGTAGTAGTGAAACCCTCCGGCGCACTTGCGCACCTCGCCCTTCGCCTGCTCGAGCGGCTTGCCCATCTCGATCACCATCGTGCGGGCGAGGTCCTCGATGTCACTTTCGAGGACGTCGCCGAGGCGATGAACGAGCTCGGCACGCTCGGAGAAGCTCGTCGCCCGCCACGCCCCGAAGGCCTCGTCGGCGAGGGCGAGTCGCTCCTCCACTTCGCTGTCGGTGTGGGCGTCGAAGGTCTTGACCGTCTCGCCAGTGGCTGGGTTGATGGTTGCGATCGTCACGGCAATGTTCTACTGCGATTTGCGCTCGCGGGAGACGCCGAAACGTGTCCGTAACGCCGACCGCCTTCGCCGGCACTCGCCCTCACCTCGGTGGATCGCCGGGTGACCGCTACTGTCGAGGTGATGAGCGAGCACAGCGACGCCGCCGCCGGACTTCGCGGCATCGAGGGACGGCTCGACGAGATCGAGGCGGCGCTCGAACGGCTGGACGCCGGGAGCTATGCGACCTGCCAGTCCTGCAGTCGGGTCATCGCCGCCGAGCGACTGGCGGCCGACCCGACGACGCCGTGGTGCGAGCACTGCGCAGCACGACCCGCGTCTGTAGACCCGCCCGCACCCGCCGACCCGCCCGCACCCGCCGACCCGCCCGCACCCGCTCCGGTGGACTGAGATGGCGCGGGTGCGCTTCTTCGCCCAGGCGCGCGACGCCACGGGCTGCCGAGAGACCGACATCGAGGGTGCGACCGTCGAGCGCGTCCTTTCGGCGGCGGTGACGAAGTTCGGTCCCGGGCTCGCCGCCGTGCTGGCGACGAGCACGATCTGGGTGAACGGCGAACGCGCCGACCCCGCTCAGGAAGTCCTCCCGGCCGACGAGCTCGCCGTGCTCCCGCCGGTGTCTGGCGGCTGACACCGCGCCAATCGACGGGGCGAATCGAATTCAGGCCTTCTTCGTCTCCCAGAAGATCGTGTTGATCTGGGCGATGTTCTCGAGGAGACGCTCGGCGACTGCCGTGTCGTTCGTCTTCTTCGCCTCACCGGCAGCCTTTGTGGCCTTCCAGAACACCTCGTGCAGCTCCGGGTGCTTCTCGAGATGCTCCGGCTTGAAGTAGTCGGTCCAAAGCACCCAGAGGTGGTGCTTCACGAGGTCCGCCCGCTCCTCCTTGATGAGGACGGCGCGCTCCTTGAACACCGGGTCGTCGGAGGCGTTGAACTTCTCCATGCACGCCTTGACCGAGTCGGCTTCGATCCGAGCCTGTGCCGGGTCGTACACGCCGCACGGAAGGTCACAGTGCGCCAGTGCCGTGCGGGGCGGGGACAGGTGGTCGAGCGCAACGAGCAGAAGTGAACGGGCGCTGCCAGGGCGAAGGTACATGCCGCGACTCCTTGTGAGGTCGTTTTGCTGTGGAGCGTCTTACCTTATCCCCGCGTCGGCGCTGTCCCCCTCTGCGTGAGAACCTGTGACGGTGAACGCCAGAGCCGGTTCGAGATGGATGTGCCGGCGCGGGCGGTGGACGCAATCGCTCGGGCAGCTCCGAGGGCTTCGGGGCATCCGGGCCATGGATCACCGTCGGTTGCGTCGCGACGCCATGCTCACGCTCGCGCTCGGCGCGGTGGTGACGCTGTCGCTCGCTGCCGTGATGGCCAGGTCACGGATGATGCGCCTGAGGATCGAAGGCGTGAGCATGGTGCCCGTGCTGGCTCCCGGCGACCGCGTACTCGTGTTGCGCACGGACCGGATCACTGTTGGTGACATCGTCGTGTTCGCCGACCCCGACGGCACCGAGGAAGTGCTTGTCAAACGCGTGGCGGGTGTCGACCGCAGCTCAGTGCGGGTCGAGGGTGACAACTCCGGCACGAGCCGGGACAGCCGTCACTTCGGCCCCGTGCCGCGATCGGCCGTGATCGGGCGGGTGCTGTGGTGCTACTGGTCGCCGTATCACTCGGCCAACTCGCCCCGCTGACGCACTACGCTCACCTGAGATGGCACTGCAGCGGCAGGACGTGGACCGGGTGCTCGACCCTGGGTTCGTCGAGGGCCTGAGCGATGCGCCCGTGGGGGAGCTTCGCTCGAAGCGGGCTGAGTGCCGTCGCGTCGAGGATCTTGTCTCGTACCTGCGACGTGTCGTGCAGGGACAAGTGGATCTCGTCGTAGCCGAGATGGAGCTCCGCCTCGGTGGAGGCTCCGGCGACCACCAGCACCAGCTGGTGGAGGATCTGCCGAGCATCCTCGCCCGCGCTCATCCGCACACCGCCGTCTTGCCGGAGGCGGGTGTCGCCCGCCAGCTGACGTCACGCCTCGCCATGCCGGCGGTGACGGAGGTGTTCGCCGAGGAGGCGGGTCTCGCCCCGGAGGAGATCGCCGCCGTCATCTCCCCGGAATTGGCCGAGACCACTTTCAAGGGCGGGATGCTGCCGGGCGCCAACCTCGAGACCTTTGCCGACGGCGAGCTGACGGCGCTCCTCGAGCACTTGCGTCGGCACGAGGCGATCCTCTCCGCCGAGCGCAAGGTGCTCCACGAGCGCATCGACCAGTTGCAAGCCGTCGTCGTCGAGCGCTACAAGTCCGGGGCCGCCCACGCCGACACGCTCCTTCAGGACCACAATGCCGTCATCGGCAGCAACGACAGAGGGGACGAATCCCCCTGAAAGACATTCCCGACCGCTGGACCGACCTCGGAGAATTCATCCGCACCCAGCGAGAGATGGCGCGCTTGTCGCTGCGCCGCATGTCGGAGATCGCCGGCATCTCCAACCCCTATCTGAGCCAGATCGAACGCGGGCTTCGGAAGCCGTCGGCGGAGATCCTCCAGCAGATCGCCAAGGCGCTGCGCATCTCGGCCGAGACGCTCTACATCCGCGCCGGCATCCTCGAGGACAAGCGCGACTTGAACGGTGACCTCGTCGGCCACATCTACGCGGCCACGGATATCGACGACCAGCAGAAGCAAGTGCTCATTGCCATCTACCTCTCGTTTCGGGGTCAGGGCGATGGCAGTGGCGGCGCGCAGACCCAGGCCGGCGCTTCCGAAGGCGCTCACTAGGCTTCCTGCCGATGCGCAGGCTCGCGGTACTCTCCCTGCACACGTCCCCGCTCGCTCAGCCCGGCACCGGTGACGGTGGCGGAATGAACGTCTACGTACGCGAGCTCTCCACCGCCTTGGCGCGCGCCGGCGTGGCCTGCGACGTGTACACGCGGCGGGATCGGACCGAGCTTGCCGACACAGTCTTCGTCGAGCCCGGCTTCGCCGTGCACCACATCACCGCCGGCCCCGTGGCACCGGTGCCAAAGGAGCGACTCCACGAGCACGTGGAGGAGTTCACCGAGGGCGTCGTCGCTCATCTCACCGGCGCCGTGCCCCGGGCCGACGGACCGGGAATGGGCGACTTCGGCCCGCTCGAGGTCGGCGCGAGCGCCCTGCACGCCAACTACTGGCTGTCGGGCGTCGCCGGCCACGCCATCAAGCATCGCCTGGACCTGCCGCTCATCTCGACGTTCCACACTCTGGACCGGGTGAAGGCGATCGCCAGCGACGAGGAGGTCGAAGCCTCCGCGGGCGCACGCCGGGCCGAGGCAGAGGCGACGATCATCGGGTGCTCCGACGCGCTGTTGGCCTCGTGCGACGTGGAGCGGGAGCAATTGGTGGATCTCTACGGGGCCGACCGCGACCGTATCGAGATCGTCCCGTTGGGCGTCGACCAGGCGTTCTTCTCTCCCGGCGACCGCCGTATGGCCCAGCGCGCCCTCGGCCTCGACGACCTGAGTGGGCCGCTCCTGCTCTTCGTCGGGCGCATCCAGCCCTTGAAGGGCGCGGACGTCGCCGTCCGGGCGCTCGCCGCCGTCCGGTCCGGCGGGGTCGACGACGCCCGCCTCGTGATCATCGGGGGACCGAGCGGGCCGCACGGCGACGAGGAGTTGGGTGCGCTCAGCACGCTCGTATCGCAACTCGGCCTCGACGAGCGGGTGCTCTTCACGCCCCCGCAGCGCCATGAGCTGCTCTCCACGTACTACCGTGCCGCCGACTGCTGCCTCGTGCCGTCGCGTTCGGAGTCCTTTGGCCTCGTCGCCCTAGAGGCATCCGCCTGCGGCATTCCTGTGGTGGCGGCGGCGGTCGGCGGTCTGACGACGCTCGTGGAGGACGGCCGGAACGGGTTTCTCGTCGAGTCCGGAGACGTCGACGGGTTCGCCACGCGCGTGGTGGAGATCGTCGGCGACCCGATGTTGCAAGGCGACCTCGGCTCCGCCGGCGCCGCCATGGCACGGCGCTACACCTGGGCCACCGCCGCCTCGCAACTGCGCTCCCTCTACGGCCAGTTGACGTCACGAGAGCTCGTGGAGTGCTGAGGTGACCCGACTCGTCGTCGTCGGGGGCGGCCGCATGGGCAACGCCCTCATCGGTGGCCTGCTGCGCTCCGGCTGGGTCGAGCCGGCGGAGATGGCGATCGCCGAACGCCGGGAGGCCGCACGGACGGAGCTCGCCAGCCGTTTCCCGGGCGTGCTCATCGTGGCGGAGCCGGTGGCGGCGGAATCGGCCGTACTCGCCGTCAAGCCGGTCGACGCCGAATCGGCCGCCCAGGCCCTTGCGGCCGTGCATCCGCCGAAGGTCCTGTCGATCATGGCCGGCGTCCCGATCTCCAAGTTGGAGTCCTGGCTGAACCCCGGCACGGCGGTGCTCCGGGCCATGCCGAACATGCCCGCCATCCTCGGCTCGGCCGCCTCGGCGCTAGCCGGCGGAGATTCGGTCAGCGAAGAGGACTTCGCCTGGGCGGAGGCGGTCCTGTCTGCTTTCGGGGTCGTGGCCCGGGTCAGCGAGAGCGCCCTCGACGCCGTCACCGGGCTCTCGGGCTCCGGTCCGGCCTACGTCTTTCTCCTGGCAGAGGCCATGATCGAGGCCGGCGTAGCGGAGGGTCTCGATCGCGATGTCAGCCGGCTCCTCGTCACCCACACGCTGCTCGGCTCCGCCCGCCTTCTTGCCGAGACCGGAGAGTCGCCGGAGGTGCTGCGGGCGGCCATCACATCTCCAGGTGGCACGACCGCCGCCGGGCTCGTGGTCCTCGAGCGGGCAGCGGTGCGGGCAGCCGTCGTCGATGCCGTCGCCGCAGCGGCCGAGCGAGCGCGCCAGATCGGGCGTCACGGGACAGCTCGGGGGTAGTCACACTTTCCACTTCAGCCACAGTGGCGTACAGTCGTACCCAGGCGGAGAGGGGTGATCCATCTGACGAGCATCGATTATTCAAAGGCGAGGTTCTACACGGTCGCGGAAGTCGCGCGGGTCCTTCGGGTCTCGAGTATGACCGTGTATCGCCTCATCAACTCAGGTCAGCTTCCAGCAGTCCGTGTCGGGAAGTCCTACCGACTACGGGAAGAAGACGTGAACCGTTATCTCTCGGAACGATTCACGGAAGCGGGATGACGACGGCTGTGACCGGCTGAGTAGGGTTGCGCTTCGAGGGCGGGCGTGAACGCCCGCCCGGCACACGGCGGGGCGGCTCCGAAAGCCGCCTGCTCAGCACAGGAGCAGCTCCAACTTTGAATCTCGCTGGACTCATCGAGCCGCACCCGGCCGCGGCCGTCGCCCTGCGTCACGACGACACGACCGTCACTTACGGTGAGCTGCGGAGACAAGTCGCTGAGACGCGGCGCGAGCTGACGGCTCGCCGCATCGGACCAGGCGATCGGGTTGCGCTCGTGTTCCCGACGTCGCCGGCGTTCGTGGCGGCATATTTCGCCACCCTTGGTGTCGGTGCCGCCGCCGTGCCGCTCAATCCCGAGAGCCCCATCGCCGAGCTCGCCACCGAGCTCGGGACCGTGCGGGCCGCCGCGGTCCTGCTCGGCGGCCCTCGATCCGCCGCCTTCGCTGGCCCGATCGCGGACCTCGGGTACGTCGTCGTGCAGATCGGTGCCGACAGTGTGGCCGCCGCCACCGCCGCCGGCGCGCCGGCGACGGACGACCCGGCGCCGGCGATCGTTGACCGTTCGGCCGACGATCCGGCCGTGCTCCTGTTCACCTCCGGCACTGCGGGCTTGCCAAAGGCGGCAATTCTCACCCACGGGAGCCTTCAGGCCAACATCGACCAGATGTCGCTGGCCGTCGGCCTCGCCGTCACGGCCGAGGACGTGGGGCTGCTGGTCGTGCCGCCGTTCCACATCTACGGGCTGAACGCCGTGCTCGGGCTGCACCTCGCTGCCGGGGGCCGGCTCGTGCTCATGGAGCGTTTCGATCCCGCATCCCTGTTCGAAACAGTCGTCCGCGAGCAGGTCACGGTCCTTCCCGGCGTGCCCCAGCTGTTCGCCGCCCTTGCGGCCGCCAGCCCGGCGAGCGGGCAGGAGCTCAGCACCGTACGCCTTGCCGTGTCCGGCGCCGCTCCGCTGTCGCTCGAGGTCGCCGAGCAGTTCGAGGAGCGATTCGGCATCCCGATCTGGCAGGCCTACGGTCTCACGGAGGCGTCGCCGACCGTGACGTTCCCCGACATGGACGGCCCGCGCCGCCCGACGGCCGTCGGCGTGCCGCTACCCGGCATCGAAGTGGAGATCGTCGACGGCGACGGACATCCCGTCGAACATGGCGACCCCGGCGAGATACTCGTACGCGGCCCCAATCTGTTCGCGGGCTATTTCGAGGATGCCGAAGCGACGAAAGCAGCCCTTGACCGCCGAGGGTGGCTTCACACTGGTGACATCGGCGTGATGGACGACGACGGCTCGCTCACGATCGTGGACCGCAACAAGGATCTCGTCATCGTGTCGGGCTTCAACGTGTTCCCCGCCGAGGTGGAGCACATCCTGGAGGAGCACCTCGCTGTCGCCGAGGCCGTGGTCGTCGGTGTGCCCGACCCCGTCCTCGGCGAGTCCGTGCGCGCCTTCGTCGTGCCGACCGCGGCAGCCTGGTCCGAAGCTGCGGCCGTGCCCGAGGGCGTGACCGAGTCGGAGCTCGTCGAGTTCTGCGCCCGCCACCTTGCCCGCTACAAGTGCCCGAGCAGCATCGTGTTCACGCGGGAGCTGCCACGTGGCATCCAGGGCAAGGTGCTCCGGCGCGCTCTCGTCACCCGACTCGTATGACCGAGGACCGCCGACCGAAAGGGAATACCGGCTGGGAGCAGGGACGTGACCGGCTGTCTTGTGGCGGCTCGATGCCTCTCGTTACCATCCCACCCCATGCCTGAGCGCTTCGGTCGCCGGATCCCAGAGCCGACGGTCGTTCGCCTCCCGATGTACCAGCGCGTGCTGCAGCGGCTCGCGGCGGACTCGGTCAGCACCGTGTCGTCGGCAGAGCTGGCCGACGCCTGTGGCGTGAACGCCCCCAAGGTGCGCAAGGACCTGTCCCATTTCGGTACCTACGGGACGCGGGGCACGGGCTACGACGTCAGCTACCTGCTCGGGCAGATCCAGCGTGAGCTGGGCATCGACCAGGAGCGGGCCGTCGTCATGGCGGGCATGGGACACCTCGGCCATGCGCTCGCGCGCTCGCCGGGTTTCGTGTCGGGGGGTTTCCGGATCGTGGGGCTGTTCGACATCGACCCAGGCACGATCGGAGAGGTCATTGCCGGAGCCGAGGTCGAGCACCTGTCGGGCCTCGGCACCGCCTGCCGGGAGCGAGGCGCTTCCATCGGCGTCATCACGACGCCGGCGTCGGCCGCCCAGGACGTATGCGACCGCATGCTCGAGGCGGGCGTGAACGCCATCTTGAACTTCGCCCCGACGGTGCTCACGACGCCCTCCGCCGTACCCGTGCGCCACGTCGACTTCTCGGCCGAGCTGCAGGTCCTCGCCTTCTACCAGGCGCACCCGGACGCGGCGACAGGCCGTCCCGAGGTGGTCGCGAGACTCGGGTCGTGACCACCGGGGTACGCTCGGTGTTGGTGCCGCCGAGCGCGGCACCCGACCTCGGCGCCCGTCGGCGCCGCCGGGACACCTGGACGCGCCGAGCGGCGTCCTCAAGGGAGAGGTAGCCGCCTGTGGCGGTCGTCGTCGTCGGAATGCACGAACGGGATGTGCCCCTCGAAGTGTTCGAGCGCGTAGCCGTCACCGAGCAGGAGCTGCGCAAGGCGCTCGCTGAGCTCGTCGCGGGACCGAACCTGTCCGAAGCCGTCATTCTCTCGACCTGTTTGCGCACCGAGGTGTATGCCGCCGTCGACCGTTTCCACGATGGTGTCGCCGACATCGAGGCGTTCTTCCGCACCCGCTCCGGTGCCGACCCCGGGCGACAGCCCGGCGGCCCCGGCGGGCACGCGTCCGGCATGGGGGAGCCTGCCGAGGGCAGCGAGCGCCGCCCCGAGGCCGGTGGCGGCATACTCGAGCTCGGTGGTGGGCTCTCGTGCCGCTACGACGACGCCGCCATCGCCTATCTGTTCGAGGTGGCGGCCGGGATCGACTCGCCGGTCCTCGGCGAGGGCGAGATCCTGCGACAGGTGCGAGATGCGGCCGAATCCGCCAGGCAGGAGAACGCAACGGGGACGGTGCTCGGCCCTCTCTTCCGGCACGCCGTCGAGGCCGGAAAGCGTGTCCGCACCGAGACTGCCATCCAGCGAGGCACGACGTCGCTGGCGAACGCGGCCGTGGAGCTGGCGGCGGAACGGGCGCACGGTTTCGACTCCAAGCGCCTGTTGCTCATCGGAGCCGGCGAGATGGGTGCCGGCATGGCGCGGGCTCTCGCCGGCCGGGGCGACCTGACGGGCGATGTCGTCGTCGCCAACCGCGGCGCCGACCGGGCGGCGGACGTGGCCGACACGTTGGCGGCTCGCGTGGTCGGCCTTCCCCAGATCGGCCCCGAGCTCGAGCTGGCCGACGTGGTGCTCACGTCGACCGCAGCTGACGAGGTCGTCATGGGGGCCGAGATGTTCGAGTCCGCCCTCCGCGCCCGCGAGCTGCGGAGCCGGAGCGGCGTCGAGATGCGGCCGATCGTCGTCGTGGACCTCGCCATCCCGCGCGACGTGGACCCGGCTGTGGACGCCCTCGGCGGGGTAATTCGCCTCGATGTCGAAGACGTCCGTCGCTATGCCGAGGAGCAGATGGCCGGGCGGGAGGGCGAAGTTCCCGCCGTGCGGGTCATCCTCGCCGAAGAGCTGGACCGTTATCGCTCGACGGCAGCCGGGCGCCTCGCCGCTCCCGTCGTGGCCGCCCTGCGCGAGCGGGCCGAGCTGCTGCGCGCGGCGGAGCTCGACCGTTACCGGAGCCGGCTCGAGACGCTCTCGCACGAGGACCGTGAGCTGATCGACTCGGTGACGAGGCGCGTCGTCGCCAAGCTGCTGCACGATCCGACGGTGCGCCTGAAAGAGGCGGCGGGCTCGCCGCGCGGTGAGCGCCTGGCGGAGGCCCTGCGGGCGCTGTTCGACCTCTAGCTGCCGACGCCCCGTGCCCATCGATCCGAGCGACCCGGCTGCCGTCCTGCGACTTGCGACCCGATCGAGCCCTCTCGCCCTCGTGCAGGTCGACCTCGTCACGGCTGCCATCGCCGGCCTTGCGGGCTCCGGCAGGCACGTGCCGGAGACGGTCAGCATGGAGACGATTGGGGACCGACGCCGTGACGTGCCGATTCACGCCATCGGCGGGCGCGGCGTGTTCGCCAAGGAGGTGGACGAGGCCGTCCTCCACGGCGCGGCTGACGCCTCCGTGCACTCGGCCAAGGATCTGCCGTCCAACCTCGCCGACGGACTCGTGATCGGCGCCTTCCTGCCTCGGGCCGACCCGAGGGACGCCATCGTCGGCCTCCCCCTCCTGGAGCTGCCACCGGGTGGGCTCGTGGCGACCGGGTCGGTGCGCCGGCGGGCGCAACTCGCGTGGCTGCGGCCCGACCTGCGATTCGCGGAGCTGCGCGGGAACATGGGGTCTCGCCTCGGCAAGGTGCCCCAGGGCGGAGCGATCGTCGTCGCCATGGCGGCCCTCGATCGCCTCGGCTGGGCGGACCGCGCCGCTCAGGTCCTCTCCACGACCGAGATGTTGCCCCAGGTCGGCCAAGGTGCCGTCGCCGTGTGCTGCCGCCGGGGTGACGCTCAGGCCCTGGAACAGCTGCAGGCGGTCGACGACCTCGCCACCCGGGCGGCCGTCGAGGCGGAGCGTGCGTGGCTGCATGCCGTCGGCGGCGGTTGCGACGCCCCCGTCGCCGCACACGCCCGCGTCGGCGCCGGCGGGGAAGTCCGCCTCGAAGCCATGATCGCGACCCTCGACGGTCATGCGATGGTTCGCCAGGCCATCATCGGCACCGACCCAGCCGAGCTCGGTGAGACGCTCGCCGTCCACATGCTGGACGAGTGCGGGGGCCGGGCGCTCCTCGACCAGACGGGAGTCGCGTCGTGACCGTCTACCTCGTCGGCGCCGGCCCGGGCGACGCCGGCCTCATCACCGTCCGTGGGGCCGAGCTGCTCGGGCGCGCCGGCGCCGTCGTGTTCGACCGCCTCGTGCACCCGCGCCTGCTCGAGCTGGCGCCGAACGGCTGCGAGCAGCACGACGTCGGCAAGCGGCCAGGCGAGCGAGCCAGCCAGGAGGCGATCAACGAGCTCCTCGTCGAGCTCGGCCGCCGCCACGACGTCGTCGTGCGCCTGAAGGGCGGGGACCCGTTCATCTTCGGGCGCGGCGGCGAAGAAACCCTCGCCCTCGCGTCCGCCCACATCCCCTTCGAAGTCGTGCCGGGTGTGTCGGCCGTGAACGGCGTTCCCGCTTACGCCGGTATCCCGCTCACCCATCGGGGCCTGTCGACGGCCTTCACCGTCGTCACCGGTCACGGGGCGGACGGCACGGTCGCCGGCGGCCCCGTTCCGGTCGACTGGGACGCGCTCGCGAAGGTGGGTGGCACGATCGTCATCCTCATGGGCGTGGAGCACCGGGCGGAGATCTCCGAGCGACTCATCGCCGGCGGGCGCAAGCCGTCGGAGCCGGTCGCCGTCATCGAGAACGGCACCCTCGTCACGCAGCGAACGACGCGGACCACGCTCGGGGCGCTCGGCGAGGCGGCGGTCGGGGCGCCCGCCACCGTCATCGTCGGGGGCGTGGCGGCGCTCGATCTCGCCTGGTTCAGCACGCGACCGCTGCTCGGTTGGCGCGTGGCCGTCACGCGCACGCGCGAGCAGGCCTCGCAGCTGTCCGTCGCCCTCGCCGAGGCGGGTGCCGAAGCGATCGAGGTTCCCACGATCGCCGTCGTGGATCCCTCCGACGGAGGCTCCTCACTGCGGGCGGCGGCCGGCAGGATGTCCTCGTACGCCTGGGTCGTGTTCACCTCCACGAACGCCGTAGCCCGGCTCCTGGCGGAGATCACCGACGCCCGCGCCTTCGGCACCGCCAGGGTTGCGGCGATCGGGGACGGCACGGCTGCCGCACTGCGCGCCGCCGGCATCGTGGCCGATCTCGTCCCGGGCGAGTTCGTCGCCGAGTCGCTCGCGGCGGTGTTCCCGCCGCCCCGTAGCGCGGGGGATCGCGTGCTAATGCCGCGGGCGGCGGTCGCCCGGGATGTCCTCCCGAAGGCACTCGGAGCCATGGGGTACGAAGTGGACGTCGTGGAGGCGTATCGCACGATGCGGCCGCAGCCGCAGCCCGGCGTCGCCGAGGCTGTGCGCTCCGTCGATGCCGTGACGTTCACGTCCTCGTCGACGGTGACGGGATGGATGGAGCTCTTCGGGAGCGAAGTCATGCCCCCGGTCGTGGGGTGCATCGGGCCGATTACGGCGGCCACCGCTCGCGAGGCCGGCATCGCTGTGAGCTTCGAGGCCGAGGAGCACTCGATCCCCGGGCTCGTGGCGGCGCTCGGGGCGTATGCCGCCCGCGCGGGCCGGCCCCTCCCGCACTCTCACGCAGCGACGAGACGGACCTAGAGTCCGGGCATGTCCTCCCTGGGCCCAGACTCCCGATCGCAAGCAAGCCAGACGGCGGGCTTCCCGGCGCGGCGCATGCGCAGGTTGCGGAGAACGCCGGCGCTCCGGCGCCTTGTGGCCGAGACCGTGCTCACGCCCGACGATCTCGTAGCGCCCTTGTTCGTGCGCGAGGGGATCGACGAGCCGCAGCCGATCGCCTCGCTTCCGGGCGTCGTGCAGCACAGCCTCGACTCGGTTGTCGTCGAGGCGAAACGCCTCGCGTCCCTCGACATCCCCGCCCTCATCCTCTTCGGCGTGCCGGCCGTGAAGGACGCCGTCGGCACCGGCGCATCGGATCCGGACGGCATCGTGCAGCGCGCCCTGTCCGCCGTCCGCAGTGCCGTCGGCGACGGCATCGTCGCGATGGCCGACCTCTGCCTCGATGAGTACACCGACCACGGGCATTGCGGGATGGTCCGCCCCGACGGCTCGGTCGACAACGACGCCACACTCGTTCGCTACGCCGAGGTGGCGGTCGCCCAAGCGAGGGCCGGCGCCGAGGTCGTGGCGCCGAGCGGGATGATGGACGGTCAGGTCGGGGCGATCCGGCAGGCACTCGACGGTGCAGGCTTTGCCGAGACTGCCATCCTCGCCTACGCGGCCAAGTACGCCTCGGCGCTCTACGGGCCGTTTCGGGACGCAGTCGACGTCACGATCGCCGACGGGGGCGATCGGCGGGCCTACCAGCAGGATTCCCGTAACGGCCGAGAGGCACTCGACGAGGTGCGCCTTGACGTAGCCGAGGGAGCCGACATGGTCATGGTCAAGCCGGCGCTCGCCTATCTCGACGTGATCGCAGCGGTGAGGGCTGCAGTCACGGTGCCGGTGGCGGCGTACCACGTGAGCGGCGAGTACGCCATGGTGAAGGCGGCAGCGGAGCGGGGCTGGATCGACGGGCCGGCGGTCGCCCTCGAGCATCTCGGGGCGATCAAACGCGCCGGGGCGTCGTTCGTCCTCACCTACTTCGCCGCCGAGGTGGCTGAGGTGCTGGGTGGCTGAGGTGCTGGGTGGCTGAGGCGCTGTTCCGGCGCGCCGTCGAGGTGATCCCAGGGGGCGTCAACTCGCCCGTGCGCGCGTTCGGTTCGGTGGGCGGCATCCCCTACTTCGTCGAGCGGGCAAAGGGTGCGTTCGTCACCGACACGGACGGCAACACGTATCTCGACTACGTGCAATCGTGGGGTGCGTCCATCCTCGGGCACGCGGATCCCGGCGTGCTGCAGGCGATCTCACGAGCGAGCGAGCGCGGGACCACCTTCGGCGCACCCACCGAAGCCGAGGTGCGGCTGGCCGAGACGCTCGTGGCCGCCGTCGACGGGCTCGACCTCGTTCGGCTCGTCTCCTCGGGCACGGAGGCGACCATGACGGCCATCCGGATCGCCCGCGGCGCCACCGGCAGGGACCGCATCGTGAAATTCGCCGGCTGCTACCACGGCCATTCTGACTCCCTGCTGGCCGAAGGCGGGAGCGGTGTCGCCACGCTCGGTCTCGCCGGCTCCGCCGGCGTGCCGGCGAGCGCCGTGGCCGACACGGTCGTGGCCCCTTACAACGTCGTGCCATCGCTCGACGAGACGATCGCCTGCGTCATCGTCGAGCCCGTGGCGGCGAACATGGGGCTCGTCCCGCCCGAGGAAGGCTTCCTCGCGGGCCTGCGTGCTGCGTGCGACGCCGCCGGTGCGCTGCTGATCTTCGACGAGGTCATCACGGGCTTCCGCCTCGGGCCCGGCAGCGTCTGCGACCTCTACGGAGTCCGTCCCGATCTCTGGACCTTCGGCAAGGTCATCGGCGGCGGCTTGCCGCTCGCTGCGGTCGGCGGGCGCCGTTCGCTCATGGAGCAGCTGGCGCCGGTCGGTCCGGTGTACCAAGCGGGCACGCTCTCCGGTAACCCGCTCGCTACGGCCGCCGGCCTGGCCGTTCTCGAGCGCCTCGTGCCGGAGCGGTTCGACGAGCTCGCCCGTCGGGTCGCCCTCCTCGCCGCCGGCCTGCGCGAGGCGATCACCTCTGCCGGCCTGCCGGTGCAGATCCCGGTCGCACGCACACTCTTCGCCGTCTTCTTCTCGGACGAGCGGGTGCTCGACTACGACGGGGCCAAGCGGGCGGCCTCGAACGGGATTTACCCGAGGTTCTTCCACGGCATGCTGGACCGGGGGGTGGCGCTGGCGCCGAGCGCGTACGAGGTGGGTTTCTGTTCGATGGCGCACACCGATGCCGACATCGAGCGCACGGTGCAGGCGGCTACCGAGGCGGCGGCCGAGGTGGCGGCGGCAATCTGAGGGCGGCCGCCGGCACCCGCCGCCGCCGCCGCAGGCACGCGCCGCCGCCGGCACGCGCCGCCGCCGCCGCAGGCACGCGCCGCCGCCGGCACCGCAGGCACCCGCCGCCGCCGGCGAACCGTGTACCGAAGGCGACCGGAGACCCACCCCGCCGGTCACTTTCCGCACGAGGTTCGGACGCCGGCACCCCGCCCCGGGGCAGCCCTACTCGGACGCCGGCACCCCGCCCCGGGGCAGCCCTACTCGGACGGCCAGCCGGCGGGAGCGGAGCGCCCGTGCCGGCGGTCTCGAGCCTCGGAAAGCTTGACGAGCCCGCGGTAGAGAGCCTCGGAGCCCACACGGCGGTCGGGTCGGTTCAGGTTCGCCATGATGCGCAGGACGCCCTTCATCACCGGCGGAACGTACATGCCGGCAGCGACGAGGGTCCGCATGATCCGCGGTTCCTCGATGACGCGCACGAATGCCTTGGCGATGGCGTAGTAGCGGGCGTACTCGTCGGCGAGCTGTGACTCGTAGCCGGCGAGGGCGGCAGCCACCTCGGCCGGCGAGCTGCAACCGAGTGCGCCGGCGACTGTGTTCGCGGCCAGGCGTCCGGTCTCCCAGCCGTAAGCGATGCCCTCGCCGTTGAACGGGTTGATGGCACCCATGGCGTCGCCGGCGATGAGGTAGTCGACGCCGACGCGGGGCCGCACCGAGAAGCTCATCGGCAGCCGGCCCCCCGTTGGCTCCGAGCAGGCGGTGGCGGGGGAGATGCACCAGGACTTCGGAGCGAAGTCGACGAACTCCTCCATGAGCTTGGAGGTGTTCAAGCCCTTCCATCGCTCCGAGGTGGAGAGCAGCCCGATGCCGACGTTCACGCGGCCGTCGCCGAGCGGGAAGATCCAGCCGTAGCCGGGAACGACGTTGCCGGCGCGGTCCCGGATATCGAGGTGGGACTCGATGTACCCGTCGTCGTGCCGCGGCGAGCGGAAGTAGCCCCGGATCGCCATGCCCTGCGGGTAGGACTTGTCGCGCACCGAACCGAGAGCGCGGCCGAAGCGGGACAGAGATCCGTCGGCGACGATCACGTACCTGGCGTGCACCTCCGTGCGGGTACCGCGGTCCTTGTCGATCACGACGGCACCGCCGGCTGTGCGCGGCCCCGGGGCGTCGCCGTCCGGCTGAGCCGCCAGCGGCTCGACGGCTTCGGCTCCCTGCCAGACGACGGCGCCGGCTTTCTCGGCGTGCTCGTTCACGAGCTGGTCGAGCTCGAAGCGGGTGATCGTATACCCGTACGACGGGAAGTCGGGGTGCTTCGGCCAACGCATCTCGAGCTCCCGCCCGAACGCCATCGACCGGAGCCCCTCGTAGCGGTGGTTGCCGGCAAGGGCGCCCTCGAGCCCCATGTCCTGCAGCTGGCGCACAGATCGCGGGGTCAGGCCGTCGCCACAGGTCTTCTCGCGAGGGAAGTGCTTCTTCTCGACGCAGAGGACGTCGACCCCTTGGCTTGCGAGCCAGTAGGCGGCCGCCGAGCCGCTCGGGCCGCCGCCGACGACGAGGACGTCACATCGGTGCTCGCTCGGGCGGGGTGGGTGGAGTCCTTCGGGCTTCGCCACGCCTGAATGTTAGGGGAGCCGCCGGCCGCAGCGGCCGGCGCCGGGAGAGCCCGCCCGCTGATGTGACCCGCCGCGAGGGCGCGTGGTAGAACCGACCGAGCCATGGGCAGCCTTGACAGCTACCTCCCGATCTTTCTCCTGATCCTCGTCGGTGTCGCGTTCGCGAGCCTTTCGTTCGTCGCGTCCAAGCTGCTGGCGCCACAGCGCCCGACAGCAGCCAAGGAAGCTCCCTACGAGTGCGGCATCGAGCCGGACCGCGAGCCGACGAGCCGCTTCCCGGTCCGCTTCTACCTGGTGGCGATGATCTTCATCGTCTTCGACATCGAGGTGATCTTCCTGTTCCCGTGGGCGGTTGTGGAGAACCAGCTGGGCCGTTTCGGCTTGGTGGAGATCATCGTGTTCGCCGCCGCCGTGTTGATCTCGGTCATCTACCTGATCTCCAATGGTGCGCTCGACTGGGGACCGATCAAGCGGGTAAAGCCCAGGGTCTCCGACACGATCCGCACGACCTCCTCGAC
>JBEKMC010000056.1:0-21968 GCA_050008715.1 Acidimicrobiales bacterium | reverse complement strand
GGGTCACTGTCGAGCCTGCAGCCTGAGCCACGTCAAGTCACGACAACTCGGGCCTCACGGCCCGATACTGGCGCGTCCAGAGCTCAGTGAGTGCGGAACAAGTTTCGTCTCAGAGCTGGTGTCGGAGGGGGGACTTGAACCCCCACCCACTTGCGTGGACTAGGCCCTCAACCTAGCGCGTCTGCCTATTCCGCCACTCCGACGTGGCACTGCGTGGCCGTCCGGTTGCGAACGACCGCCGACGACTCTAGCGCCCCGACGGCGGCGACTTTCCAGGCACGACCTAAGCCAACACAGCACCGGCACTCGCCGGCGCTCCGAGCCCTCAGGACGAAGACGGGACGAGCGTCGGCACGACGACGGGTCGCACTTGGACGGCCCAGTCCTGCGCGTTCCAAAAGATGCCCGCCCACGTCGGGCTCTCGGAAACTGACTGCACGTTCGTGTCGTGCACGAGATCGAGCGGCTGCTGGAACAACGGGATCGTCGGCAGGTCGAGCCACATCCTGGCGTCGGCGGCCAGGATCAGGTTCTCGTCGTCCGTCGGGTTCACGTTCGTGAGGGCCTGCTGGAGGTCGCTCGTGACAACGGGGTCCTCGTAGCCGAACACGTCCCGCGTGACGACACCGGCGGCAGAGGCGCCCGGCTCCAGCCCGACGGTCTCGCCACCCTCGGACTTGAGCGCCGACAAGCCGCCGCGGGCGGCCGTCGGGGACGTCCCTGCCGGCAGCACCGACCCTGAGTAGACCGGCAACTGCTGCGCCGCGAACGCCGTCAACAAGAACGGTGCCAGGGCAATCTGGTAGGTCCCCGACGGCAACAAGGTGCTGAGCATCGAGCTGAGCGACACGACGTTCAGGACGACGTCGATGCCGGCGGCGCTCAGCTCCGCCTGAACGACGGCCGCCGCCTGTGTCACCGCAGGGATCCCGGCAGGAATCAGCAGGGACAAGGTCACAGGCTGGCCCGTCACGCTCGATACCAGACTGCCCGAACCGGAGCGCACGAAGCCGGCTGCTTCGAACGACGCCAGCGCCGCGGTTGGGTCGAAGCCGTCGATGCCGGAGCCGGATGAGCCCGGAGCGCCGTTGGCACCGGGTCCGCCCGAAGCCGGTGCAGATGCCGAGCCGAGACCGAGGGCGAGACGGCTGCCGTAGGGTTGCATCGAGGAATCCTCGAGTCCCACCGAGTCCGCTGTGATCTCGTTGAGGTACAGCGAATGCTCGATCCCGGTACGGAAGGCGACCGACCCCACGGTCGCGTCAGTCGTGTTGAAGCACAACTGCCACAACGTAGGCAGTGCGACCGTCGTCGCCGTCAAGGCGAGGCCCTCGTGGGCCGCGTCTGCGACGGCCCCCTCGACCTCCGAGCCGGGGGACGTCTGTGCAATGTCCACGACTCCTGCCTCCACATCGTGGAGGGCCGACGTGCCCTGTTCCACTTGCAGCACGATGTGAGCCAGGTTCGCCGGCGTGAACCAGTAATGCGGGTTGCGCGAGAGCACGAGCTGCTGGCCCGGAGTGAACGAGCTGATCTCGAACGGGCCGCCTGAGACGACGTGAGTGGGATTGAAACCCTCGAAGCCCATGGCCCATCCGTACTCCTCGCCGATGTGTGCAGGCACGAGATCGGAGAACAAGGACTCCCACTCCGCGTACGGATGGGAGAACTGCACCGAGATCGCGGACCCACCGCTCCCGGCCGTGATGCTCGAGATCGCCTGGTATCCCGCAGCCAGCCCGGCGTCGGGCAGATGTGGTGCCCAGGCCAACTGCTCGTGCCAGTTGTAGACGAAGTCGGCGAGGCCGATCGGCGTGCCGTCCGACCACACGGCCTTTGGGTTGAGGCTGTACACGACGGTGAACGGCGAAAGGCTCTGCACCTCGGCCCCTTGGACAAAACCCGGCTCGGTGGTCGTCGCCAGCTGCGAGTCCGTGACGAAGGTTTGCGGCCACACCTGCTCCATCACTTCAGCCGTGATCGGGTTGGCGCCTTGCGGCGACGACGGGTTGAAGTTCGTCGGGAGGCTCGGGACCGCTACGACGACGGTGCCGCTCCGCTCGAACATCGGTGTGGCCGGCTGGCTCGTCGTCGTCGTGTGCTGACCCACTGGTGAGCTCGTGCACGCCGCCGCGCCTGCCGCGAGCACGAGGGCCACCAAGAGGGCCGGGAGCTGCCTGTGTCTCAACCGCTCCAACGTAGGGACAACGCGACAGTGACGAATGCGAACACGAGCACGAACACGACCGTGATGCGGTCGAGGTTGCGCTCGGCGACGGTCGACCCTGCGGCAGTCGAGCCGCTCGAGGCACCGAACATGTCCGAAAGACCGCCACCACGACCGCTGTGCAGCAGGATCAGCACGATGAGGCCCACGGCCACGATCACGTCGATCACTACGAGTGCGTCGGTCAGCACAGAAAGGGTTCTCCTCGGTGGATCACGGACGAGGTCGCTCCAGCAACCGTCCCGGACGGTCGTTCACGCTATCACCGGGCGGCAGAGAGACGATCTCGCCCCATCGACGGCGACACGTGCCGACGGCGTCAAGCTCCGGCGTGCACGATCGCCGAGAAACCCACCGCGTCCAGGCTCGCACCGCCGACGAGCAGGCCGTCGACGTCCGGGCAGGCGAGCAGGGCGGCGGCGTTGTCAGCCGTGGCGGATCCCCCGTACTGCACGCGAACGGCGGCGGCAGCGGCCGGTCCTGCCAGGCGCTCGACGGCGCTGCGCACGCATACGGACATCTCCTGGGCGTCGCCGGTGCTGGCGACTTGTCCCGTGCCGATCGCCCAGATCGGCTCGTAGGCGATCACGAGACCCCCGACGACGGCCCCGGGGCGGTCACGGAGGGCGGCCTCCAGCTGGCCGACGACCTTTGCGACGGCATTGCCCGCTTGGCGCTCGTCGAGGGTTTCTCCGACGCACAAGATGGGCGTCATCTCGTGGCGCAGCACGGCATCGAGCTTCGCCCGCACGATCTCGTCGGTCTCACCGCAGTACGCCCGGCGTTCGGAGTGGCCCACGATCACGTAGCGGACGCCGAGCTTTGCCAACATCTCGGCGCTCACCTCCCCCGTGAAGGCGCCCCTGTCCTGGGCATGGCAGGTCTGAGCCCCGAGCGCAACCGGCACGGCATCGGACTCCACCGCCGCCTGCACGGATCGCAACGACGTGAACGTGGGGTGGAGCGAAGCCGACCTACCGCTCGGCACCGGGGCGGCGCGCAGGATGGCGGCGAGTTTCTGGACGAACTGGATCGACTCGTAGTGATTGTGATTCATCTTCCAGTTGCCGCTGATGAGGAGCTCGCGACCGTTCACGAGCTTCGCATCACCCTTCGCCATTGCCGGCGGTCGTCCTCGCAAGAGACTCGCGGAGCGCCTTCAGGCCCGGAAGGTCGCCGTGCTCGAGCAGCTCCAGCGAAGCACCCCCACCCGTCGAGATGTGGCCGATGCGATCGGCCAGCCCGTAGCGGTTCACGGCAGCGACACTGTCGCCGCCACCGATGACGGTACGGCCCGTGCAGTCGGCGACCGCCTGCGCCACCGTTCGCGTCCCGGCGGCAAACCGCGGATCCTCGAACACACCCATCGGCCCGTTCCAGAGGACGGTGGCCGCATCAGCGACCGCCTTGCTGAACAGCTCAGCGGTAGCCGGCCCGATGTCGTAGCCCGTCCAACCCTCCGGGATCGAGCGCCCGACGACCTTCACCGCTTCCGGATCGCTCGCGCCGGAATCTGTCACGACATCATCCTGCTGGCCCTTCCAGCTGTCCCTCTGCAGCTCGACGCCAGGTGCAGCCGCCTCGAAGTCCAAAGGAAGCACGATGTTGTCGCGTTCGCTCAGCATCGCTTTGCAAGCCTCGAGCTTCGAGACGTCGACGATCGAATCACCCGTGCCCTCGCCGAGTGCCTGGGTGAAGGTGAAGGCCATGGCGCCGCCGATGAGAAGGCTGTCGGCCAAAGTGGCGAGGGTCTCCAGCAGACCGAGCTTGTCGGCCACCTTGGCTCCGCCGATGATGACGACGAACGGCCGCGCCGGGTTCTCCAGCAGCCCGCCAAGCTGCTCGACCTCGCGTTGCACGAGTCGCCCGGCAGCAGATGGCAGGAACTTCGGCGGCCCGACGACGGAGGCGTCGGAACGATGGCAGACGCCGAAGGCGTCGTTGACGAAGCAGTCCTGGCCTTCGATGAGCGCTGCGACGAAGGCGGGATCGTTACCCTTCTCGCCCGGCGAGAACCGAAGGTTCTCCAGCAGCTCCACGCCAGGGATCATCGCCGCCAGCACCTCTCTCACCGGCTCGACGTCGTAGCGGGGATCGGGGGCGCCGGCAGGCCGCCCGAGGTGCGTGCAGGCCGTCACGCGGGCCCCGTGGTCGAGCAGCCACGTGAGCGTGGGGAGGGCGGCGCGGATGCGGAAGTCGTCGGTGACGACGCGCTTGCCGTCGGCGTCGGTGCCGAGGGGCACGTTCAAGTCGAGGCGCACGAGGACCCGCTTTCCGCGAAGCTCCCCGAGGTCCTCCAGGGTCGGCAGGCGATGGGTCATGCGGCTCCTACTACTCGACAGAGGTCGACGAGGCGGTTCGCATAACCCCACTCGTTGTCGTACCACCCGAACGCTTTCACGAGGGTGGACGAGTCGTCGATGGCGATCGCCATCGTGAGCGTCGAGTCGAAGGTGCACGAGGCCGGCCGGCCGACGATATCGCTCGACACGATCTGATCCTCGCTGTAGTCGAGCACGCGTGCGAGCGGGCCTTCGGAGGCAGCCGACCGGAAGGCGTCGTTGACGTCGCCTGCCGTCACGGCACTGCCCAAGACCGCCGTGAGGTCGGTGACGGAACCGTCCACGACCGGGACTCGGAGCGACTGCCCGTCGAGGCGCCCCTTCATGGCCTCGAGCACGAGGTTCGTCGCCCGCGCCGCTCCCGTCGACGTCGGGACGATGTTGACCGCCGCCGCTCGCGCCCGGCGGAGGTTGTCGCGCCCGAGGTCGAGCAGTTCCTGGTCGTTCGTGTAGGCATGCACCGTCGTCATGAGCCCTTGGCGCAAACCGAAGGAGTCGTCGAGCACCTTCACCATCGGTACGAGGCAGTTCGTCGTACAGGAGGCGTTCGAGACGACGAAGTGTCGGTCGGGGTCGAAGTCCTGGTCGTTGACTCCGACGACGAAGGTGGCATCGGCGTCCTTCGAGGGAGCCGAGATGATCACGCGTGACGCGCCGGCCTCGAGGTGGGCGGCAGCGGCGGCCCGGCCGGTGAATCGGCCCGTCGACTCGATCACGACGTCGACACCGAGGTCGCCCCAACCGAGCGCCTTCGGATCGGCCTCGCGAAGGATCTCGACCTCCCGCCCGCCGGCCCGCAGTCCGTTCGCCGTTGGCTCCACGCGGTGGCGGAGCTGACCGTGGGTCGAGTCGTATTGCAGGAGATACGTCGAGACCTCTTGGGCAACCATGTCGTTGACGGCCACGAGATCCACGTCCGCCCCGACGCCGGCTGCGTCGAGATCGAGGAGGGCGCGGAGGAAGTTTCTCCCGATGCGGCCGAAGCCGTTGATACCCACCCGGACACTCACCTGGTCATCCTCCCGCTCCCGAGACACGGCCCTGGACACGCGTGCTCGACCAGACGCGTCAGTCCCGCGGGTCATGCTCGCAGAGGTGACCGCCGGTCGCAAGCCTCAGACGGACAGGAGCTCGGCCAGCTGGCGGGCGAGAAGCGCCGGGTCGTGGGCAACGAGCCCGTCGTCGCCGACCGTCGCACGCACCAGACGGGCGGCGCCGAGCTCTCCGATCGGCAGGGCGGCCGGGTCGGCCAACACGACGTCCACGAGCACCCCATGGCGGGCGAGGGCCTCCACGTGCGTGGCAACGTCGTAGCCGGCCGTCTCCGGCGGTTGCTCGCGCAGGTTGGCCACGTAGACGCGCTGCGCCGTCGACCGCGTGATGGCGTCTCGGAGCTGGGGCACGCAACATGCCGCCAGCACGCTCGTGTACAGCGACCCGGGACCGATGATGATCTGCTCAGCCTCTTCGAGGGCGCGTACAGCGGCAGCGGGTGTCCGGGCGTCGGGCGGCACGAGCGAGAGGTGGCGCACGCCGGTCGTCGCCATGATCCGGACCTGGCCGTCCACTTCTCCGAAGTCGCCTGTCGCCTTGAGGTCGACCGGTCCGATGGTCGCCGGCAGGACCAGGCCGAGCGCGCCGAGCAGGCGGCCGGCCTCGGCCACGGCCTCGGCGAAGCCGCCCATGGACGCCGCCAGCGCTGCGATCAAGAGGTTGCCGAAGGCGTGGCCCGTCAATGCACCCGCGTCGAAACGATGTTCGAGCGCCGCCGCCAACGGCGATGCCGGCTCGGGCAGGAGTGCTCCGAGGCACTTGCGGAGATCGCCCGGCGCCGGGATGCCGAAATCGGCACGCAGCCGGCCGCTCGAGCCGCCGTCGTCGGCCACCGAGACGATTGCCGTGATGCCGCCGGCGTACCGGCGCGCCGCCCGGAGCGTCTGGGACAGCCCATGACCACCGCCGATGGCCACTACGGCGGGCCCACCTGGCCTCAGCCCGGTCACTCCGTACAACGTCGCCGGAGCACCCGTCCTGTCACCGCTCAACGTCCGAGATCCCGATGGTGCACGGTGGGACTGAAGCCCAGCTGCCGCATCATGGCGCCGATCTCTTCGGCGATCACGACGGAGCGGTGCTGGCCGCCGGTGCAGCCGATGGCGATGGACAGGTACGACTTGCCCTCACGGGCATACGCCGGCAGTACGAGCTCGAAGAGATCGGACAGGCGGGCAAGCAACGCCTTTGAGTCGGGGCTCGAGAGGACGTACTCGCGCACGGCCCCGTCCAGGCCGGTCAGCGCCCGCAGCTCCGGCACCCAGTGCGGGTTCGGCAGGAAACGGCAGTCGAACACGAGATCCGCGTCGAGCGGCAGTCCGTGCTTGAACCCGAACGAAACGACGCTCGTGTCCATCCCGCCTTCGGAGCCGGAGCGGTCAAGGAGGTCGATGAGCCGCTCCCTCAGCTCGTGCACGCTCAGGTCGCCGGTGTCGATGACGACGTCGGCGTCCTCGCGAAGTTCCGTCAGCAGCTCGCGCTCTCGGCGGATGGCCTCGAGGACTCCACCCTCGGTCTCGATGGGATGCCGGCGGCGGCTGCCCTCGTATCGCCGGACAAGGATCTCGTCAGGCGCCTCGAGGAACAGCACCCGCACGCGAGCTCCGGACGATTTGAGCGACTCGATGGCCGGACGGAGCTCGCCCAGCCCCTCGTAGCCGCCACGTCCGGACACGAGGCACAAGCGTTCGTACTCGCTGCCGGGCTGGTTGGCGAGCTCCCCGACGCGGCCGAGCAGAGCCGGCGGCAGGTTGTCGATGACGAACCAACCGCGATCGTCGAATGCGGCGGCTGCCGTCGAACGCCCGGCGCCCGACATGCCCACGAGGAAGAGGTATTCCGCCATCTCGACCCCATTCTGCCATCGAGCCGCCCACCCCTCCGGTCAGCCGGCGCTCGGGTCAGCGACGCTCGAAGATCATGATGCACAGGCGCGGCATTGCCCGCTCGAACTCCATGTCGATCGACCCGCAGAGGAACTCGAAGGGGGGCTCCGGCTCTTCGAGGCGCACGAGGAAGAGGCCGAGCTCCGAGAGCGGGTTGACGTAGCGGGACAGGGGCCGGTGGGCGAAGCTGACCGTCACCCCGCTGTCGACTTGTTCGGCGTTGCGCGTCTCCGGCAGGTAGGGGCCGATCCTCCAATACCGCTCGCCCAAGATGGCGTCGTCAACGAGCCCGCTGCCGGGCCCTTGCACGATCGGGTGGTTGATGAGCAGGAGGAAGCGGCCGGCGGTGTCGAGCACCCTTGCCACCTCGACGAGCACGGCGTCCGCATCGGCCGCGTGCTCGATCACGAGGCAGCACACGACGGCGTCGAACGACCCGTCGGCAAAGGGCAAACCCTCCCCCGCCGCCTGCACCCAGGCCGGACTTCCTCCTTCGGCCCGGGCGTTGTCGAGTTGGCCGGCGGAGGAGTCGAGGCCGACGACGAGCTCTGGCGGGTCGGATGTCACCGCGAGACGCCGCGCCAGTTGACCTTCGCCGGTACCGAGGTCGAGGACCCGGCGCCGCCCGGCGAGGTGCGAGACCGCCAACGGCAGGATCTGGTGCTCGTACTCGAGGTCGGCGCCGTGGGTGAAGGTCTCCTTCCACCACGGAGCGAGCTCGTCCCAGCTCGGGGTGTCCGAGCTCGGGGTGTCCGAGCTCGGGGTGTCCCGGCTCGGAGCGTCCCGGCTCGGAACTTCCGAGGGCGTCTCCTCAGGCGCTGGATCGCTCACCGGCCGGCCCTCCGGTTCGCGCGGGCGGCGCCGGCGCGGGGGTGGAGGTGCTCGTAGACCGTCTCGGCGACGGCTGCCGGCAGCCATGCCAACTCCTGCAACTCGGCGAGGCTCGCCGCCTGCACGGCGCGGACACCGCCGAGCTCGTCGGTCAGGCGCTTGCGCCGGGTCGGCCCGAGGCCAGGAATGCCGTCGAGCGCACCCTTGGTCATGCGGCGCTTGCGCAGCTCGCGGTGGAACGAGATGGCGAAACGGTGTGCCTCGTCCCGCGCCTGCTGCAGCAGGTAGATGGCCTCGCTGTCACGCGGGATCACGACCGGCTCGGAGCGGCCCGGTATGAAGACCTCTTCGAGCTGCTTGGCGAGGGAGGCGACGGCGACCTTGTCGGTGAGGCCCAGCTCCTCGAGGACCTTCACGCCGACGCCGAGCTGGCCCTTCCCTCCGTCGAGGAGCAGCAGCTGCGGTGGGTAGGCGAAGCGCGAGGCGCGCCGACGTCGCCGCCCGAGCGCTTCGAGCTCGACGTCGGTGACGTCCGGCTCCTCGGCCGCGTCGGGCTCGAGCAGGTAGCGCAAGCGCCGGGTGAGCACTTCGTGCATGGCGCCGTAGTCGTCGTTGCCCTGCACGGCGCTCACCTTGAAGCGGCGGTAGTCGGAGCGCTTCGGCAGGCCGTCCTCGAACACGACCATCGAGCCGACGTAGTCGGTCCCTTGCAAGTGGCTCATGTCGTAGCACTCGATCCGCAGCGGGGCCTGTGACATCCCGAGCGCCGCCTGCAGCTGCTCGAGGGCGACGGCGCGGCTCGTCAAGTCGGACGACCGGCGCAGGCGGTGGCGGTTCAACTGCTCGGCTGCGTTCTGACGGGCCGTGTCGAGGAGCTCCCGCTTGCGCCCGCGGAGCGGGACGCGCAGATGCACCTTCCCGCCCCGAAGGCGGCCGAGCCATTCCGCGTAGGCCTCCGCCTCCTCCGGCATCTCGGGCACGAGCAGCTCCCGTGGCACGCCCAACGGCGTGTCGCCGTAGTGCTGCTCGAGCACGCGGCTGAGCAGCTGCGGCGAGGTCAGTGGCTCGACTTTCTCCAGCACGAAACCGTGCCGGCCCACGACTCTGCCCCTGCGCACGTGGAATACCTGCACCGCCGCCACGAGCTCGTCGTCGACGATGGCAACGGCGTCGAGATCCTCCGGCGCGTCGGTGACCATCTGCTGGCGCTCGACGGCGAGGCGCACCGAGGAAAGCCGATCCCTCAACCGCGCCGCCCGTTCGAACTCGAGATCCGCCGCCGCTTGGCGCATCTCGCCTTCGAGGCGGTTCACGATCGGCTTGGTGTCGCCCTCCAAGAAACCCATCAACTCCCCCACCAACAGCCCGTACTCCTCGTGGGTCACCGAACCGACGCAGGGCGCTGAGCACCGTTCGATGTGGAACAGCAGGCAGGGCCGTCCGAGCAGCTCGTGGCGGTGCATCTTGGCGTCCGAGCACGTGCGGATCGGGAAGGACCGCAGCAGCAGATCCAACGTCTCGCGAATGGCGTAGGCGTGGGCGTAGGGCCCGAAATAGCGGGTGTCCTTACGGCGGGCCCCCCTCATCACGACTGCCTTCGGCCATTCGTCCCCCACCGTTACGGCGAGGTACGGGTAGCTCTTGTCGTCGACGAGGCGGACGTTGAAGCGCGGGCGGTGCGTCTTGATGAGGTTGTACTCGAGCATGATCGCCTCGACGTCGCTGCTGACGACGATCCATTCGACCGAGGCTGCCGTCGCCACCATCTGGGCGGTGCGCGGGTGCAGGTGGCGGGGATCCTGGAAGTAGTTCGAGAGCCGGCTGCGGAGCGACCGCGCCTTGCCGACGTAGATCACGCGTCCGTCGGCGTCCTTGAACTGGTAGGACCCTGGGGCGTCAGGAATGGCTGCCGGACGTTCGAGCACTAGCATTGAGGGTACGCCGGCCTGGTACCCCGGCGGACATATCCCGCCTCATGGCCGACACACCCGCGGATGGGCGACCAGGCTGTCCCCGCCGGCCGTGATGAGGCGACCAATTGGGGGTCCTCATGATCCGCCTTCAAAGTCCACTTCCCGACGACTACAGCTTCGCGCCGGCCGACGAGCTGGCCGGCCGCGTCACCGCTGCCAAGGCCGCTCTGGGCAAGCGCCTCGTCATCCTCGGGCACCACTACCAGCGCGAAGAGGTGATCCGTTATGCCGATGCTCGCGGCGACTCCTTCGGGCTGTCGCGATTTGCGGCCGGACAACGCGACGCCGAGTTCGTCGTGTTCTGCGGCGTCCACTTCATGGCGGAGTCGGCTGACGTCCTCACCGGACCTCACCAGAAAGTCATCCTCCCTGACCTGAACGCCGGTTGCTCGATGGCCGACATGGCGGACCTCGACGGCGTCGAGCAGGTATGGGACGAGTTCGCCGAGGTCACCGACATCGAGCGCGTCGTGCCGGTGACCTACATGAACTCGGCCGCCGCCTTGAAGGCCTTCGTCGGTCGCAAGGGAGGCGCCGTGTGCACGTCGTCCAACGCCCGGGCCATCCTCACCTGGGCGCTCGGGCTCGATGGTGTCGAGCGGGGCGACAAGGTGCTCTTCTTCCCCGACCAGCATCTCGGCCGCAACACCGGCTTCCAGCTCGGCTTCGGAGCAGACGACATGAGGGTCGTCAACCCGCGCCTCGCGCTCGGAGGCCTGGAGGAGCGCGAGGTAAAGGAAGCCACGCTGCTGCTGTGGAAGGGCCACTGCTCGGTGCACCAGCGTTTCTCGACGGTCCACGTCGATGCCTTCCGCGCCGAGCACCCGGAGGGGATCGTGATCGTGCACCCCGAGTGCTCGCACGAGGTCGTCGAGATGGCCGACGACGTGGGATCGACGGACTACATCATCAAGGCCGTGGCGGCGGCGCCTGCCGGCTCGACCATCGCCGTCGGCACCGAGATTCACCTCGTAGACCGGCTCGCCCGGGAGCACGCGGCCGATCGGACGGTCGTCTCGCTCGATCCGCTCATCTGTCCGTGCTCGACAATGTTCCGGATCGACCTGCCTCATCTCGCCTGGATCCTCGACGGTCTGCTCGACGGCGAGGTCCGCAACCAGATCACCGTCGACCCCGAGACAGCCAGCGACGCCCGACTGGCGCTCGAGCGCATGCTCTCGATCGCCTGAGCCGTCATGACCGACCCGCAGACCTATCGCGCCGCCGGAGCACCCGCCGCCACGATCGCCGGCTGCACCGGCGCCCAGCGCCGGCTGCTCGAACGGCTCGAGACGATCGACGATCTCGTGGTCACCCGACCCAGCCGGCTGCCCGGATGGACCATCGGCCACCTCGTCACGCATCTCGCCCGCAACGCCGACGCCTTCGCCAACATGCTGGAGGAAGCCGAGCTCGGGCACAGCGTCCCCATGTACCCGGGTGGTCCGGCACAGCGATCCGGCGACATCGAAGCAGGCTCGACGCGCAGCGCGGCCGCGTGCGTCGAGGACGTGCGCCGATCGGCCCAACGCCTCGAGGCGCTCTTCAGGGACGCATCCGAGGCTTTGTGGGAAGGCGCCGGCGTGGGCCTTGACGGTCAACCGTGGTCCTGCCGCCACGTGCCCTTCCGACGCTGGCGCGAGGTCGAGCTCCATCACGTCGACCTCGGCCTCGGGTACGAGCCGGAGGACTGGCCGGCCGACTTCGTATCGCTGGCGCTCGCAGACTCGGTCGACCAGGTGCCCGGCCGGGTCGCAGACGCCCGCCAGCGCGCCGCCTTGCTCGCATGGGTGAGCGGGCGACGCGACACGCCGGGTCCGATCGACTTCGCTCCGTTCTGAACCATTCGCACGCCTCGCCTCAAAGACCGAGCATGCGCTCCAGGAACTGGCCCGTGTAGCTCTCGGGCGTCTTCGCCACCTGTTCGGGCGTGCCTTCGGCCACCACGGTGCCGCCGCCATCGCCGCCCTCCGGACCGAGGTCGATCACCCAGTCGGCTGACTTGATGACGTCGAGGTTGTGCTCGATCACACACACCGTGTTGCCGGCGTCCACGAGGCGCTGCAGGACCCCGAGCAGCTTGCGCACATCCTCGAAGTGCAGGCCGGTCGTGGGCTCGTCGAGGATGTAGAGCGTCGATCCCGTCGAGCGCTTCGACAGCTCGGAGGCGAGCTTGACACGTTGCGCTTCGCCGCCCGAGAGCGTCGGGGCAGGCTGGCCGAGTCGGACGTAGCCGAGGCCGACGTCGACGATCGTCTGCATGTGGCGGGCGATGACCGGCTGGGCGGAGAACGCCTCCAGGGCCTCCTCGCAGGAAAGATCCAGCACCTCGGCGATGTTGCGGCCCTTCCAGGTGACTTCGAGCGTGTCCCGGTTGTAACGGGCGCCTTTGCAGACCTCGCACGGCACGTAGACGTCCGGCAGGAAGTGCATCTCGATCTTGATCGTGCCGTCGCCGGCGCAGGCCTCACAGCGGCCCCCGGAGACGTTGAAGGAGAAGCGCCCCGGCTGATAACCGCGAAGTCGCGACTCCGACGTCTGGCTGAACAGCTTCCGCACGTGGTCGAACACGCCCGTGTAGGTCGCCGGGTTGGAACGTGGCGTGCGGCCGATCGCCGACTGGTCGATGTCGATCACCTTGTCGAGCGCCTCGGCGCCTTCGATCTTGGTATGCCGGCCGGGCACGGTGCGCGACTTGTAGATCCGCTGCATCAACGCCTTGTGCAAGATGTCGTTCACGAGAGTGGACTTGCCGGATCCCGAGACGCCGGTGACGGCGACGAAACACCCGAGCGGCAGCTCCACGTCGATGTTGCGCAGGTTGTGCTCGCGAGCGCCCCGGATCGTGATCCAGTCGCCCCGCGGTTCGCGACGCATCGCCGGCACGGCGATCTCCCGGCGGCCGGACAGGTACTGGCCGGTGATCGACGCCTTGCACTTGAGCAGATCCTTCACACTGCCGGAGCACACGACTTCGCCGCCGTGCTCGCCGGCACCGGGCCCGATGTCGACGACGTGGTCGGCGATCCGGATCGTCTCCTCGTCGTGCTCCACGACGAGGACGGTGTTGCCGAGGTCGCGCAGACGGTTGAGCGTCTCGATCAGCCGCCGGTTGTCGCGCTGGTGCAGCCCGATGGACGGCTCGTCGAGCACGTAGAGGACGCCGACGAGACCGCTGCCGATCTGGGACGCGAGGCGGATCCTCTGCGCCTCACCGCCGGCGAGCGTGGCCGCCGAGCGGTCGAGGGTGAGGTAGTCCAGGCCGACGTCGACGAGGAACTGCAACCGGGCGCGGATCTCCTTCATGACCCGGGCGGCAATCATCTCGTCACGCGAGCTCAGCTGCAGGGTGCCCAGCAGGTCGTGGGAGGCTCGGATCGACAGGTTGGACAGCTCGGCGATGTTGCTCCCGCCGACGGTGACCGCAAGGGACGCCGGCTTCAGGCGTGCTCCGCCGCACTCCGCGCAGGCCACCTCCCGCATGTAGCCCTCGACCTGCTCACGCATCCAGTCCGACTCCGCCTCGGAATGCCGGCGTTGCAACCACGGCACGACTCCCTCGAAAGTCGTGTCGTAGCTGCGGAGCGTCCCGTACCGGTTGCGGTACTGGATGTGCACCTTCTTCGTGCCGGCGCCGTGCAGGAGGACCTTGCGCTGGGCCTTGGTCAGCTTCGCCCACGGGCGGTTCATCGGGAACCCGAAGGCCTCCGCAACGGCCTGCAGCACTCGGGCGAAATACTCCGTGCGCGCACCTGCCCAGGGACCGATCGCCCCCTCCGCGAGTGACAGCTCGGGGTTCGAGACGATGAGGTCCGGGTCGACCTCGTAGCGGGTGCCGAGACCGTTGCAGGACGGGCAGGCGCCGTACGGCGAGTTGAACGAGAAGCTGCGCGGCTCGAGGTCGTCGAGCGAGATGCCGCAGTAGGTGCATGCGAGGTGCTGCGAGAACGTCATCTGCTCGTCGCCCTCGGCACCGGAGATGACGATCTCCGCCATGCCCTCGCCGAGGCGGAGCGCCGTCTCGATCGAGTCGGTCAGGCGCCGCTCGATGGCGTCCTTGCGGATGAGGCGGTCGACGATGACCTCGATCGTGTGCTGCTCGTAGCGGGCGAGCTCGAGCGTCGATCGCTCGGACAGGTCGATGACCGTCCCGTCCACCCGCGCTCGTGCATAGCCCTGCTTCGTGAGGTCGTCGAGAAGGGTGGAGTACTCACCCTTCCGCCCGCGGACGACCGGCGCAAGGATCTGGAAACGAGTCCCGACCGGCAGCTGCATGACCCGGTCGACGATCTGCTGAGGGCTCTGGCGCGTGACGGCGCGGCCACAGTTCGGGCAGTGCGGCTGGCCGATGCGGGCGAAGAGCAACCGGAGGTAGTCGTAGATCTCCGTCACTGTCCCGACCGTCGAGCGGGGGTTGCGCGAGGCGGACTTCTGGTCGATCGAGATGGCCGGCGAGAGGCCTTCGATGAAATCGACGTCCGGCTTGTCCATCTGCCCGAGGAACTGCCGGGCATAGGACGAGAGCGACTCGACGTAGCGGCGTTGGCCCTCGGCATAGATCGTGTCGAAGGCGAGCGACGACTTGCCCGAACCTGAAAGCCCCGTGAAGACGATGAGCTTGTCGCGCGGGAGCTCGATGGAGATGTTCTTCAGGTTGTGCTCGCGGGCGCCCCGCACGACGAGGAGGTCGTGAGCGGCCATCAACCGACCTCTCGAAGCTCTCGGCGCAGCGAACGGATCTCGTCGCGAAGCCGGGCGGCGTATTCGAAGCGCAGGTCGGCGGACGCTGCCTGCATCTCCGCTTCCAGCAGCTCGATGAGGCGCCCGAGCTCGTCGGACGGCAGCACGTCGCCATCTGGGCCACCGGCACCGACGGCGCTGCCGCCGTGCCCGCCGCCGATGCCCCGGCCGGCGCCGAGCGTGGCGGCGATCCGCTCGCTCGCCCGTCGGCCGGCGCGGCGCGACCGGTCCGAGTTGGCGCGATGCCCGGCCGGCAACGGGGCACCGTCGTCGGCTGTGCCGGCGGCTGAGCGGAACTGGGCGACGAGATCCGTCACGGCCTTGCGGATCGTCTGCGGGTCGATCCCGTGCTCGACGTTGTAGGCCTGCTGCACGATGCGGCGGCGATCCGTCTCTGCGATGGCTCGCCGCATGGAATCGGTGATCACGTCGGCGTACAACACCACGCGGCCCGAAACGTTCCGAGCGGCACGCCCCATCGTCTGGATGAGCGACGTGCTCGAACGCAGGAAGCCCTCCTTGTCGGCGTCGAGGATCGCCACGAGGCTCACTTCCGGCAGGTCCAGTCCTTCCCGCAACAAGTTGATGCCGACGAGGACGTCGAACTCCCCGAGGCGCAGGTCGCGGACGATCTCGATCCGTTCGATCGTGTCCACGTTCGAGTGCAGGTAGCGGACGCGAAGGCCCGTCTCGAGCAGGTAGTCGGAAAGGTCCTCGGCCATCTTCTTGGTCAGGGTCGTGACGAGCACGCGCTCGCCCCGCTCGATCGTGATGCGGATCTCGGCGATGAGATCGTCGATCTGGTTCTTCGTCGGCTTGATGACGACCTCGGGGTCGACGAGACCAGTCGGGCGGACGATCTGCTCCACGATCTGGTTGGACACCGTCAGCTCGTACTCCGACGGCGTCGCCGACATGAAGACGCACTGGTTGATGCGCTTCTCGAGCTCCACGAAGCGCAGCGGCCGGTTGTCCTTGGCCGAGGGCAGACGAAAACCGTGCTCGACGAGCACCTCCTTGCGGGAGCGGTCGCCCTCGAACTGCCCGTGCAGCTGCGGCACGCTCACATGGCTCTCGTCGAGGACGAGGAGCCAATCGTCGGGAAAGTAGTCGAGCAGCGTGAACGGGGGCTCCCCCGGGCCACGCCCGTCGAGATGGCGGCTGTAGTTCTCGATGCCGTTGCACGACCCCACCTCGGCGAGCATCTCGAGATCGTGCTCTGTACGCATCCGGAGCCGTTGCGCCTCGAGCATCTTGCCGGCGCCCTCCAGCTCGCGGAGACGTTCGCCGAGCTCTTCCTCGATCTGGGTGATCGCCCGGCGGATGCGAACGTCGCCGGCGACGTAGTGGGTCGCCGGGAAGATGGCGATCTCGTCGAGCTCGCCGAGAATCTCGCCGGTGAGCACGTCGAAACGGGTCAGCCGCTCCACTTCGTCGCCGAACAGCTCGATCCGAACGGCGTACTCCTCGTAGGCGGCGTGCACTTCGATCGTGTCGCCACGCACGCGGAACTTCCCCCTCACGAGGTTCTGGTCGTTGCGCTCGTACTGCATGTCGACGAGCCGCGTGAGCACGGTGCGCTGGTCGTGCAGTTCGCCGGGGTGCATGACGAGGATCCGGTCGCGATACTCATCCGGCGACCCGAGCCCGTAGATGCACGACACGGACGCCACGACGATGACGTCGCGGCGGGTGAGGAGGCTGGCGGTCGTGGAATGGCGCAGCCGGTCGATCTCGTCGTTGATCGACGAGTCCTTCTCGATATAGGTGTCAGACGCCGGGAGGTACGCCTCTGGCTGGTAGTAGTCGTAGTACGAGACGAAGTACTCGACGCGGTTGTCCGGGAAGAAACCCCGCAACTCGCCCGCCAGCTGCGCCGCCAAGCTCTTGTTCGGCGCAAGGATCAACGTGGGGCGCTGCACGTTCTCGATCGTCCAGGCGATCGTGGCGCTCTTGCCGCTGCCGGTGATGCCGAGCAGCGTCTGAAAACGGTCGCCGCGCTCGATACCCGCCGTCAGGGCAGCGATGGCCGCCGGCTGGTCACCGGCTGGCTGAAAGTCGCTCTCGACGCGAAATTTGGGCATCCTGCGAATGGTACAGACGGGGTGCGCGTTGCCCTCCGGCCCAGGTAGAAGCGCTAATCGGCAGCTGTCTGCAGACTCAACATCCAGGTCCAAGCCCGATCCACCATGAGCGCCAGCTCCTCCAGGGTGCCCATGTTGACGATGACGTAGTCAGCCATCGCCAGGCGCTGCGCCCGCGACGCCTGTGCAGCCACGCGCCGTTCCGCATCCGCCCGGTCCATCCGGCGGCTTCCGACGAGCCGCTCGATGGCAAGGTCGACCGGCGTGTCGATCACGAGCACCCCCGCCACCGGGTATCGGTCCCGGGCTCCCCCCTCGACGAGGAGGGGTACGTCGAGCACGACGACGTTGTCGGTCGTGTGCAGCGCCGTCAGCCGCTCCGCCATGAGAACGCCGACGGCCGGGTGGACGATGGCGTTCAGGTCCCTGCGAGCCCCCTCGTCGGCAAAGACGATCGAGGCGAGCTGTGGCCTGTCGAGAGTCCCGTCGGCCAGCACGATCGCCGGCCCGAAACGCTCGACCACACGCTGAAGCCCATCGGTGCCCGGCGCCACCACTTGGCGGGCAAGCTGGTCGGCGTCGACGAGCACGGCGCCGCGTTCGACGAGCATCGCGGCCGCGGTGGACTTGCCGGACCCGATGCCGCCGGTCAGGCCGACGGCGATCATCGCCAGGTCACCCGCGTACACTATCCCCGCCGTGCGCCGCGAGAACAGGAACCACGCCCGCCTTCTCGGAGCCCTCGAGCTCGGCGTACTCGCGGCCCTCGCCTTCATCCCCTTGCTGCTCACAAAGCCGGGGATGGTCTCGGCCGACACGAAGGCGTACCTCTACCTCGACCCCGGCACCCTCCTCGCCCATGCCCTGTCGATGTGGGACCCGACGACCGCCGCCGGCACCGTGACGCATCAACAGGTCGGCTACCTGTTGCCGCAGGGCCCGTTCTACTGGATACTCGCCCGCCTCGGCCTACCGGTCTGGGCGGCGCAACGGCTCTGGATGGGGAGCCTCCTCTTCACCGCCGGCACCGGCGTCCGCTACGGCCTGAAGACGCTCGGCCTCGCCGGCGCCGGTCCGCTCGTCGCCGGTGTGGTCTACGAGCTGAGCCCGTACTCGATGCAGTACATCGAACGGATCTCGGCCATCTTGATGCCGTGGGCCGCCCTCGGCTGGATGCTCGGCTTCACCGTACTTGCCCTGCGCCGGGGCGGATGGAGGTACCCGGCGCTGTTTGCCCTCACCGTGGCGCTCGCGGGAGGGACGAACGCCACGTCATTGATCTACGTCGGGATCGGTCCGGTGATCTGGGTGCTGTACGCCCTGCTGGTCACGAAGGACTCCTCGATCGGCCGCGTCGCCGCCAGCACCCTCAAGATCGCGGCTCTCTCGCTCGGCGTGTCGCTGTGGTGGATCGCAGGCCTCCTCGTTGAAGGCAGCTACGGCATCGACGTCCTCAAGTTCACCGAGACGGTGCCCGCCATCGCCGGGCCGGCCACGGCGTCGGAGGTGATGCGCGGCCTCGGGTACTGGTACTTCTACGGCAGCGACCGCCTTGGGCCGTGGCTGTCCTCGGCGGTCGAGTACACCCAGCGGGTCGGCCTCATCGCCGTGAGCTTCGCCCTGCCGGCTCTCGGTGTGGTCGGTGCTGCCGTCACGCGGTGGCGGGCGCGCGCCTACTTCGCCCTCGTCGGGCTCGTCGGCCTCGTGCTGTCCGTGGGCACCCATCCCTACACAGGCCCCTCGCTCATCGGTGGTGCGCTGAGGGAGTTCATGACCCAGACGACGGCGGGTTTCGCGCTGAGGTCGACCGATCGTGCGACACCGCTCGTCGTGCTCGCCCTCGCGGCGCTTCTCGGGTCAGGGCTGACCGCATTCGCCAGCCGGCTGACTGCCTGGCGCCCGGAGCTCCGCTATGGCTCCCTCGTGCCCGCCGGACTGTGCGTGGCCCTCGCCATCGTGAATGCGGGGCCTCTCATGACCGGCCTCGCAGTCGACGCCAACTTCGAGCGCCCGTCTGACATCCCCTCGTACTTCTCTGCGGCCGCCAAGTACCTTGACGCGCAGGGCAACTCGACGCGGGTGCTGATCGAGCCGGGCGACGACTTTGCGGACTACACCTGGGGCAACACGATCGACCCGGTGTGGCCGGGCATCCTGACGAGGCCCTCGATCCAGCGCCAGCAACTGCCTGACGGCTCGGCGGCGACCGTTGACCTCTTGTCGGCGTTCGACCTCACCCTCCAGCAGGGCACGTACGAGCCGAGCACGCTTGCGCCCATCGCCCGCCTCCTCAGCGCCGGCGACGTCGTGCTCGAGTCGGACTACAAGTTCTGGCACTACAACACGCCGACCCCGCGGCCGACGTGGGCGCTGTTCGATCCGCCGCCCTCCGGCATCGGCAAGCCTCTGGCGTTCGGCCCGGCCGCCCCGAACGAGGCTCCGGCATATGCCTCGCTGCTCGACGAGCAGGCGCTTGCCACGCCGGCGTCAGTGGCGTGGCCCCCGGCGCTGGCGGTGTTCGGAGTGAGCGACGCCCGGCCCATCTACCGCGCCGAGCCGGCGTCGGCACCGCTCGTGCTCGACGGCAGCGGCGCCGGCGTCGTCGCCGCCTCGGCGGCCGGCTTGCTCGCCAACAACCCGACGATCTTCTATGCGGGCACGCTCGACGGCCACGCGGCTCTGCTTCGCGAGGCTGTGCCGACCGGCGCCACGCTCGTGCTCACCGATACGAACCGGAAGGAATTGCGCCGCTGGTCGAGCGTGAAGGACAACGTCGGCGAGACGTTGCCGGCGGCTCCCGGCCCGTCGACGACGGATCCGACGGCCCAGCCATTGCAGGTCTTCGCCACGTCCGCCGACGACACCGAGACGATCGCCACGTATTCCGAGGCTCACTACGTGTCGGCGTCGTCTTACGGCAACCCGGTCGCGCTGACGCCCGAAGACCGTCCGTACCTGGCCTTCGACGGCAACCTCAACACCGCCTGGACCACTGCGGCCTTCTCTTCCGCCATCGGGCAATGGCTGCAGGTCTCGCTCGACAACCAGGTCACGACGAACGTGGTGGACCTCGTGCAGCCCTACCTGCAGCAGCCGAACCGCTGGATCACGAAGGTCACGCTCACCTTCGACGGGCACGACAGCCTGACGACGACGCTCGGCAGCGCCTCACGCCAAGGCAACGGCCAGATCGTCCACTTCCCGGCTCACAGCTTCTCGACGCTTCGTGTCACGATCGACGCCACGACGGGAGGGAGCAGCAACTACACGGGAGCTTCGGGGGTGGGCTTTGCCGAGGTGGGGATCCCGGGCGTCAACATCTCAGAGACCATGCAGCTGCCGTCGGACCTGCTCTCGTCGCTCGGGGCGTCGTCGCTCTCGCACCGGCTCTCGATCGTCCTTACCCGCGACCGCGTCTCCCCCTACCCACCGAGGACCGATCCCGAGCTGTTCATGTCGAGGAGCTTCGTGCTGCCCACTGCGCGGACGTTCTCCATCGGCGGCACGGCCCGCGTCTCGGCGCTCATACCCGACAACGAGATCGACGCCATCCTCGGCGGCCCGAAGGTCTTCGGGGGCGCCGTGCTCGGGTCCAACGAGCGACTGCCCGGGGATCTGAATGCTCGTGCCGTATTCGCCTTCGACAACAACCCGGCGACGTTCTGGGGCCCGGGTTTCGACGCCCAGGCGCAGGTCGGCGCATGGATGCAGGCGAACCTCACCCACAAGGTGACGTTCGACCATCTCAACTTGCAGGTCATGGCGGACGGCGAGCACTCCGTGCCGACGGAGCTTCGGATCACGACGAACGACGGGGGCAACGTCCTCGTCCATGTGCCCGCCGTGGCCGACAAAGGAACACCCGGCGCCGTGGCGAACGTGCCCATCTCGTTCACGTCCATGACGGGCAGCGTGATCCGCTTCACGGTCGAGGCGGTCCGTCAGGTCACCACGATCGACTGGTACTCAGAGAAGCCGATCGTCCTTCCGTTCGCCATCACCTCGATCGGCCTGCCGGGCATCCACTTCACACCGGAGGATCCGGCTGCGCAGATCGCTGCGGTCTGCCGCGACAACCTCATGACGATCGACGGCAACCCAGTCTGGCTGAAGGTGTCCGGGACCGTCGGAACGGCGGAGGACCAGGGCGGCCTGGAGATCACCGGCTGCGGTCCGGATGCGCACGGGGTGGATCTCGGTCCCGGCACTCACACGGTGGTCACGCAATGGGGCGATCTCACGGGTCTCGACGTCGACCGCCTCGTCTTCGACTCGGCCGCAGGTGGCACTGCCGAGTCCCTGCTCGCGAACGGCGATGCCCGACCCGTCGCCGGCACGATCGCCGGCAGTGGCGTGGCAGCGCTGACCGCCCCAACTGTCCGCGTCGTGTCGTCGACGGCCACGGGCGCCCGGCTCGCAGTGAGCGGCGCGTCGGGCCCGTTCTGGCTGGTGCTCGGCGAGAGTGTCAACGCCGGATGGACGGCGCGGATCGCCGGCGGACGCTCGCTCGGTGGGTCGACGCTCATCGACGGATTCGCCAACGGCTGGTACGTCGATCCCAGCGGATCGTCGTTCACCGTCGATCTCAGCTGGACGCCGCAGCGAACCGTCGACATCGCCCTCGTCCTTTCCGCCGTCGCCATCTTCGCCTGCCTGCTGCTCGCCGTCGTGCCCTGGGACCCACGCACCCGCCGGCGCCGGCGGCCACCGGCGGCTCACCGGCGCCACGAACCAGGCGCTGCCATGGGCAACGAACCTGCCGAGATTGACGACGCAACTCTCAGCGACGAGCCGGTGATCGCGACCGAGCCGGTACTCAGCGACGAGCCGGT
>JBEKMC010000055.1:0-22416 GCA_050008715.1 Acidimicrobiales bacterium | reverse complement strand
GTGCCGGCGCATCCGCGAGTGGAGCAAAGTCCCGATCATCGTGCTCTCCGCCGACGGCACCGAGGACCGCAAGGTCGAGGTGCTCGACCAGGGTGCCAACGACTACATGACGAAGCCGTTCGGCATGAACGAGCTGCTGGCTCGGCTCCGTGTGGCGTTGCGCCACGGCGGCGAGCCGCAACGGTCCGAGGTCGACGCCGGCCCGCTGCGGCTCGACCTCGTGCACCACGAGGCTCGATTGTCGGGGGAGGTGGTCGAGCTCACGAATCGTGAGTTCGCGTTCCTCGCTTATCTCGCCCAGAACGCCGGCAAGGTCTGCACGCATCGCATGGTGCTCGAAGCGGTGTGGGGGCCCCGGCACGTGCGGGCGTCCCGTTACCTGCGCGAGTACGCCTACCGCCTGCGGCGCAAGCTGGGAGACGAGGATGGGACCTTCCTCGTGACCCATCCCGGCATCGGCTACCAACTCGTGGTGCCGGATGCGTCCGAGCCCGCCTCGGCGTCCGAGCCGGCCTGAGCGCTCGAGCAGGCCCCAGCGCGGGCCGGCCTGAGCCTCGAGCCGGCCTGAGCGTCCGCAGTGGCGCTGTCGGCCCGGGTCCACGCCTGTGACACACCCTCTCGTTAGCTTGGTGGGCGGCCGACACACGACAACCCCGGGAGGACACCGACATGGCCGAATACCGCTCCTCCTCGACGCCCACCGCCTCGGCGGCCTCCGGTGTCCAGCTCACGCTCCCGACCGGCCCGGCCGGCTTCCGACCGGAAGTCGAGATCCGGGCGAGCACCCGACGGCGCAAGACGGCGACGGCCTACTACGAGAGCGGCCGCATCGTCGTGCTCGTGCCCGCACGCCTGTCGGCGGCCGAGCGCAAGGCTCTGGCCGACCGCCTCGTCGACCGGCTCCTGCACCGTACGTCTCGCTCAGTCGCCTCGGACGAGTCACTCGTGTCCCGAGCGGCTCACCTCGGCGACCTGTACCTGGACGGTGTTCGGCCCGCCTCGATCCGTTGGTCCGCCCACCAGAACCGGCGGTGGGGGTCTTGCACGCCGGCGACGCGGGACATCCGCATCTCGAGCCGGCTGCAGGTCGTGCCGGAGTGGGTCCTCGACTCGGTCATCGTGCACGAGCTCGCCCATCTGCTGGAGGCGTCGCATTCGTCGCGCTTTCGCGGGCTGGCTCAGCGCTACCCGCGCCTCGCCGAGGCGGACGCCTACCTGCTCGGCTACTCGCTCGGGATGTCGTCGGGATCGTGGTCGTTCGCCGGCGGTGACGGCTCCGCCGGCGGGTGCCTCGCCGGCGGTACCGGCGGGGGCATCGGCGGGGGCATCGGCGGTGGCGGTGAGGCCGCATGCTGATGGAGGCGGCGGAGCTGCTCGGCATGATGGAGTCGGGAACGCCCGTGACGGTGCTCGACGTTCGGTGGGAGCTGGGCGGACGTCCTGGTCGAGACGATTACGAGGCCGATCACGTGGTGGGAGCGGGTTTCGTCGACTTGGACTGGGATCTCTCGGCCCCCCCGGGCGACGCCGGGCGCCACCCGCTGCCCGCTGCGGAGGGCTTCGGGGCGTCGATGCGTCGGCTCGGTGTGTGCTCGTCCGCCCCCGTCGTCGTCTATGACGCCGCCAGCTCGACGAGCGCCGCCCGCTGTTGGTGGCTGCTCGAGTACTTCGGCCACGGTGCGGTGACGGTCCTGAACGGAGGCATGGCCGCCTGGCGGGCAGCCGGCGGGCCGACAGAATCAGGGCCGGCTGGCCTCACCGCTCCAGGGGACTTCCAGCCGGTTCCGGGCGGGCTGCCGCTGCTGGATGCTGACGGGGCTGCCGCCCTCGCTCGCGCCGGGGTCCTGCTCGACGCCCGTCCCCTCGCCCGCTACCGGGGGGACACCGAGCCGTACGACCCCGTCGCCGGCCACATACCGGGGTCCATGTCTGCGCCCACGTCGGAGAACGTGGACCACACGGGACGCTTTCGTTCCCCGGACGAGCTGCGGGCTCGCTTTGCGGCCATCGGCGTCAACAACGACGCCACGCCGGTGGGCGCCTATTGTGGCTCCGGCGTCACAGCCGCCCACGAGGTGCTGGCTCTCCGCCTCGCCGGCGTCAGCGCGGCGTTGTACGTCGGTTCATGGAGCGAGTGGTCGCGCGACTCGGCCCGACCCGTTGCCACCGGATCGGAGCCTGGCTGATCGCTTCACGTGTACCGTTCCGGGGAGGACGAAGGAGGCTCGCATGCCGTACAACAGCGGGCGCGTCGTACACGACGCCGACGCCCACATCATGGAGACGCCGACCTGGCTGGCCGAGCACGCCGACGAGGACATCCGGGACCGCATCTCGCCCTTGCGGTACCCCGGCGGCAACGAGTTGCGACAGACCGGCGATCCTGCCGCCCAGCAACGCGACCTCGCCGACACCTTCGAGCGCCTGGCCCGGCGGCACGCCTCCGAGGAGTATCGCGAGGTGGAAGATACCGAGATCATGGCGCGGAAGAACTTCGCCGCCACCGGGTCGTTCATCGCCGCCGACCGTTCGAGAGCGCTGGATCTGCTGGGTTTCTCGAGCCAACTGGTGTTCAACACGTTCCACAACCGGCGGCTGTACGACTGGGAGCACGCCGGCGATATGTCCTTCGCCTACGGCGTCGCTCGCGCCCACAACCGCGGGATGCTCGAGTTCTGCTCGGTGGACCGCCGACTTCTTGCGGCCTGCTATGTGCCACTGGCGGACTTCGCCCGGGCGGCGGCCACGGCGGGCGAGGTCATCGCAGACGGTGCCGGCGCCCTCCTCGTCGCCTCCGGCTGCCCAGCCGGCCACTCGCCCAGCCACGTCGGCCTCGATCCGGTCTGGGCACAGGCACAGGAGGCGGGGATCCCGGTCGTCTTCCATGTCGGGGGCACGGGCGATCTGCTCGATGCCCATTACTTCGACAATGGGCTGCCGGTTCCGCCCGACTTCCATGGAGGCGAGGAGAACTTCCGTTCCGTGGACTACATGGCGATTCCCGGACCACCGGCCCAGAGCCTCGCCACGCTCATCTTCGACGGCGTGCTCGACCGGTTCCCCGGCCTGCGGATCGGCGTGATCGAGCAGGGGGCTGTCTGGGTGCCTTCGTGGATGCGTCAGATGGAGTCGGCGTTCGAGGCGTTCCGACGGCACGAGGAGCGCCTTCAGGCGCTGCAGCTACGGCCGAGCGAGTACGTCCGTCGGCAGGTTCGTTTCACGCCCTATCCGACAGAAGACGTCGGCTGGATCATCGCCAACGCCGGCGACGAGATCTGCATGTTCTCGTCGGACTACCCGCATGTCGAGGGCGGGCGCAAGCCCCTCGAACGCTTCGAGGCGTCCCTCGGCGATGCGAGCGAGGCGACCCGCCAACGTTTCTACTCGGACAACTTCCTCGACCTGATCGGGCCGGCGGCGGCCCGGCGGCTGGCTGCGGCGTAACCGACCGGCTCGAGGTCGCCGAGCTCACACGTTGTGCTTCAGCCGGCGCAGGGCGCCGTGCGCCCGCAGTCGAACGGTCTCGTCGACAGCCGGTGCCAAGAGGACACCGGTGATCCCGGTGGGTCGTTCGTAGGTGACTTCGAGCGCCACCTTCGTTGCGCCTCTCACCGGTTCGAGATCGAACGTGACGGCTTGGGAGTGCCCATTGGACGACGCCCAGGTGATGCGGCGGTTCTCCTCGTACTCGGTGATCTCGATCGTGGTGTGGAACGTCGAGGGCCCGACCTTCATGACGGCGTCAAAACGGGCCCCCTCCCCCGTCGTCGTCGGGCCGACGGGCGTCAACCGTTGCAGGCCCTCGATGAACAACGGTGCAACCGCGTAGTCCGCCACGCACTCGAACAACGCCGCCGGCGGCGCGTCGATCGTGTCGCTCACACTGACTCTCGTGATCATCTCGGGCTTGTGCCGCCCATCCGCGCCCTTTCCGGTCTCGCCTTTCGTGCGAAGTGTAGGTGCCTCGGCCGGGCCGCCGCCCTCAGATCCCGTCGGGCACGAGGTGCCGGCGGGACCGGTGGTGGCTCCAGCAGGCGCTACCCCGAGACGCGGGCGCGCAACCTCGCCAGTCGCTCGAGGAAGAACGGCTCCCCGAGCGACCAGATCTGAGCGGCGATCTCGAGGTCGATGGCTTCGGAGTGGTCGTGCAGGCTCCCGACGCGGCGCAGGGTCTCCTTGGCCCGCACGGCGAGGTCCCGCGGCGCCGATGCCGCCCGCAGTGCGATCGCGAGTGCCTCTTCGATGAGGTCCCCATCCTCGACACAACCCCAGGCGAGCCCATGTGCCGCAGCGGCTGCGCCGTCGAGTCGCTGGCCGAACAGCACGAGGGCAGCCGCAAGCTGCGGGCCGCCGATGCGATCCAGCATGAACGTGTGGCCCCCTCCCGGATGCAAGCCGAGATCGAGGAACCGGGTGTCGAAGCGGGCGGAGCGCCCGGCGATGCGAACGTCGCAGGCGAGGGCGAGGTTCATGCCCGCACCGACTGCCGGGCCGTTCACGGCCGCCACCGTGGGCAGCGGGCATCTCGCCACCTTCAAGAAGCCCTCATAGATCGCCCGCAGGCCGGCGTCGGCCGCAGCTGTTGTCGCCGCCACGTCCGCCGACGCCTCGCCGCCAGCCGGCGTGCCGGCGGCTGATTCACCATGCGCGGCGAGGTTGCCGAGGTCAGCACCGGCGCAGAACGCCGGCGGGGCGCCGGTGACGACGACTGCCCCCACCTTCGGGTCCGCCTCCAGCCGGTCCATCACGGCGACGAGCTCGTTCACGAGCGGAAGCGACATCGTGTTGCGGTGGGCCGGATCGTCGAGCGTGACGAGCGCCACGCAGGCGTCGCCGTCCTCTCCATGTCGCAGCTCGAGCCGAACGAGACCCACGTCGCCACCTCACTTGTCTGCTCCCGCTCCCCGGCGGAGGGGCTCGAGCGGACCCTACCGTGGGCGCCGCGCCAGGCGCTCGAGGGACATCCTGGCTGTGGTTTAGGGCCGGATCCGACCCCAAACCACAGCCAGGACAAGGCTCACGCCGCCAAGAAACCCCCAGACTGGTGCCGCCACAGCCGACCGTAGACGCCATCGTCTCCGAGCCGCAGCAGCTCGCGGTGGGAGCCTTCTTCGACGATCTGGCCCTGGTCGATGACGACGATGCGGTCCAGTCGGGCGATCGTGGCAAGCCGGTGCGCGACCACAAGGGCGGTGGCACCCTGCATGAGACGCCAGAGCGCCTCCTGCACGAGCGCCTCGGACTCCGAGTCGAGCGCCGATGTCGCCTCGTCGAGGATGAGGATGGGGGCTGCTTTCGCCATCGCCTGCGCGATGGCTACACGCTGGCGCTGCCCGCCCGACAGCTTGAGGCCGCGCTCGCCCACGACGGTGTCGTACCCGTCCGGCATGCGTGAGACGAACTCCTCCACGTGGGCGGCCCGGCCGACAGCGCGGACGAGATCCATGTCCGGCCGCTCGAGCCCGCCGATGCCGTAGCAGATGTTCTCGGCGATGCTCCGGTGGAGCATCTGCGGCTCCTGCGACACATAGGAGATGTGACGCCGCAAGGACTGCTGGGTGACAGCCGAGACATCCTGCCCGTCGATTCGGATCTCGCCACCGTTGACGTCGACGAAACGCAGCAACAGCTTCGTCAACGTCGTCTTGCCGGAACCGGACGGCCCGACGAGGCCGACGTGCTCACCCGGTCGGACCCGCAACGACAGGTCCTCGAAGAGCGGTGCACCCTCCCGATACGAGAACGCCACGTGGGTGAACTCGATGACGCTGGCGGACACGACGAGCTCCGGAGCACCGAGGACGTCGGTGATCTCGGGAACCGAGGCGGCGATGCCGGCGAACTTCGCGCAGCGGCCGAGATCGCGTGACACCGATCGGATGTGCTCGAAGGACTCCTCCAAGGTACCCACCACCTGGGTGGCGTAGAACAGGATCAAGTACACCGGTCCCGCCGCCACGGTGTGGTGAAGGGCGAGCACGACGCCGACGAGCACGGCCGCCCAGCTGAAGGCCGCCAGCGACGACTCCATCTGCAGCCGAGTCGAGGCGAAGACCTTGCGCGCCCGCAGGTCGGCGGCAACCGAGTCGGCCACGAGTGCCGCCACGTGGTCCTGCTCGAGGCCCTCGGCCGACGCCGTGCGCACGGTCGTCAGGTTGGCGATCGTGTCGGCCACGACTCCGGTTGCCTTCGTGTGCGCCTGCGAGAACTCTTTCGAGGCGGAGACGACCCTGGCCATGCGGCGCCACAGGACGAGAGCGAACACGAGGACGAGGCCGAGCACGACGGCAGCCACCGGCCAGGCGACGATCCCGAGCACGATCACGGCCCCGAGCACGGTCACGGCGATCCGGAGGAAACCCCACGTCACCGTATCCAACAGCTCGACGAACGCCCACGAGAACGTCTCGAGTGTGGAGATGACCTCGCCGGCAGGACGATCCGTGTGCCAGCGGTGGCTGAGGGAGACGAGGTGGGCGTAGCCGTTGGTGATGGCGTTGGCGAAGGCGCGCAGCGTCGAGCCCCACTCGACCCAACCAGCGAGGCGCCACAGGATGGTCGAGAGGGCGAGCACGATGCCGTAGGCGATCACGAGCGGGCCGAAGGTCCTGCCGAGGCTGGCGCCCGGCGGCAGGTCGGCGACCCGGGTCAGCAGCGCCGCGAAGATGAGCGGGCCGGCGATGGCATTGAGGCCCGAGCCGAGCAGGACCAGCACCCATCCGAGGATGAGATTGTGCTGTTCGGGACCGACCTGCCGCCAGCAGAACGCCAGCGTGTCCTTCGTCGACGATGGTGGGAAGAGTTTGTCGGGATCCATCGGGGACTCCGAATCTCCTTGCGGGATGGTGGGCGGCAGCCCCAGATCCGGCCGGTCAGGCCGGGTGATCAGGGCTGGTGGTCAAAGGTGGGTGGGAAGAGAGCCGATCTCGCCGGCGGAGTGGTCACACCGGGAGGGAGGCGACGAGCTGGTCGTGCGGCGGGAGGGCGCTGCCGGGGAGGCCTCCCGAGGGGGTCGGTCGAGGGCCGGATCCGGTCGCCGTTGCCGGCGGCGGCGTCAGCCTTGCGGCATGACCGGGACGAGCCCGGTCCCACAGGCGCCCGGCACTTCGGCCACGGCTCCGGCGGGAAGCAGGACGCCGGCAAGTCGACCGATCCCGGCCTGCATATTCACGGTGCTTGCCATTCGGTCACCTCGTTTCCGGGTCGTGCTCGAAGCGCCCACGTTAGCCCACGGCGCATGGGCTGTTGAACAACTGAGCGCGGCCGCCCTGCCGCCGGACCACCGACGGCGGCGCCTACGCTTGAGATTCGAGGGGTCGAGCGACCCTATGGGGGTCCGATGACGAGCGCCGAGTCCGACGCCGGAGCACGCAGCACGATGAGGCGATGCCCCTGGGCCGAGCAAGGAGGCCCGAGAGAGCGCTCCTATCACGACCTCGAGTGGGGCGTTCCCCAGCACGACGAGCGGGCGTTGTTCGAACTGCTCACCCTCGAAGGAGCCCAAGCAGGGCTGAGCTGGTCCCTCGTGCTGAGCCGGCGGGAAGGGTATCGGCGGGCGTTCGAGGGTTTCGATCCCGAGGTGCTCGCCACCTGGACCGACGGGCACGTCGATGCGCTCGTGAAAGACCCCGGCATCATCCGCCATCGCGGCAAGATCGCATCGGTCGTCTCCAATGCCAGGGCGGTGCTCGAGTTGCGGGCCGCCGGCACGGGTCTCGACGACTACCTCTGGGCCTTCACCGACGGAGTCTCCCTACAGCCGCGCCACACTCGTTCGTCAGATGTCCCGGCGACGACCGACGTAGCCGGGGCGCTCAGCCGAGACCTCCGCCGGCAGGGCTTTCGATTCGTCGGACCGACCATCTGCTACGCCTTCATGCAGGCGGCCGGCCTCACGAACGACCACGTCACGAGTTGCTTTCGATGGGCGGAGCTGGAAGGGTGATCGTCGTCGGCGAACGACCCGGCGGCGCCGGCCACAGTCGCGAACGTGTTCGGACGCCATGAATTCTCCGTTCAGATTCGGACAAGACGACATCTCTCCGCTCCGCTCCTCGGGCATGATCGTTATCGAATGCGACCGAACCCCTCCGCAGCTGATCGAGTCGCGCCCGGCGACACGCGCGACACAGCCCGACCAGCCGCTCGACGTGGCGCCCAAGTGAGCCGCACGGCTCCCCCGAGCGGACGGCCGGCGCACCTTCGCCCAGGCGACGGCCGGCCCGACATCCGGCCGGTGGGCCCGGACCGGTCGTCGCCGTCCCGGACCTCGGCGCCACGGCCGAGGTCGTCGCTGTCTGCAACCCTCGTCGGCCTTCACCGGCCGTCGTGGAAGAGCCACCGTGCTTATGTGAACGCCAGGCGAGAGCGGCGGCGTACCCGCCGCACCTGGGCGGGCCGGCATCCGAAGACCAGTGTGGCGGTCGTCCTGCTCGTCCTCCTGATGCCGGTTTGGGTGTCGCTCGGCAACGCCCTCACGAACCCGTCGCTCGGCCTCAGCGTGTCGGCCCGCGGCGCCGAGTGGCTGCGGGATCACGGCGGCGGGGGCATCGTGACCTCGATCGAGAACTGGTGGTACTCGAACCATCCGCCGCGGGTGGGCGGGCGGCCTCCGGCCGATGCGATCCCGAAGGGCACCGGGGGCGGACCAACGGGCCCCTCGGCCGGGTCGGCGAGCCATCTCCCCGCGCCGGCTGCGCTCGTCCCCTTCGCCAGCCCGTCACTACCTGGTGAGGGCAAGTGGGTGTCGGCCGGAAGGCTTGTCGGTGGCGTCCCGGCCGTCTACACCACCTTCATGCGCCCCGACGCCGTCCACACGAGCGTGATCGACGGCGTCGCCTGGATGGACACGAAGCTGCTGACGGCGACGCTGTACTCGGGTAGCTACATCCCCGGCGGTGGCCCGTACAAGTTCACGGCACCTATCCAGCCGAACGCGGCGGCCACGGTCGTTGCTGCGTTCAATGCGGGTTTCCGCATGCAGGACGCCAACGGCGGCTACTACACCGACGGCAAGACCGTGATCCCCCTGCGTGCGGGAGCGGCGTCGTTCGTGATCTACAAGAACGGCAGCGTTGCCATCGGTGCATGGGGCACCGATGTCACGATGACGCCACAGGTCGCCTCGGTCCGCCAGAACCTCAGCCTGCTCGTGAGCGGTGGTCAGTCGGCTCCCGGGCTGAGAGCCAACGACACCAAGCAGTGGGGCAACACGCTCGGCGGCGCCGTGTACGTGTCGCGCTCCGGCGTCGGGATCACGAAGGACGGAGCGCTCGTCTACGTCGGGGGCCCGAACCTCAACATCACCGACCTGGCGAACCTCCTCGTGCGAGCCGGCGCCGTCCGTGCCATGGAGCTGGACATCAATACCGACTGGGTCAACTTCGCGACGTTCCACCCGTCCACTCCGAACGGCCTCGCATCGGCGGCGAACGGCACGGATCTGCTCCCGCTGGCCGATATGTACGGACCGCCGAGCCGCTACTTCGTGTCCTGGTGGGCCCGGGACTTCTTCGTCCTGTCGGCACGACAGGTGACAAAAGCCTCCTGAGGCATCAGCCGGGGACGCGCCGCCAGAGGGCCCTCGGGAGCAGCCGGAAGACGCCGAAGATCGGCCGCAACAGCCCCGGCGTCCAGACCACGGCGGCTCCGGTCTCGAGGCCCCGCACGATCGCCTGCGCCACAGCAGCGGCGTCGATCGCGAAGGGTGGCGGCTGCAGGCCCTCGGTCATCTTCGTGTGCACGAAACCCGGCCGCACCACCGTCACCTCCACCCCGCTGCCCTCGAGGGCGTCCGACAGCCCGAGCGCGAAACCGTCCAGACCCGCCTTCGCCGACCCGTACACGAAGTTGGCTTTGCGCACCCGCACACCGGCAACCGACGACAGCACGACGATGCGCCCTGCGCCCTGTGCGCGCATCACCGAGGCGAGCGCCATCGTGGCCGCCGCCGGTCCCGCGAAGTTCGCCGTCAGGATTGAAGCCACCGTGGTGGCGTCGAGCTCGTCGAGCACGGCCGTGCCCAGGTCCCCGGCGGCCACGAGGACGAGGTCGATCTCGCCGAGCTGGGCGGTGGTGGCCGAGGCGAACGCCTCGAACGTGTCAACCTCGGTGACATCGAGGCGCAGGACGTGGGTCGACGCGACACCGAGGGCGTGAAGCTCGTCGGCGACTTCTTGGAGAGCGGCGACATCTCGCCCGGCGAGGAGCACCGCGTGCAGGCGCCGGGCGGCAAGCAGCCGCAAGGTCTCCCGTGCGATGTCGGAGCTGCCGCCGATCACGACGACCGACTGCGGCATGCCCGTGGCGTCGATCACGCCGCCAGCCCTCCTGCGGGCGGGCGCAAGCCGAGCCGTCGGCTCAGATCCGAGCTGAAGAGGCCGTCAGGGTCCAGGCGGGCACAGATGGAGGACCATTCAGCCGCCCGCGGGTACATCGTTCCGAACAGCTCCGGCCGAAGGCGGCCGTCCTTCGCGAGGTAAATCCTGCCTCCCGCTTCGGCGACGATCGTGTCGAGGCCGTCGAGGAGCTGCGCCAGCCCCCTCGCACCGAGCGGCAGGTCGAGCGCCAGCGTCCAACCCTCCTCCGGGAAGGACAGGTGACCCGAACCGGCGGGCCCGAAGCACTTCAAGACGGCGAGGAACGACGCCACGCGGGCGGCGCTCAGTCGCTCGAGAACTGTGCGGAGGGCGGCCTCGGCGCCGAAGGGCACCACGAACTGGTACTGCGTGAAGCCGTTCGGCCCGTAGAGGACGTTCCAACGACCCACGCCGTCGAGCGGGTGGAAGAAGGTGGCGATCGATTCGAGCTGCCCCAGCCGCCGACGCGGCGCCTTGCGGAACCACATCTCGTTGAAGGCGGCGACCGACGTCGAATTGAGAAGCGACAGCGGTGGTGTCACCGGAACGGTGAAGAGCTGTCGCGGATCGTAGGCGAGTGGGTTCGCACGCCGTCGCTCCGGCAGGTCGCTCAGCCTGGCGTGGTCGCCTCTCGTCAGCACAGCTCGACCGAGCCGCCCACCGGAGGCGAGGGCGTCGATCCAGGCGACGGAGTAGCGGTAGCGCCCTCGCTCCTCGGTCAACAGGGCCATGCACGCATCGAGATCAGGCGCCCGCTCGGTGTCGACGACCATCGTCGACGTCTCGATGGGCAGCAGCCGCATCGTGGCCTCGGTGATCACACCGGTGAGGCCCATCCCCCCACAGGTTGCCGCGAATTCCTCCGCGTGGACCGATGGCCCGCAGGCGATCGGCCCGGTGGCGGTCGCGAGGGACAGTTGCTCGACGTAGGCGCCGAGGGAGCCGTCAACGTGGTGGTTCTTACCGTGGATGTCACTGGCGATCGCTCCACCGACGGTCACAAAACGAGTCCCCGGCGTCACCGGCACGAACCATCCACGAGGTACGAGCAATTTGAGCAGGGCGTCGAATGATGCCCCGGATTCGACTCGAAGCCGTCCCTGCGCCCCGTCGAGGTCGAGCACACGGTCAAGGCCTGTGCAGTCCAGCACGACTCCCCCGCCGCACTGGGCGGCGTCTCCGTACGAGCGCCCGAGCCCACGGGCCACGAGGCGGCCGTGCGTACCCGGTCTTGTCTTCGCGACGACCTCTTCGACCTGTGCGCGGCTCCGGGCCTTGACCACCACGGCTGCCGTTGGGGCAGCCCGCCCCCAGCCGGTCAACAGCTCGGCAGACCTGGCACCGTTCAAGCGTAGATACCGCAAAGGACGAGGACGACCCATGCCAAGCCGAAGAATTGCAGCAGATGATCGCTGAGCGCGAGATCCTCCGGCTCCCCCCCACGGCCACGGCTGATCGCCAGCTCGATGGCAAGCACAGCCAGCACGAACGGGATGATCGACAGCTCGAACCAGACGAGGTCCTCCGAATGATGCAGCGGCCGCAGCGCCGAGGCTCTCTCGAATGCCCAGAGGCAGTACGTCGTCACGGTGACCGTCATCGCCATCACCCGCACGCCCCGCAGGAACCCCGGCGGGTACGCCTCGAGGGCGACCCGGTGAGCGGCCTGCTCGTTGCCGAGGACTGCCTGCTCCGATGTACGTTTGCCCGCCACGATGAGCAGCGCCCCGAACGACGTCATCACGAGGAACCACGGGGAGATGAGCACATGGGCCGCCGCCCCGCCCCCGATAGCCCGAAGCGTGAAACCTGATCCGACGCACGCAAGCTCGACGAGTGGGACGTGCTTCAAACGCAAGGTGTAGGCGAGGCTGATCGCCAGGTAGGCGAGCACGACCGCCGCCATGGTGAGCCCGATCGCCGCGGCCCCCGCGACGGCGGCCGCCCCGAGGACGAGGGCGGCAGCGAGGGCGGCCCTTGCCTCGAGCTGGCCCGACGCAACCGGCCGCATGCGTTTGATCGGGTGGAGGCGATCGCTCTCGGCGTCGACGACGTCGTTCACGAGATAGGTGCAGGCCGAGGCCGCCACGAAGATCCAGAAGGCGGCGACGGTTCGCAGGAACGGCCCGAGGTGCAAGATCGTCCCGGCTGCTGCCGGCGCCGCGAACACGAGCATGTTCTTCAGCCACTGGCGAGGGCGCGTCGCCTGCAAGAGCGCCCCGGCGCGGTCCTTCCGCGTGACGGGACCTGCTTCGGGCGGCCCCGGCTCCGACGCCCTCATCTCCGACGTACCCGTGTCCTCGGCCGCCCGCGCGGGTACGTTCGTGTCGGCGTTCGATCGACTCACGTCTCCCACCGTAAACGAATTGAGCGATCGACTCGTGCCGGAGCGCCGCATGGGGCCGCCCGCGGCGCTTCCGACGCGCAGTTCGTCACCTGGCAAGACATCACGCGAGAACGATCCCGGCCGTGGTGTGTTCGGAGCCGTCCGCCCGGATCAGGTAGCCCTCGTAACCGTCCAAGGTCGCGATGACCTCGAGGGCATCGTCGCCACCGACTGCGAGTGCCGTGGCGAACGCGTCGGCGAAGGCGAGGCTCGGTCCGGTGACAGTGGCGGAGGCCGTTTCGTGCAGGTGGCCGGTGCCCTTCGGGTCGACGAGGTGTCGACCGCGTTCGTAGCTGCCGGAGGTGGCAACTGCGGCGTCGGCCTCGAGCACGCACGCCAGTGCATCGGAACGCCACGGGTGGCGAATCCCGACTCTCCATGCACCCTCCGGCGGCTGGCCGAGGAGGGCGATGTCACCCCCTGCGTTCACCATGGCGGCCTCGACGCCGGCGGATCGCACGATCTCGAGTGCCGCTTCCACCGCCCACCCTTTGACGAGGCCCGTCGGATCCAGCCCGCCCGGCATCGCCCACGGGTCGAACCAGCCTCCCGAGAGGTCCCGCGCCTGCGAGCACAACTCGATCACGGCGGCGACCTCCGGCGGCGCATGGCCCGGCTCGAGCTCGCCGGATCGAACCCGGCTCATCGGGCTTCGCGGATCCCAGAGGGTGAACAGGTCGTCGAGCTCGTGCAGGCGCCGGCACGCCGATCCCACCGCCGCACGGGCATCGGGCTCCGGGCAATGGCCCGGGTAGAGATGGAACGACACCACGGTCCCCATGACGTCCTCGACGTGGACGACGACGTCCGACACGAGGGACGTCACACGTGCAGGCGATCGAGGGCGGACTGAAGCGACGTCAGGTAGGCCTGGCTCGTGTAGGTCGCACCCGAGATGGTGTTGACGTTGGCGCTCTGGGCCGACAGGACTTCGCTCTTCAGCATCGGGATGACCTGTTGAGCGAGCGACTGCGAGTACTGCTCGGCCGTCTGGAGGCCAACCACGGTGACGTCCATGATGCGGTGTCCCTTCACGCTCACCTTGACGGACAGCTCGCCGTAGCCGTACTGCTCGTTCGTGCCGACGGCGCTCAGCAGTGCCCCGGGCAGCGTGCTCGAGGTGCTCGACGACGAGCCGTTGCCGTTCGGCGAGGATCCCGCACCGGTCGCCGGGGGAGAGGAGGTCGTCGGCGACGAACCCACCGCGACCGGGGAGGCGTGCGGCGTGGTGTGCAAGGCCAGCACGGCAGCGAAGCCGGCGGCGGTTGAGACAAGGGCAGCAGGTGCCTTTTTCATGAGTGCTCCTTTGGAGGTTCGATCGCCTGGCCGTGCCATCGGCGGGACCGGCGTGACTGCTGGCCGGTCAGAGGGCATAGACCTCGTGGTGGATCGCATCGGCCGGCACGCCGAGACGCGCCGCCGTCGCCACCATCCGCTGGACGAATTCCTCCGGACCCGCCACGTAGACGTCACGCCGGGCGATGTCCGGCACGAGCTCGGCGAGGCGGTCGAAACGCACGAGCGCCCGCGACCCGACGATCTCGTGGACGCGGCCTTTGCGCTGGCGGACGAGCTCGGCCACCTCGTTCTCGAAGACGAGATCCTCCTGCGTGGAAGCCCGCAGGATGACGATGGGATCGGTTCCTCGGGGGAGGTCCTCCAGCAGGGCGCGTATCGCCGTGACGCCGATGCCACCGGCAATGAGGACGACCTTTTGACGACGACGGGAATGGGTCGTGAAGGCGCCGTAGGGCCCCTCGATGGCCACCTTCGTGCCGGGTTGCAAGCGTGCGACCGCTGCGGAGTAATCGCCGACGCCCTTCACGGTCAGGCGTAGGTACGGCGGGCTCGGACGCGCCGAGAGGGAGAAGGGGTGCGCCTGCCACCACATGCCGGGGACGAGGAAGCGCCACTCGAAGAACTGCCCGCCCGAGACGGCAAGGCGATCGAGCCGGCGTCCCTCGCAGATCACCGAGACGACGCCGGGTGCCTCCTCACGCACCTCGACGACCTCGAGGCGGTGACGCAATGACCGCACGACCGGCAGGCCGAAGCGGTAGGCGATGACGAGGCCGGCGGTCGCCAGCCACAGCAGCCCCCAGAGCAGCCGCGTGAGCGGGTGCCCGACGAAGGACGGCCCGAGGACGATGACATGTGCGAAGGACAGCGCCAGGGCGAGGTACATGAAGAGATGGAACGCCCACCAGCGTTCGCGGCGGATCCGGCTGCGGATGGCGCGGATGGAGACGACGCCGATCGCCATCATGAGCGCAAAGCCGATCGTCGCTTCGAGCACGTCGGGAAACGTCCGGACGAGGGTGCCGGCCTCCCGCCAGACGCCCTGGTGCGCCGCCTGGGCATAGGCGATCGTGAGCAAGAGGACATGAGCCAGGATGAGCGAGATCGGCCAAGGGGCAAGGCGCCGATGCCAGCGCAGCAGTCCGTCGTGACCGAGCACGTGCTCGACTGCCGGTACACGGGAGACGAGGAGCACCATGACGAGGGCGAGATAGGTGCCCGCGAGCCCGGCGGCGCTGCCGAGGAACATCGCCAGACCGCCGGCAGCGTGCAGCTGCGCCCAGCTCTCCGCCGTGACGGACAAGGCCATGGTCGCCCCGAAACCGAGACCGAGCACGATGACGGCCGCGCTGAGCGCCCAGGGCCTCGGAGCCGGACCGGGAGGTGACACCGGCCTGCGCCGAGGCGAGGACCGCTTCGAGGATTGAAGCGGCTGGAACGTGGCTTGCGTCATGACAGGAGATCCCTCACGGACGAGACGCTACGAACAGGGCCGATATCGTGAACCCAAGTGGTGGTAAAGATTCACCCAAGGTGGTCGGTCCGGCCCTCCTGTGGTCGAGACGTTGTGGCGATGACCGGCCTGTCGCTCCCGCTTGGGAAGGCTGAGCTCACGTGAGACTGCTCGTAGTCGAGGATGACGATGCGATCGCGGAGGCGCTCGTCGCCGGCCTGAGGCGCGAAGGCTTCCAGGTGACGCGCGTGAGCACGGCGGAGTCCGCCCTGACGGCGCAGCCCGCCGATCTCGTGTTGCTCGACCTCGGGCTTCCGGACGGCCACGGCTTCGAGGTGTGCCGGCAGCTCCGCTCGCGCTCGGCCGTCCCGATCATCATCCTCACGGCTCGCGACGACGAGATCGACCGCGTCGCCGGTCTGGAGCTCGGTGCGGACGACTACGTGGTGAAGCCGTTCGGCTTCCGGGAGCTGGTCGCGCGAATCCGCGCCGTCAGTCGGCGAACCACGAACCCAATGGCTGTGAGCGGCCCGCAGCTCATCGGCGAGCTCGAGATCGACCGACGCTCGCACCGCGTGCACGTGGCCGGCGTCGAGGTTGCCCTCACGCCGAAGGAGTTCGATCTTCTCGCCGTGCTGGCCGTCGACCCGGGAGCGATGGTCACACGACGGGACATCCTCGCCGAGGTCTGGGATCCGCATTGGTACGGCACCTCCAAGACGGTCGATGTCCACATCGCCTCGCTGCGCAAGAAGCTCGGCAACCCGGAGTGGATCGAGACGACCCGCGGCGTCGGCTTCCGCCTCGTGGTCCCCCAGTCAGATCGTGATTCCCCGACGAGTCCACCCATCCCCGAATGAGCGCCGTCGCCCCATGAGACGGCGCCTCCTCGCTGGGTTTCTCATCTTCGCCCTCGTTCTCGTGGTGCTCGTGGAGGTGCCCTTTGGACTCAGCCTGGCGAGCAACGCCCGCACGACGGCCCTCTCGGAGGTCCAGAGCGATGGTGCCTCGCTGGCGTTGCTCGTCGGATCCGCCCTCGGCAGCGGGAACAAGGCCGACGCCCAACAGGTGATCACGAGGTTCGCCGCCAGCGAGCGGGCGATCGTCGTCGTCGCGTCGGATGGCGCCGTCGAGCTCTCGGCGGGCTCCGGTGCTGCCGAAGAGATGACCGACGCGCCGACCAAGACGATCCTCGCGGCGGCGGCGGCCGGACAGGCGTCGGGTGAGGAGGGCTCGAACGACCCCGATGACGACTTCCTCTACGTGGCGTTGCCAGTTGCCCAGAAGCCGGTGACGTCCGTCTCGGGCTCGCAGCCTTCGGCGCCCACGGGCCCTCACTTCGCCGTTGTCCTGCTCGTCGCCACGCAGGCGGCGCCTCTGCACGCTCGGATTCGCCGTGACTGGATCGAGCTCGTCCTCTTCGGTGCCGTGATGCTTGCAGTCGCCGCTGCGGTGGGCACCTTGCTGGCGCGCTCGCTCACCCGGCGGCTCGCCGGCATCGAGGCGGCCGTGGCGGCATTCGGCGCCGGACGACTTTCCGAGCGGGCACCGGAGGGGCGCGGGCCAGCCGAGCTGAGGGCTCTCGGCGACACCGTCAACGAGATGGCCGACCGGCTCGAAGAGCTGCTGCGCACCCAACGCACGTTCGTGGCCGATGCGTCTCACCAGTTACGCACACCCTTGACGGCGCTGCGGTTGCGCCTCGAGAACCTCGAGGGTGAGCTCGACCCCGAGCAAGGACAAGACCTGACCCCGGCGCTGGCTGAAGCGGATCGCCTGTCCCGGGTCGTGGACGGACTGCTGTCGCTCGCACGCACGGAGGGGACACGGCCCGTGCGCGAGCCCGTCGACATCGGGGCCGCCCTCCGTGACCGTGTCGACGCCTGGAGCGCGCTCGCCGAGGAACGCCACGTGCGGCTTTCCGACGAGTGGGACGACAGAGGGGCCGTAGAGCGCCCAGTTCTGACGGCGCTCGCCTGTTCCGGCCACGTCGAGCAAGTGCTCGACAACCTGCTCTCGAACGCGCTCGACGCGACACCGCCAGGGGGCGCCGTGTCGCTCGACGCCGAGCGCGTCGATGGCACCATCGAGATCCACGTCGTCGACACCGGCCCCGGGATGACGGCGGCCGACCGCACGCGCGCCTTCGACCGTTTCTGGCGACCTGAAGGCGCCCGCCACGAGGGAAGCGGGCTCGGCCTTGCGATCGTCGCACAGCTCGTGCGCGTGTCCGGCGGGACGACGTGGCTCGACCCAGCCGATGGCGGCGGCGTCGACGCCGTCGTCCGCTTGGAGGCGTGCTGATCAACCAGTCCGCAGAGCGGACTACGGGATGATGAGTACCGGACGATCCGTCGCGTGCAGCACCTTGAAGGCCGTGCTGCCGAGGACGAGCGCGGTCAGCTCCGAGCGTCCCCGGCATCCCATGACGATCACATCGGCGCCGTCGGCTTTGGCTGCGTCCACGATCTCCTGAGCCGCGTGACCGGCGCGGGCCTCGACGACGCTCGCAGTCGCCGTGACGCCCGCTCCCGTCATCGTCGCCAGCTCCGTTGCGAGCAACTGCTCGGCCTCTGCAGGATCCTCCAGGTCGAAACCAGCCGTGAAGCGCCCCTGCGGCACGGCGACGCGCTCCACGATGTGGATCAGGTGCACGCTCGCCCCCGTTGCCTGCGCGAGCTCCCGAGCCGCCTCGACGGCACGGTCGGAAGGCTCCGACTTGTCCACTGCCACGACGAGCTTCTGGAACATGTCGTCCCCTCCTGGATCACCGGGGCGGCTCGCCCGCCTCATTCCTCGATCACGCAGTTAACCGAGAAGGACATGTGGCCGTCAACCGATTCCTTCACGACCCCCTGGACCTCGCTCTCGAAGCCGGGGAAGTGATCGTCCCATGCTTCGAAGAGCCGCAGGTAATCGATGATTGCCTGGGAGCCGGCGTCGAAGCGCTCGCCCGGCACGACGACGGGGATTCCCGGCGGGTACAGGACGCAGAGCGTGGCCGTGACTCGGCCCTTCAGATGGGCGAGGGGAACGTGCTCCACCTCGCCGCGCACGAGGTGGCTGAACGCCTCGCCCGGCTTCATCGCCGGCTCGGGAAGCCGCCGGTAGATCGCTTCCTGCATCTCGGAGGTGTCGTAGGCGGAGAGGAATTCGTGCATCTCGAGGGAAAGGTCCCGTAGCCCGACGTGCCGGTAACGGTCGGGGTGCGCCTTGACGAGCTCCGGCATGGTGTCGGCCAACGGCGCGTTCGCGTCGAACAGCCGCTTGAACTCGAAGAGCTCGCTCAACAAGGTGCCGGACTTGCCTTTGGTGACGCCGATGGAGAAAAGGAAGAGCAGTGAGTAGAAACCCGTCTTCTCGCTCACGACACCACGCTCGCCCAACAGGCCGGACACGAGAGCGGCGGGAATGCCCGAGGGCTCGGGCGCGCCGTCGGGCCCGAGGCCGGGCGTCACGAGCGACACCTTCACGGGATCGAGCATCGTGTAGCCGTCCTCGACGCCGTCGAAGCCGTGCCACGACTGGCCGGGGCGCATCTGCCAGACGTCCTGGGTCGTCGCCACGTGCTCGTCGGCCTCGTCCTCGTCGACGTTCCGAACGGCGCTGCTTGTCTCACCGGCGCCGGCCAGCTCGTCCGGCTGCCAGATGTCGAACCACCACTCGAGATCCGCGGCCATCTGGTCGCGGACCGTGACGATCTCCTTGCGGAACGCCAACGCCTCGCCGATGGCGTCGTCCATGAGCGCCCGCCCGGGTGCCCCTTCCATCATCTTCGTGGCGACGTCGAGGGAGGCGAACATGAGGTACTGCGGCGAGGTCGACGTATGCATCATGAAGGCCTCGTTGAACCGGTCGGGAGGGAGCGGTGCGCGGCCCTGGCGGATGTGGATCATGGACGCCTGCGAGAGGGCGGCCAACATCTTGTGGGTCGACATGGTGCTCAGCACCGTCGGCGGCTTTGTGGCAGCGGCACCGTCACCAACGGGCAGCGGCGTCATGGCGAAGTGGCGACGGTAGATGGGGTGAAACGCCGCGTAGGGGATCCACGCCTCGTCGAACAAGACGGTGTCGGTCACCGAGCCGAGGCGATCCACGACTCGCTCGGCGTTGTACATCGTGCCGTCGTAGGTCGAGTTCGTGAGCACCGCCAGGCGGGGCCGGCGCTGCTCGGCCGTCATGGCCTTCAGCAGCGGGTGGGACCGCAACTTCGCCTCGATCGCTTCTGGCTGCATCTCTGCCACGTCGATCGGACCGATCATCCCGTGGTGGTTGCGCACCGGCAACATCCATACGGGGATGCTCCCCGTCTGGATGACGGCGTTCAGGATCGACTTGTGGCAGTTGCGGTCGAGCAGCACGACGTCGCCCGGTGTCACGATCGAACGGAACACGATCTGGTTCGACATCGTCGTGCCGTTGGTCACGAAGTACGTGCTGTCGGCGCCGAACGCATGAGCTGCCCGATCCTCGGCCTCGCGGACGACGCCTTCGTGCTCGAGGATCGAGCCGAGGGCGGGGACCGAGGACGAGAGGTCGGCCTTCAGCGCAGACTCGCCGAGGAAGTCGAAGAAGAGGCGGCCGGAAGGCGACTTGAGGAACGCCAGCCCACCCATGTGGCCAGGAGTGTGCCAACCGGATTTGTACTCGTCCACATAACGCACGAGGGCGCCGAAGAACGGGGGCAGCAGGCGATCGCGGTAGTGCTCCATGGACTTCTTGATGTGGCCGGCCACCCATTCAGGTGTGTCCTCGGTCAGCCAGATGGCACCTGCGAGCGACGCCGCCACCTCCGGGGGCAGGTCTTCGACCGACAGTCCTTCGGTCATGAGGATCACCGGCAGGCCGTCGAACCGGCGGCGGGCCACGGCAAGGAGTTGGCTCGGGCCGTGAGCGGCATCGGTCGGGGCCGACTTCTCCGCCCAGGCGACGAGGACGGCGCCGATCTCGGGATGAGTCCGCAGCGCGTGCAGCCCCTCCTCGTGGCTCTCGGCCTCGAAGACGTCGAGACCTCCCTGCTCGAGCTCCTTCACGATCAGCCCGATCGTGCTGCGGTCGGTCATGCCGGTTTCGCTCCGGTCGTGGACGACGAGGATCGGGAGGCTGTCGATGTGCTTCATGGCCTGTCACCCCTGGGTGTGCCGGCGGATGTTGCCTCGGCTCCAATGTGGGCCTCAGCCGTCCGAGGCACTAGGGCCAAAGGTCGGGAATCATCCGGCGCATGAAGAGAAACCGTCCTCTGCAGGACTTTCGCCTCTGGCAAGAGGTGATCTGAAGGGTGATCCTGGGACCTACGAGGCCCCTCGCCTCCGACAGGCAAAATAGGGAAGGAAGCGATTCGCCATGACACTCGTCAAGGCACCCGGATCCGCGCGCCACGAGCGACACCTCGTATCGGTGCTCACAGGGCACGATACCGAGAACGCCAGCGGCGCGACGAAGACCATCAGACCTAAGCGCGTCCTCGGCATGGCCAGCCTGGCGATGATCGACGTCGCCGCCGTCATCAGCCTGAGGAACCTCCCGACCGTCGCCGAGTACGGCTGGGGGTCGATCTTCATCTTCGGCCTGGCACTGCTGGGATTCATGATCCCGATCTCGTTCGCCGCCGCTGAGCTGGCAAGCGGTTGGGCAGAGACGGGTGGTGTCTACGTCTGGGTCCGAGAGGCCTTCGGCCACAAGTCCGGCGCCGTCGCGATCTGGGCCGACTGGGCGGAGAACCTCGTCTGGTACCCGACCGTGCTGGCGTTCATCGCCGCTGCGCTCGCCTACGTCATCGTCCCGGGGTGGGCCAACAACCGAGCCTGGCTCTTCATCGTGATGATGGTCGTGTTCTGGGGAACGACGGTCGCCAACTTCTTCGGCGTGAAAGCATCCGCTCGCATCAGCACCTGGGGCACCGTCATCGGCTCGGTCGTCCCGGGCATCGTGCTGATCGGGCTCGGCATCGGTTGGGCCCTGTCCGGCCACACACTGGCAGTGCCGTACCACGGCGCCAAGTCGCTCATGCCGCCCCTCAGCATCACGAACCTGGTGTTCTTCTCGGGTGTGCTGCTCGCCTTCGCCGGTATGGAGATGGCCGGCTTCCACGCCCGGGAGGCAAGGAACCCGAAGAAGGACTTCCCGCGCGCCACGCTGATCGCCTGCGTCGTGCTCGTCGCCCTGTACGTGCTCGGCACGCTCGCCATCGCCTTCGTCGTGCCGGCGAAGTCGATCGAGCTCAACGCCGGGCTACTGCAGGCGTTCCAGGTGTTCTTCAGCAAGTTCGGCGTGGCCTGGTTGTCGCGCCCGATGGCATTGCTGATCTTCGCCGGCGGCATCGCCTTGTTGTCGACGTGGATGTACGGACCGGCCCGCGGTTTCATGCGGGCATCGTTCGAGGGTGACTTCCCGCACGTCTTCCAGGGTCACAACGCCAGCCTTGCGCCGACGTCGGTCCTGTGGATCCAGGCGGGCATCGGTTCGCTCTTCGCTCTGCTGTTCCTGTTCGAGCCGACGATCAGCGCGTCGTATTGGATTCTGTCGGCACTGACGACTCAGTTGCTCGTGGTCATGTACGTGCTCATGTTCGCTGCCGTCATCCGGCTGCGCTACACGCAGCCGGACCGGCCTCGGCCCTACAAGATCCCCGGCGGAAAGCTTGGGGTCTGGGTCATGGGCAGCCTTGGCATCGCCGGCTGCGTCTTCGCCTTCTACGTCGGGTTCGTACCCCCGTCGCAGATCTCCACAGGCAACCACACCCTGTACATCTGCCTCATGGTGTTCTTCACCGCGCTGCTCGTGTTCCCGCCCCTCGTCATCTCCCACTTCCGCAAGCCGTCGTGGGTTGCCGATGCAAAGACGCTGGCGGCGGTAGAGGCCTCTGAGGCCGACGAGGCCGACGAGGCGCCGGTTGTCGCACCCGTGGACAAGTGAGCGAG
>JBEKMC010000054.1:0-23100 GCA_050008715.1 Acidimicrobiales bacterium | reverse complement strand
GTGTCGTCGTCGTCGAGGACCCGCGGCGCCCCGCCGCGCCTCATCGATCCCGCGCCCGGTTGCCGTTTCCGGCCCCGGTGCCCGCATGCGATGGATATCTGCGGCAAGGCGTCGCCCCCGCCGTTCGAAGTCGCGCCCGGGCATGTGGCGTCGTGCTGGCTGCACGGTTCCGCCGACGGCCGGCTCGAGACGATCCAATCCAAGGGGGTGAAGGAGGCAAAACCACCATGACACGCACGACGACGGCCCGGCGCCGCTGATCGCCGACGGACCGCCTGAGATACCACAGCAAACGAACGCGAGCGCCCGGCCGGCCTCGCGCGCACCACTCGCATACCCAGGACACGGGGACCACAAGGGCCGGCGAAGCCGGCCGGACAAACCAGGAGGTTACAGATGTATCGAAGAGCACTTATCGGAATCACGCTGGCATCGGCGCTGATGCTCGGGGCGTCGGCTTGCAGTTCCAGCTCCTCCTCGTCGTCGACGACGACGACGACGACACCGAGCTCGGGCAAGACGGTCGTTCTCACCGAGGAGTCGAACACCGGCGTCACGTTCACGCAGAACTTCAACCCGTTCGACTCCAACTCCTTGTCGACCGAGATGAACATGAGAACGCTCGCCTACGAGCCGTTGCTCGAGTTCGACTTCCTGCAGCCGACGACGATCCACGACTGGCTGGCGACCGGTTACAGCTGGTCCAACGCCGGCGAGACGCTGACGTTCACCCTGCGCCATGGCGTCACCTGGAGTGACGGCAAGCCGTTCACGAGCGCGGACGTGGCCTTCACGTTCAACTTGATCAACGACAACGCCGCCGCGAACTACAGCGGTGTGCCACCCCTTGCAGGTCCTGTGACGACCTCGGGCGCCTACACGGTCGTCATGACCTTCAAGGCGCCCGCCTACTCCGACCTGGCTGCGATCGGTGGCGCCACGTTCATCGTTCCAGAGCACATCTGGTCGTCGATCTCGAGCCCGGCGACCGCCACGGTGGCGACGCCGATCGGCACGGGCCCATACACCTTGAAGAGCTTCTCCACGACGCTCGTGACGTTCGTGGCAAACCCGCACTACTGGGGTGGGACGCCCCCGGTGTCGCAGGTCGACATCCCCTCGTACAGCAGCAACAGCTCCGCAGCCACTGCGTTGGCGGCCGGCCAGCTGGACTGGGCGGGGAACGACATAGCAAATGTGCAGAAGGTGTTCGTGAACAAGGACCCGAGCCACAACTTCACCTTCTTCGCCCCGGGCAACACGGTGGCCCTGTACTTCAACGTCGCGAAGGGCGGCGCGTTGGCGGACCCGAAGGTGCGCCAGGCCATCAGCTTCGGAATCGACCGCGCCCAGCTCGGAACTGAAGGCGAGAGCGGATACGAGCTGCCGGCGACATCGACGAGTGGCCTGATCCTCCCCAACCAGTCGCAGTATCTGTCGACTTCTGACACCGCCAACCTGCCGACGACTGGCGACGCGTCCAAGGTTGCGTCCATCCTGGCAAGCGACGGCTACGCCAAAGTCGGCTCGTACTGGGAGAAGAACGGCCTACCGATCACGTTCTCCATCGAGGACCCCACGTCGTACTCCGACTACTACGCAGACGCCCAGCTCATCTCGAATCAGCTGAACGCGGATGGCATCAAGGCGTCAGTTGACGGCGTGGCCGCCACGACGTGGTACACGGACCTCGCCGACGGCAACTTCCAGACGGCCATCCACTGGGGATCGGGCGGGGCAACCCCGTTCGTGCAGTACCAGAACTGGCTCGACTACACGCTGTCCGCTCCGATTGGCAAGTCGGCTGCGGCCGACTACGGCCGTTACAGCAGCCCACAGGCGGCTGCAGCGCTGAAGGCCTTGGAGACGACCAATCCGAGCGATCAGGCGGCCGTGTCGTCGGCCGTGTCGACGCTCTCGTCGCTCATGTCCTCAGAGGTCCCCGTCGCTCCGTTGCTCTACGGGGCCGACTGGGATGAGTACAGCACGACACAGTTCACGGGCTGGCCGACGGCCTCGAACCCGTACATGGACCCGTCACCGAACGACCCGGAGCTTCCCTACATCCTCATGCACCTGAAGGTGACGTCCTAGCCCGTAGTTTTCTGCGGCGCCGGCGCACCCCTTCGCCGGCGCCGCAGTACCGGCTTTGCCCGGTCGTATCGACCTATCCCAACCGGCCGTGTCTCGGCGCCGACTCCTCGACGTCTGACCGGTCCGGGCCATCCACGAAGGAGATGGGCATCCTTGCCTGACCCTGACAGCACAAGTTCTGCCAACACCGGCCCGCCGCTGGTCTTCCCTGCCGGCTTCCTCTGGGGCACCGCCACGGCCGCCTACCAGATCGAAGGGTCCGTTCACGCCGACGGTCGCGGGGTCTCCATTTGGGACACCTTCAGCCGTGTCCCCGGTGCAACGCACAACGGGGACAACGGCGACGTGTCGAGTGACCACTACCGCCGCCTCGACGGCGACCTCGACCTCCTCGCGGAGCTGGGCGCTCCTGCGTATCGGTTCTCGGTCGCCTGGCCGCGCGTCCAGCCGACGGGCAAGGGGCCACCCAACCCGGACGGCCTCGACTTCTATCGGCGCCTCGTCGGGGGCCTCTGCGAGCGCGGCATCATGCCGATGCTCACGCTGTACCACTGGGACCTGCCGCAGCCGCTGGAGGATGCCGGAGGCTGGGTCGCACGTGACACCGTCAGCTACTTCGCCGACTACGCCGGCATCGTTGCAGAAGCTCTCGGTCGGGACGTCGGCATGTGGATCACGCTCAACGAACCGTGGTGCTCGGCGTGGTCGGGATATGGGTCGGGACACCACGCGCCCGGTGGCCGAGATATTGGTGAGGCGGCGGCTGCCTCCCACCACCTGTTGCTCGCCCATGGCGTAGCAGTGAGTGCCATTCGGTCGGCGATCCCCGGTGCCGAGGTCGGGATCACGCTCAACTTGACCCCCATCCGCGCCGCCAGCGAGCACCCAGACGACGTGTCGGCGGCTCGCTTGTTGGACGGCAACATGAACCGACTGTTTCTCGAGCCCCTCGCCGGCCACGGCTACCCGAGTGACATGCTGGACCACTACGAGAGCCGGCGCCCGGGCTTCGAGGTCGTGCTCGACGGTGATCTCGAGGTGATCGCATCTCCGATCGACTTCCTCGGCGTCAACTTCTACTCCCCGCGCTCGGTCGCCTCCGTCACCCGGCTCGCTGAAGCGAACAGCGCCGGCTACTGCGTGCCGTCGGAGACGCCGGACCTTGTCAATGAAGATCTCGGCGCCGTCCTCGTGCGACCTCCGCACGCCCTCACGACCGAGATGGGCTGGGAGATCGAGCCGGGTTCCATGCGCGAACTACTCGTGCGGGTGCGCGACGACTACGGAGCCTTTCCCATATACATCACGGAGAACGGTGCAGCCTGCAACGACTACGTCGCTCCCGATGGGCGCGTGCACGACCCCGACCGGATCCGTTATCTCCGGGGCCACCTGCAAGCGGTGCTCGAGACGATTGAAGCCGGCGTCGACGTGCGCGGATATTTCGTGTGGAGCCTTCTCGACAACTTCGAGTGGGCGCACGGGTTCTCGAGGCGCTTCGGGCTGACGTGGGTCGACTTCCCGAGCGGTGTGCGCATTCCGAAGTCCAGCTTCTCGTGGTACCGGGAGGCGATACGCGCCGAGGGCCAGGCTGCGGCGGTCTGAGCGCGGGCGCTTGACTTGGCGCCTTTAGAATCCTCCACGTGTCCACCTACAACATCCGGGTGTTCGGCGACCCCGTGCTGCGCCAGCGGGCTCGAGACGTCGAGGCCGTCGACGGGCGCGTGGTCCGCCTCGCCGAGGACATGATCGAGACGATGTACGCCGCCCCCGGCGTGGGACTGGCCGCCACGCAGGTTGGCGTCGAGCGGCGCCTTTTCGTCTACGACGTGGGTGACGGGCCGGAGACGATCGTGAACCCCACGATCAGCGAGGCCCGTGGCGAATGGGATTTCGAAGAAGGGTGCCTCTCGGTGCCGGGCCTGCATTGGAACATCGTCCGGCCGAAGGAGGTCCACCTCACCGGATACGACTTGGAGGGCAAAGAGGTCTCGATCGATGCCGACGAGTATCTCGCCCGCGTCTTCCAGCACGAGATTGACCATCTGGACGGAGTGCTCCTTCTGGAGAGGCTGCAGCCGGAGGAGAGGAAAGCGGCGATGAAGGTCCTGCGCTCCCGCGTGCTCGGAGAGGTCGGTCCTCTGGCGGAGGAGCCCCCGACGGGCGGGGGGCCGTCGCGACGGCCGGGCACCGCCACGCGCGAGCCGTCGCTGTAGCGGGCCACGACATGGTCCGGGTGGCCTTCCTCGGGTCGCCTGAGCCGGCGGCGCACTGCCTTCGGGCGCTCGCCGGCGCCGGTCACGACGTTGCCCTTGTCGTCACCGAGACTGACAAACGCCGCGGGCGCGGGTCGGGCGTGTCGCCCACGCCGGTTAAGCGGGCGGCGCTCGAGCTCGGCATCGCCGTCACCGATCGGGTCGGCGACGTGCTCGAGGTCGGTGCCGATCTGGGGATCGTCGTCGCTTTCGGGCGCCTCATCCGGCCGGCCGTGCTGGATCGCCTCCTCATGGTCAACGTGCACTTCTCCTTGCTGCCACGCTGGCGGGGCGCCGCGCCGGTGGAGCGTGCCATCCTGGCCGGCGACGAGCGCACGGGCGTGTGTCTCATGAAATTGGACGAGGGGCTCGACACCGGACCCGTCTACGTATGTGCCGAGACGCCGATCTTGCGACAGACGACGGTGCCGAGCCTCCTCGCAACGCTCAGCCGACTCGGTGCGGAACTTCTCGTCGAGCGCTTGGCCGCCGGAGTCGGCGGCCTCGGGATACCGGTTCCACAGGAAGGCGAGCCCACTTACGCCGCCAAGATCACGCCAGCCGATCTCCACCTCGATTGGGCGCTGCCGGCCGCCGTGGCCGAACGGCAGGTGCGCATTGGCCGTGCGTGGACGACGTTTCGGCAGGGACGCCTGCTGGTTCTCGGCGCGGACGCGGTCGGACATGAGGACGACGGCGCGGCGATGCCGGCACCGGGGACGGTCGTGGGAACCGCGGTGGCGACCGGCGACGGGTGGCTGGAGCTCTCCACAGTGCAACCCGAGGGCCGTCACAGCCAAACGGCGGCCGACTGGCTCCGGGGCGCTCGCGTGGCGGCGGGCGAAACCCTCGCGTGAACGTCGCGGGCCGAACGCTTCCTGGCCGTCGCCTCGCGGGCGATACGGTACATAGGATGCCCGGCCCACAGTCCTCCCCGTTGCCGCATCTCGGGCGTGGCGAGGTCAGGGTGGCGCCCTCGATTCTCGCGGCGGACTTCGGCGTGCTCGCCGAGGAGATCTCGAGTGTGGCCGCCGCCACCGACTGGCTGCACGTCGACGTCATGGACGGGCATTTCGTGCCGAACCTGACGGTCGGGCCGCCTGTTGTGGCGTCGCTTCGTCAACACACGCAGCTGTTCCTTGACTGCCACCTCATGGTGACGAACCCCAACGACTTTCTCGGTGCGTTCGCCGAGGGTGGCGCCGACAGCGTGTCCGTGCACGTCGAGGTCGGCGAGACGGAGCAACTCTGCACCGAGATGCGCCGGCTCGGCCTCGGCGTCGGGCTCGTCGTCAACCCGGAGACCCCGATCGAGAACGCCTGGCCATTCCTCGAGCTGATCGACTTGTTGCTCGTGATGTCCGTCCATCCTGGCTACGGCGGTCAAGACTTCATGGCCGAGGCCGTCCCGAAGGTGGCGGCGGCGCGCGAACGGATCGACGAGCTCGGACTCCCCGTGACGATTCAGGTGGATGGCGGCATCGACCGGAAGACGGCGAAGGTGATGGCCGAGGCCGGCGCTCGCTGCTTCGTGGCCGGATCTGCCGTGTTCAGGGAGGCGGACCACCTCGGAGCCGTGCGGGCGATCCACGGTGCCGCCGCCGCCACGCTCAGAGCGTCCGGGAGCAGCGGGTGAGCGGGGCGGCGTCACAGGACCTCGCGCCGCCCGGCCTGCGCGCCAAGGTGCTGACGGTCTCCGACGGCGTGGCTGCCGGCGTACGCCAGGACGGCGGTGGCAAAGCCGTTGCCGACCTCCTCGAGGCTCACGGTTTCGTCGTCGTCGACCGCAGGACGATTCCCGACGGCGACCGGGAGGTGGCAGCCGCCCTGGAAGTCATGTCCTCGGGGTTCGCCGGCCTGATCGTGACGACGGGAGGCACGGGCTTTGGCCCGAGGGACCAGACACCGGAAGGGACCAGGTCCGTGCTGGAGCGGGACGCCCCCGGACTCTCTGAGGCGATGCGGCTCGTAAGTCCGCTCGGCCGGCTGTCGAGAGGCGTCGCAGGCACGAAACAGCGGGCGCTCATCTGCAACGTGCCCGGCTCGCCAGCCGGCGCTGTCGAGTGCCTCGACGCCATCATCGACGTGATCCCGCATGCGCTCGAACTGTTGGGTGGCGGGAGACCGCACTGAGCGCATCGGGCACCTCGGGCACGTCTGGCACCGCGGGTACGCCTGGCACCTCCGGCATGGCCGCCACCGCGTCCATAGCGGCCCAGGATGAGCACTGGATGAGGCGGGCGGTCGAGCTCGGCCAACAGGTGCGCACGCGGACTTCCCCGAACCCGTGGGTGGGCGCCGTCGTGCTGGGGGCGGACGGCTCGCTTGCCGGCGAGGGCGCGACGGCCCCGCCGGGTGGTCCGCACGCCGAACATTCAGCGCTGGCGGAGGCGGGCGAACTCGCCCGGGCAGGCACCTGCTTCACGACCCTCGAGCCGTGTTCCACGCATGGCCGAACCCCTCCGTGCGCCGACGCGCTCATCGCCGCCGGCGTTCGCCGAGTGGTCGTCGCCCTCATCGACCCGGACGACCACGTGCAAGGCCGCGGTGTCGCCCGGTTGCAGGCGTCCGGCGTCGAGGTGAGCATCGGGGTTCTCGCCGACGCCGCCGCCGCCTCCCTCCGGCCCTACCTCGTGCACCGGAGGACGCTTCGCCCCTATGTCGTGCTGAAGTTGGCCGCCACGCTCGACGGGCGCATCGCCGCCCCCGACGGCACGAGCAAGTGGATCACGGGTTCCGAGGCCCGCGCCGACGTCCAGCAGCTGCGCAGCGAGAGCGATGCGATCCTCGTCGGGGCGGGCACGGTGCGGGCCGACGACCCCGAGCTGACGGTGCGCACGGATCCTCCGCCCGACCGCCAGCCGCTGCGTGTCGTCTTGGGCCGGGTCGACGCCGAGGCCCGTGTGCAGCCGGCCGTCGAGATGAACGGCGACATCGGCGGCGTGCTCGACGAGCTCGGCCGAAGGGGCGTGCTCCAGCTTCTCGTCGAAGGTGGCGCATCGGTGGCCGGGGAATTCCACCGCCGTGGGGCGGTGAACCGGTATGTGGTGTACCTGACGGCTGGGTTTCTTGGGGGAGATGACGGGGTTGGGATGTTCTCCGGCGCCGGCGCCGCCACGATGAGCGATCTCTGGCGCGGACGGCTCTCCGGGGTGCGGCGGCTCGGCGACGACGTTCGCCTCGACGTGGAGCCGCTGACCGGCCAGTAGGCTGCATTCCCGAATCCACGAGGAGTCCGGTCGTGCCCCTGTCGAAAGTCGAAGACGCCATCGCCGCCATCGGGCGAGGTGAGATGGTCGTCGTCGTCGACGACGAGGATCGTGAGAACGAGGGCGACCTCGTCATGGCGGCCGAGTTCGCCACGCCGGAGAACATCGCCTTCTTCCTCGCCCACACATCGGGCCTCATCTGCGTCCCGCTCATGCCGGAACGGCTCGACGAGCTCGAGCTGCCGCTCATGGTCCCGCAGAACACCGAGTCGCAGCGCACCGCGTTCACCGTCGCAGTCGACTACAAGCCCGCCACGACGACGGGAATCTCCGCCGGCGATCGGGCGGCGACGATCCGCGCCCTCATCGATCCGGCGACGAGCTCGCGCGACTTCGCACGCCCCGGGCACATGTTCCCGCTGCGCTACCGGACCGGCGGTGTGCTCAAGCGGGCCGGCCACACCGAGGCGACGATCGACCTCGCTCGGATGGCCGGTCGCTACCCTGCAGGCGTCCTGTGCGAGATCGTCTCCGCGGACAAGCAGTCGATGGCCCGGCGGCCCGAGCTGGAGGAGTTCGCCGCCACCCACGGCCTCGCGATGATCACGATTGCCGATCTCGTCCGCTATCGGAGGCACCGTGAGAAGCTCGTGGAGCGGGTCGCTTCCGCCCGCATCCCGACCGAGCAGGGCGAATTCACGGGATATGCCTACGTCTCGACGATCGACGGCGAGCATCACTTCGCCCTCGTCGCCGGCGAGGTGGCCGGTCGACAGAACGTGCTCGTGCGTGTGCACAGCGAATGCCTGACGGGCGACGTCTTCGGGTCGCGGCGATGCGACTGCGGCCCGCAGCTCGACTTCGCCCTCGAGAAGATCGCCGCCGAGGGGGCCGGCGTGATCGTCTACCTGCGTGGCCACGAAGGCCGTGGCATCGGTCTCGGGCACAAGTTGCGGGCCTACACCTTGCAGGAGCAGGGCCGTGACACCGTCGACGCCAATCTCGACCTCGGGCTGCCCGTGGACAACCGGGAGTACGGGATCGGGGCGCAGATCCTCGTCGACCTCGGGATCACGACGATGCGCTTGCTCACGAACAACCCTGCGAAGTACGGGGGCCTCGAAGGTTACGGGCTCGACATCGTCGAGCGCCTGTCGATCGAGCCGGCACCCAACCCGGAGAACCTGCGCTACCTGCAGACCAAGCGCGAGCGCATGGGCCACTTCCTCGGGCACCTCGGCGACGTCGTCCCAGTTCCGGTCGAGCCGGCGCCCGAGCCACGCTCCGACGCCGACGTCGCCGATGGCTGAGGCGACCCACCGCCTGGCGGCACTCCCCGCCGAGCGGGGCGAGGGCGAGCTGTTCGGTTCTCACGACGGCCGTCAGCTGCGCATCGCCGTCATCTGCGGCCGCTTCAACGCCCACGTGACCTCGAGGCTGCTCGAGGGAGCGCTGCGCAAGCTGGACGAGTGCGGCGTGACGGAGGAGAACAGGGTCGTCGTGTGGGTGCCTGGCAGTTTCGAGCTGCCGCTTGCAGCGCAGCTCGTGGCGAAGTCGGGGGGCTTCGACGCCGTGGTGTGCCTCGGCGCCGTCATCCGCGGCGACACGGCACACTTCGAGTTCGTCGCCGGCGAATGTGCCGCCGGCCTGCAACGGGTGCAGCTCGACACGGGCTTGCCAGTTGCCTTCGGCGTGCTCACGACGGAGAACCTCTTCCAGGCGTTCGAGCGCTCAGGTGGATCCCGCGGGGACAAAGGAGCGGAGTCCGTCGAGACCGCCATCGAGATGGTCAACGTCCTTCGGGACGTGACCGAACGCGGAGCTTCGCTGCGCTCGAGGGCCCGCACGCCCTTGTCGTACTGAGCCGGGACGCGGCACGAGGATGCTCCGTCTCGTCTTGCCGAAGGGTTCGCTCGAGCAGGCCACTTTCGCGTTGTTCGCCGAGGCCGATCTGGCTGTTCGCCGATCATCGGAGGTCGAGTACTCCGCTGTCATCGACGATCCGCGCGTGGACGAGGTGCGCATCCTCCGGCCGCAGGAGATCCCGATGTACGTGGCCGAGGGGCTCTTCGACGTCGGCATCACCGGACGCGACTGGATCGAGGAGACGGCGGCCGACGTCGTTTCGCTGGGGGAGCTCCGGTACTCGAAGGCCACCTCGTCCCCGATCCGGGTCGTGCTGGCGGTAGCGGCGGACTCCGTCATCACCTCGGTGAACGACCTGCCGGCCGGCTGCCGTGTCGCGACGGAGTACCCGCGCCTCACCGAGCGCTTCCTCGTAGAACGTGGTGTCGAGGCGGAGGTGCGCTTCTCCTATGGTGCGACGGAGGCCAAGGTCCCCGACATCGCCGACGCCGTCGTCGAGATCACCGAGACCGGGCGGGCGATCCGGGCGGCGGGGTTACGGATCATCGACACCTTGATGGTGTCGTACACCGAGCTCATCGCCAACCGGTCGTCGTGCGAGGATCCGGTCAAGGCACGGGCGATGGCACAGCTGCTCGTTCTGCTCGAGGGAACGTTGGAAGCGCGGGGCAAGGTTCTCGTCAAGCTCAACGTGTCCGCCGCGGACCTCGATGCCGTCATCGGCCTCCTGCCGGCGATGAAATCCCCCACGGTCTCGAAATTGTTCGGTGACGACGCTTATGCCGTCGAAACGGTCGTACCGAAGTCCGATATCAACGTCCTCATCCCTGCACTCAAAGAGCGCGGCGCCACCGACATCATCGAGCTGGCGCTGTCGAAGATCGTTCATTGAGCGCGCGGCCTCTCGATCTCGGGGCGGCGCGAGCGGGATTCGCCGAGCCACGAGGCGGCGTCGTGATCGCCTATGACGCCGGCCGAGGACTCGGCTCTCTCGAAGCCATATCGAGTGAGGGCGAAGGACTCTCTACGTACCGCTTCCACTCGACAGCCATCGCCGATGGCTCCCGCCACATCGACGCCGGGACGCCGGTGGTCTTCGCCCTCGCCGCCGGGCTCGGGGGGGTGGTCGAGGCACGGTTCGTGTCACCTGTGGCCGGCGGTTTTTCACCAACCTGGCTGAGGTAAAGGGTCGTATCCGACCCCTAACCTCAGCCACTTCATCCCTAGCCCTCCGCCCCCTCGACCCCGCCGGCCTCGGCGCCGCCGGCCTCGGCGCCACCGGCCTCAGCGCCGCCGGCCTCAGCGCCACCGGACGCAGGCGCACCGGACGCAGGCGCACCGGACGCAGGCGCACCGGACGCAGGCGTGGCAGCAGCCTCCGCGATGCGCACGAAGGCCAACCTGAGCTGGGTGAGCCCGTCGGCGAGGGTGGCGGCGTGGGGGCCGAGGCGCTGGCCCAGGCCGTCGACGAGCTGGCCCATTGCGTCGATGGCAAGGCGGGCGGCCACCAGGTTCACCGGTTGTTGGGAGAGGTGGAGGGCCGCCAGCTCGAACAAGCCGTAGCAGTGATTGGCGATGATGTCTTCCACCGGCGTCTCGGAGAGCTCGCGGGCGAGCTGCCGCAGTTCCTCCTCGCTGGGTTGTGCTTCGTCGGGCTGGTCGACGGCGCCCCTGCCGGTTGGTTCTCCACTGACGGGGGAGCCCGTCGGGGGCATCCGCGAGGGACCCGCTCGCCCGCTGCCGGCCGGCCCGGAGTCTTCGGGCCGGGGGACCTTGTGCTCACCGTCAGGTGTCCAGAGGCTGCTCACGGCTGCTAGCGTAGAAGACGACAATCCATGGGGAAGCGGGGTCGCGCTCCGAGCGCTCTCCCACCCGGCCACGAGACCGAGCTGCGAAGCTGCAACGGTCTACCGAGTGCGCCGGGTCCAGATGTGAAGGGCTGGCGATCGGTCGCCTCGCCTCCCCGTTCATCGTTCCGTGCCAAAGGTACGGTCAGAACGAGAGAGGACCGACCGCCGATCACGAACGTACCAAGCACCAATGAGCCCCGGATCAACGACCGCATCCGGGCTCGCGAGGTTCGACTGGTGGACCCAGAAGGCCGCCAGCTCGGGATCAAGTCGCTTCCTGAAGCCCTCCAAATCGCCCAACGGCAGGATCTGGACCTCGTGGAAGTGGCTCCGCTCGCCAGCCCCCCAGTGTGCCGGATCATGGACTACGGGAAGTTCAAATTCGACGAAGCGCAGCGGGCGAAGGAGTCCCGGCGCAAGTCGAGCAACATCGGGATCAAGGAGATGAAGTACCGGCCGAAGATCGGCAACGGCGACTTCGACACCAAGACCCGACAGGTTGTGAAGTTCCTGCATGAAGGGCACAAGGTCAAGATCACGGTCATGTTTCGTGGCCGAGAGGTGTTCCACTCCGAGCTTGGCAAGAAGATCCTCGACCGGATCGCCGAGCAAGTCGATGGAACTGCTCGGATCGAGTCGGAAGCTCGGCTCGACGGCAAGAACATGGTGATGGTGCTGGCACCGGACAAACGAGCGCGACAAGCAGACGCAGCCCGGGCTCAGAACGAGGTGAAGGGTGATCACGCCGGCCCGCCGCAGGGTGCGCCGGTCGAGAGCCCGAGCATTTCGAGCGAGGCGCCGACAGAGCCGGACGGCGTTGCGGCCGCGGCACCTGCCGAGGCCGTGGCGGAGGCGGCTCCGAGTACAGACGTGGACACGGCTGCGGTGGATACGGGCAACGCGCCCGAGGCCGTGAGCGAGACGACAGCGACGGAGGAGTAAGAGATGCCCAAGAGAAAGACCGACCGGGGAGCCGCCGCCCGGTTCAAAGTCACCGGCACTGGACGCCTTCGTCGGCGTCAGCAGAACCGCAAGCACCTGCTCGAGCACAAGAATTCGGTCCGGACGAGGCGGTTGGCGGCAGACGTCGACGTCTCGAAGGCCGACGCCAAGAACGTTCGCCGGCTACTCGGCCTGTAATCCCATTTCGCGCTGCTGTCGGCCCTCGACCGGTTGCGCGCTCGCCGCCGCCAATCAGGCTGCGGCAATACGACATTCGACACGATCGCTGATGAAGCTGATGAAAGGAGCCCCAGATGGCCAGGGTGAAACGCGCTGTCCACGGCAGGAAGCACCGCCGGACCGTCCTCGAGCGCGCCCAGGGTTTCTATGGGAACAAGTCCCGCTCCTACAAGTCCGCCAACGAGCAGGTCATGCACTCGCTGCAGTACGCGTATCGGGACCGGCGTGCCCGGAAGGGTGACTTCCGCAGGCTCTGGATTCAACGGATCAACGCGGCGGCTCGGCTGAACGGCACGACCTATAGCAAGTTCATCGCCGGCCTCCACCGCGAGGGCATCGAAGTCGATCGCCGCATCCTCGCTGATCTCGCCGTGCGGGACCCCGGTGCGTTTGCAACGCTCGTGCGCCTCGTGTCCGACGGTGCCCCGACGACGCCCGGCGAGGCCGCCGCCGTCGTGGCGGCAGCTGCCGAGGCGGCCGGCCCGGCGGAGGAGAACGAGGAAGCCGAGGCCGACGTAGACGGGCCTGGCGACACGGATGTCGCTGAGGAGGCTGCTTCCTGAGCCCCGACGGCCTCGGCATCCGGCACCAGCGCGTCCAGCGGCTGCGCCGGCTCCTCAGCCGGGCGAGCGTCCGGCAGGCCGAAAGCGTCTTCGTGGCCGAAGGCGCAAAGATCGTCGACGTCGCCCTGCAGTCGGACTGCACGATCGAGAGTGTGTTCGTAGCGGCGGGAGGCCGCGACAACCCGGCCGTGGCAGCGTTGCTGTCGAGCGCCGCCGAGAGGGGAGCGCGCATCTTCGACCTCGCCTCCGGCGTCATGGAGCGCGTGGCCGACACCGTCAACCCTCAGCCGGTCTGCGCGGTCGTTGCGGCGGTCGACATTTCGTTGGAGCAGTTGCTCGTGCCGCGGCCGGCGGCGGATCGACTCCTTCTCGTCTGCGCCGACGTCCGCGACCCGGGCAATCTCGGCTCGGTCTTGCGGATCAGCGCCGCCTCTGGCATCGCCGGCGTGGTCGTGTGCGCCGGCTCCGTCGACCCTTACAATCCGAAGACCGTGCGGGCGAGCGCCGGCGCCGTCTTCCGCGTGCCACTCGTCAAGTCGCCGGACCCGGTCACAACGCTGCGGGAACTGAGGGCCGGCGGCGTACGACTGCTCGGCACGGCTGCCGCCGGCGGCACGGATTATCTGGACGCCGACCTTGACGGTGACGTCGCCCTCGTCCTCGGCAACGAGGCGTCGGGGCTCCCGGCGGGCCTCGAGACGGCCCTTGACGGCGCAGTCACGATTCCGATGGCGGAGGGAACCGAGTCGCTCAATGTCGCCATGACGGCGGCGGTGTTGGGCTTCGAGGCGGCACGCCGGCGCCGGCTGGCGCCGCCGCCCTAGGTGCTCCAGGACTTCTGGACGTGAGAAACCCACGCGTACGGTCGGTTTCTCACTCCAGAACTGCGCCGCCCTCGGTGCTCCAGGACTTCTGGACGTGAGAAACCCACGCGTACGGTCGGTTTCTCACTCCAGAAGTCCCACCGCCGGCGACCCCGCCGCCGGCGCGCCCTCCATCCCGCATCCGGGCTTGGCCGTTGTGGCCAGCGCCTACCATGAGGCCATGCCCGACACTGAGCCGACCGAGAGCGCGCCGCGCCCCGACACGGCGGCGGCGCTCGAGGACATCGAAGCCGCGGCAGTGGCGCGTCTCGGAGCGGCCACGACGCTCGCCGAGCTCGAGGAAGCCGAGCGGGAGGCGGTCGGGAAGCGGTCGCGATTCTCCGCCTCCTACCAGCAACTCCGTCGCATGGATGACGAGTCGGAGCGTAAGGAGGCGGGCCGGCGCCTTCACGAATTGCGGACGCGTCTCGAGGCCATCGCAGACGCCAAGCGGCAAACGCTTGCCGCCGCCGCCCGGGCCGATCGTCTGGCTGCGGACCGGATGGACCTCACCGAGGTGCGTCCCGGCCCGCTCGCCGGCCACCTTCATCTCGTGACCCAGGTCCGCGAGGAGCTCGAAGATGTCTTCGTCGGCATGGGATACGAGATCGCCGAGGGGCCAGAAGTCGAGAGCGACTGGTACAACTTCCAGGCGCTGAACATCCCCCTCGACCATCCGGCACGCAGCTCGGTCGACACGTTCTTCGTGGCCGCCGGCGAACCCGAGACGGTTCTGCTCCGCACGCACACCTCGCCGGTACAGATCAGGTTGCTGGAGCGGGGCCGGCTGCCGATCTACGCCGTGGCTCCCGGCCGGGTCTATCGACGGGACACGCCGGACGCCACCCATCTTCCCGTGTTCCACCAGATCGAGGGTCTCGTCGTCGACCACGGCGTCACCTTCGGCGACCTCGCAGGCACGATCGACACGTTCGTTCAGGCCATCTTCGGGTCCGACGTCCGCACGCGACTTCGCCCTGCCTACTTCCCTTTCACCGAGCCGTCCGCCGAGTTCGAGATCTCGTGCACCATCTGTGGTGGGGCCGGCTGCCGCACGTGTGCCCAGACGGGCTGGATCGAGCTGGGCGGCTGCGGGATGGTGAACCCGGCGGTGTTCGAGGCGGCAGGAGTCGACGCGGAGGAGTGGACGGGATTTGCCTTCGGGTTCGGCATGGACCGCCTTGCCATCATGCGGCACGGCATTGCCGACCTGCGTTCGTTCCTCGAGAACGACGTGCGTTTCCTCCAGCAGTTCTGAGCCGACCCGAGTTGCACATCCCGAAAGGTCCGACCTGATGCGAGCCCCGCTCTCCTGGTTGCAGTCGCTGACGCCGCTGGCGGTGGACGCGACCGATCGCGCCGCCGTTGCCGAGCTGGCCTCGGAGCTCGACGCCCTCGGTCTCGTCGTGGAGGGCCTCGAGCGAGTGGGGGAGGGACTCGGGGAGATCATCGTGGCCCGTGTCCTCGAGATCGCCGCCATTCCCGGCGCCGACCGCATCCGCCGGGTCGTCGTCGACGCCGGCGCCCCCGAGACGGTCGAAGTCGTCTGCGGAGCCTGGAACTTCGAGGCCGGCGACGTCGTGCCGCTGGCGCCCGTCGGCGCGGTGCTTCCGGGCGGGTTCCGGATGGAGCGCCGCAAGATGAAGGGCGTCGTCTCGAACGGCATGATCTGCTCTGCACGCGAGCTGGGCCTCGGCGACGACCACGAAGGCATCCTTGTACTCGGCTCCGCCGCCGCCGATGGCTCACTGCCCACCGGTATCGAGCTAGGCCAAACCCTCGACGAGCATCTTGGCATCAAGGCGGACGTCGTCTTCGACCTCGCCATCGAGCCGAACCGGCCGGATTGCCTGTGCATGCTCGGGGTCGCCCGTGACCTGTCGGCGCGCTTCAGGCTGCCCATCTTCACGCCGGAGCCCGTCATCGCCGAGGGCGCCCCCCCCGCCGCCGAGCTCGCCAGCGTGGCGGTGGCGGCACCCGAGCTGTGCTTCCGCTTCACCGGTCGCGTCCTCACCGGCATCGTGCCGGTGCCCTCACCCATGATCGTCCAGCGCCGCCTGACGCTCGCCGGCATGCGCCCGATCAGTGCCGTCGTCGATGCGTCGAACTACGTGATGCTCGAGCTCGGCCAGCCCACGCACCCCTACGACCTCGACCGCCTCGGCGGTCGCGGCCTGCTGGCGCGGGCAGCTCGTCCGGGCGAGACGATCGTGACGCTCGACGGCGAGACCCGCACGCTCGGCAACAGGGCGGCACGACGCGACGAACCCCTCTCCGGGCTCGACTGCCTCATCTGCACGGCCGACGACGAACCCGTCGGGATCGGCGGCGTGATGGGCGGTCGTTCGAGCGAGGTCGACGAGTCCACGTCGAACGTGCTCCTGGAGGCGGCGCTGTTCCGTGGCGTGGCCGTCGGGCGAACGGCGCGGGCGGTGGGGTTGAGGACGGAGGCGTCCGTTCGTTTCGAGCGCGGCGTCGACCCCGAGGGCGTCGAGCGGGCGTCGGCACGCGTGTGCGAGCTCGTCGTGCAGGCGGCCGATCTGGCCGGTGTGACCCCCCCGGTCATCGCTCGTGGGCTGCTCGACGACCATCCCGTCAGCTCGGCGCCCGTTCGCGTCGATGTCCGCCCGGCTCGGGTCAACGCCTTGCTGGGCACCCAGCTGAGCGCGCTCGAGATGGGCGCGTTGCTCGAGCCGATCGGCTACGTCGTCGAGGGGACCGGAACGGACGCGGCCACCCCAGAGGACCCCGCCGTCTTCGAGGTGCTTGCGCCGTCCTTCCGGCCGGACGTAGGCCAGGAGGTTGACGTCGCCGAGGACATCGCCCGCACGTTCGGGTACCGCAACATCGCACGCACCGAACGCCGCTCGCCCTATGTCGGCCAGCTCGACGCCCTCCAGCAGCTCCGCCGCCGCCTCCGGAGGATCCTGAGCGGGCTCGGCGCTCACGAAGCGTGGACGAGCTCGATCGTCGATCCGGCAGTGCAGTCCCGAGCTGGATTCGCCGGCGGGTTCGTGGCTCTGGCAAACCCGATGGTGGCCGAGGAATCGGTTCTGCGGCCGGGCCTTCTCGGGGGCCTGTTGGTGGCCGTGCGCCACAACTCCGGCCACCGCCATGGGGCCGTTCGGTTCTTCGAGATCGGTGACGTCTTCTCGGCCGGCGCCACCGACGACGCCATGCCGCAGGAACGGGAGCGTCTCGCCCTCATCCTCGCGAGGGATGGTGACGGCGCCGATTCGGCTGTGCAGGCATGGCGGGTGGTCGAAGATGCCCTCCGCCTCGAGGGCGTCGGGATCGTGCAAGGTGGGGAGACGGACGACGCCGACGGTCAGGTGCTGACGGGCTTGCACGTGGCTCGCTCCGCACGCCTCGCCGTCGCCGGCACCGGTCTCGTGCTCGGTTGCGTCGGCGAGGTGGACCCGGACGTGCTGGCGGCGTTCGGGCTCCCACACGAGCGGGTCGGTTGGCTCGAGCTCGACATGGCTCGGCTCGCAGCCGCTCCGTGCCGCTCGGACCAAGCGACGCCGGTGAGCCGATACCCGTCGAGCGACGTGGATCTTGCCTTCGTCGCAGACGACGCAGTGGCGGCGGCGCGCCTGCAAGATGTGCTGCGGGACGCCGCCACGGACCTGTGCGAGTCCGTGGAGCTCTTCGACGTCTACCGGGGTACCGGGCTCGAGGAAGGGACGCGCTCGCTCGCGTTCCGCCTGAGATTCTGTGCCCTCGACCACACCCTCACCGATGCAGAGGTGGCGGATCTCCGCCGGCGATGCATCGAGGCCGTACAGGCATCGCTCCCCGCCACGCTGCGGAGCTGAGCCGTTCGCCGCTCAGACTGGCTGGGGGGCGGCCGACGCGGGCGTCGCCGGCGGCGCCCCGTTCCCCCCGGACACCGCTGCGAGCAGGTCGTCGTCCAGCTCCACGCCGTGCCACACGAGGTCCGCGAGCTGGTCGGTGATCGGCCCGAAGTAGCTGCGAGCCGCCTCCCGGGACCCCGGGGGCAGCTCGTTGACGAATGCAGAGGCGACAAGCCTCGCACCGTCGTCCGTCGTCGCCACGATGTGCTCCACGACGACGAGGCAGCGCTCCAGACTCTCCTCGCTCTCGTCGCTGACGAGCAGGTTGGCTACGTAATCCGCCAGCTCCATGAAGACGATCTCCGGCGTCAGGTCTTCGTCGTAGATGTCGAGGAGATCGAGGTACTGGTCCTCGAACTCAGGGACGTGTAGCCGGAGCAGGGCGACGGCGGTGTCGTCGGTTGGTGGGCGCATCGGGTTACCTCCGGTGAGGCGGACAGCCGGCGCTGTCCGTGGGCAGACGTGGGGCAACACCGAAGTTACCGAGAAATCATGAAATCCAACACAACATACTGTAATGGCATTCAGACCGTCCTGCGCCAGCTCCTCGCCCCGCACAGCGGCTCGCAAAGAAACCTCTCATCCAGCTTCCCCCACGGTGCCGTAGTCCACCGAGCGGATCCCAATACCGCGCCATGCACACCTGCATCGCCAACACAGGAGGATGAGATGCCCGATATCACGCGGCGATCGTTTCTGAAGCAGGGCGGCGCAACCGCTGCTGCTGCCGGAGCGCTGGTCGCAACTCCGAAAGTGCTTCGTGGCCCAACCTCGAAGAGCGCCAAGAAGACCGGGGCGGCCCGCACCACGACCGCAGCGGCCCGCAAGGCCAATGCCACGCACAACCTCGTGGTCCACGTCCCCGACACGCGCAAGGACGAGGTTCGCCTGCTCGTCGGCGAGCGTGAAGTCGTCCTCCACGACCGCGACCTGGTGTCCCGCCTCTCGCGGGCTGCCGACTGACCCTCGATCACTCTGAGAGAAACGAGCACCCACCATGTCCTCACACCGCGAAGCCCCCGGCATCGCCCTCGACCCCGTCGCCGACAGCACTGACCTGTACGCCTTCGTCAGCCCGGACCACGACTCGACGGTGACGCTGATCGCCAACTACGTCCCGCTGCAGCTTCCGCCGGCCGGCCCGAACTTCTACGAGTTCGGCGACGACGTCCTCTACGAGATCCACGTCGACAACGACGGCGACGGCAAAGCCGACATCACGTTCCAGTTCCAATTCCACACCAGCCTGCAGGACGACGACACGTTCCTGTACAACACCGGGCAGATCACGTCGATCTACTCGAAGTCCTGGAACCGCCGGCAGTTCTACTCCGTGACCCGCATCGACTCGTCGGGCACCCACGTCCTCGGCCGCGACCTCCGTTGCCCGCCGTGCAACGTAGGAGTTCGCTCCATCCCGAACTACGCCCCGCTCGCCAAGGAAGCCACACACAGCCTCGGTGACGGCACGACGGTGTTCGCCGGGCAGCGGGCGGAGGGTTTCTATGTGGACCTCGGGTCGATCTTCGACCTCGCGGCGCTGCGCCCGTTCCAGGAACTGCACCTCATCCCGCTGCCGGCGGCACCGGGAGTCAACGCTCCGGCCATCTTGAACGTGCACAGCATCGCCATCCGGGTGCCCATCGCCAGCCTCACCTCGACGGGTAAGCGGGAAGCAGCGACCAGCGCGAAGGCGAACATCGGCGTCTGGACGACGGCAAGCCGCCAGAAAGGCTCCGTGATCGACGCCGTCGGTGGCGTCAAGGTCGGTCCGTGGACGCAGGTGAGCCGCCTCGGCAACCCGCTCATCAACGAGGTCGTCATCCCGATGAGCATGAAGGACTACTGGAACACGCAGTCGCCCGACGGCGACAAGCAGTTCGCCAGCAACTACGCCCACCCTGAGCTCGGCGGCCTGCTCCCGGTGCTGTACCCGGGCGTCTTCAAGGCGCTCGCGAAGCTCGACGCCGCCAAGACGCCCCGCGCCGACCTCGAGGCCGTCCTGCTCACCGGTATCCCGAGCGGAATCGTCAAGGGCTTCCAGAACTACACGGGTCCGGTGCAGGCCGACATGCTGCGGCTCAACACAGGTATCCCGCCGACGACCAAGAGCCCGAGCCTGCTCGGTCTCCTCGGTGGCGACCCGGCCGGGTTCCCGAACGGCCGGCGCGTCTTCGACGACGTCGTGTCGATCGAGTTGCGGGCCATCGCCGGCCTGACGTACGCGCTCGTCGACTCGAAGTACACGCCTGACGGCGCCGCCGGCGCGATCTACGACATCGAGAACCCGGCGACGTTCACCCCGGCCCAACTGAGCCAGATCGGCGAGACCTACCAGTCGGACTTCCCGTACCTGACGGACCCGCACGGCGGCTTCCAGACGCCGTCGACAACCCCGTGAGCCTCACCGTGGGGCGGCCGTTCGTCGGTCCGCCCCACGGGCACGGCGCCGGCTCCCACCTCGGCGGAGAGGTGGGGCTGGCCGGCGAGGTGGGGCTGGCCGGCGAGGTGGGGCTGGCCGGCGAGGTGGGGCTGGCCGGCGCAGGGGAGCCCGCGCCGTCGCACACCCACCCACACCCACACCCGCACGCCCACCCACACCCGCATCTCCCGGCCGACGCCGCCTCGGGCGCAACGACGGCGCCGCCCGTCGGCGAGGCACGTCCGAGCAAGCCAAGCCAAGGCGTCGTGGTCGACGTCGGCGACGGCGTCGGCGCCCTCGTGCTCTACGCCGGCGCCGAGCGGGAATGGCTGGAGCCGGAGATCCACCGGATCGAGGAGCCGGCACAGCGGCGCCATGTCTGGGTGCTCGAGCGCATCGTCGGATCCGGCTCGGTGTACGCGGCGGTGTTTCCTTGCCTGCCGGAGGGGCGCTACGGCATCTGCTCGCCCGACGGCGTGACCGCCCAGGAGGTCGAGATCCTCGGGGGGAGTGTCACCACAGCACGCTGGCAGTGAGCGAGGCCCGGCCCTCCGGGCGCCGAAACGCCCCTCGGTAGCATGCGGCCATGGCACGTGGAGGCTTGCGCTACGTGCCGATCGCCAAGGACCGCCTCCGAGATCCGCGCGTCGACCCGATACTCGTGGCCCATGGCTACGGGGTCCGGTCGCGTCCGAGCGTGAGCACCGACTCGCTCCTCACGTCCGGCGTCGTCAACGCCGCCCTACTCCGCGGCGCCTCGGCGCCGGTCGAGATGTCGAACGATCCATTCCACCTCGATGTGGCGCCGGCCGTGGCGGCATGGCTCGAGCACCGGCACACGCCGCCGCACGGCGTGTTCTACAACGGCGAGCGGATCCGGCAATGCTCCGACGTCGAGCTGGTCTCGCCAGGCGCTTTGGCGCCGCTGCGCCTGCAGCCGGCCCGCTACTTCGACACCGTCTTCTCGAACGACTCCACGGGCATCTCGTTGTACTCGCCGGGCGAGAGGGAACCGAGCTTCGACGGGAGGCAACTGTGCTTCCCGGAGGAGACGATCTGGAGTTGCGGCGACCATCGTCGTGGGCGGGCGGGCGACGCCCTCGGCGCCTCGGTCGTCGCCGTCACGACCGATCGCCGTCTCGTGCTGGTGCGCCAGAGCACCCACAGCAAGCTCTCGCCGGGCCTGCTCGCCCCTTCGGGCTCCGGTGGGGGAGATTGGTCCGACTGTGCTGCTCCGGGCGGTCTCGCCGGGCTGGCAACGCAGATCGCCCTGCGGGAGCTCGAGGAGGAGTGCGGGATCGCCCGCACGGACATCGTTGCCGTGAAGGTGCTCGGTTATGGCCGCTTCCTGCAGCGCGGCGGAAAGCCGGAGTTCTTCGCGCTCGCTCGCCTCGGCTGTGCCGCTCACGAGATCAAAGTGGCTCGAAGCGAGCGGCTCCTCGTCGAAGGCCACGAGCTCGTCGGGCTGCCACCGGACGCGCCGTCGGCCGGGGCAGCTCTCCAGTCGGCGGCGGCCGAGCTGCGCCGGGATCGGCCGGCCGAGATGTCGAGCAGCCTGTGGTGGAACCTGGAGCTGCTCCTCGAGGCGGAGGCCGCCGTCCTCGATCCGATGTTCGACGGGCTGTAGCGCCGGCGTCAGGGCGACTTCGGCTGCTCGAACTTCTGGCGGAGGACGTCGCGGCGCCGTTGGATCTCCCGGTAGGTGATCTGGCGCGTGTCGGTGGACAGGCCCATCGATGCGCGCACGCCGTCGAGGTCGATCGGCGTCGAGCGGACGTCGACGCCGACGTCGGCGGCGATGCGCTCGCCGTGGTGCTGTGCGAAATAGGCGGCGATGACGGCGATCTCGCCGAGGAGGTCGATCTCGGGTGCCATCGTGGCGACGGCGCCGTCGAGAAAGAGCATGTCCTTCACGAAGAGCATGAGCTCTTTCGGCATGCGGACGCCGTAGGAGAGGAGCTGTTTCGTGAGGTCGCGGATCTGCGCCGTCAGCTCGTCGGCCGAGAGCGTCACGATGTCCTGTGCGGGCTTGTCGAGCCCGAGGTCGCGGATGACATCCTCCGTGCGGGCGCCGACGGGGAGGGCTCCGAGCGTGCGGAGGGCTTCGATCTGGCCGACGACGTCGTTCGTGGTCCCGCCGACGAGCAGCCGCAGAAAGCCGAGCCGCTGCGGCTCGTCCAGCCGTCCCGTGATCCCGTGGTCGAGGAGGGCGACACGCCCGGTCGGTTGCACGAAGAGGTTGCCCCCGTGCAGATCCCCGTGGAAGACGCCGTACAGCAAGGCACCCTCGAGGAAGCTGATGACCTCGCTGCGGAGCACCGCCGGCGTGTCGATGCCGGCGTTTCGCATGCCGGCGACGTCGTCCCAGGCGAAGCCGGAGAGCTCCTCCATCACGAGCATCCGCCGCGTGACGAGGCGCGGATGGGGTCGCGGGACGATGATCGACCGCTGGTTCGTGATTGCCAGCACGCGGCCGGTGTCGAGCATGTTGGCTGCTTCGAGGCGGAAGTCCAGCTCCTCGACGATCGTCTCTGCGAACAGCTCGATCAGGGCCGGCGGGTTGGCGAGGGCGGAGACCGGGATGCGCCCGACGAGGAAAGGGGCGACGAAGCTCATGACGGCGAGGTCGTGATGCACGAGCTCGGACACGCGGGGCCGCTGCACCTTGACGACGACATGCTCGCCGGAGTGGAGCACGGCGCGGTGGACCTGGGCGATGGAGGCGGCGGCGATCGGCGTCGGCTCGAACTGGGCAAAGGTGTCCGAGAGCCGTCCGGCCAGCTCCGACTCGAGCGTCGCCTTCACGGTCTCGAACGACTCCGCCGGCACGCGGTCGCGTAGCAGCTTGAACTGCGCCACCACCTCCTCGGGGAAGATGCCCTCTCCGGAGGAGAGGATCTGGCCGAGCTTGATGTAGGTGGGGCCGAGCTTTCCGAAGC
>JBEKMC010000053.1:0-23357 GCA_050008715.1 Acidimicrobiales bacterium | reverse complement strand
GGCGGCGTCGCCGTCGCCCGGAACCGTCTCGTCGCCTTCGTCTGGGCCGCGGTCGATCACCGTGCGACGGCGCTCCCCGAACGGCTCATCACTCCATGCTTGCAGGCCGAAGCGCCATATGGCGACCACTTCGTCCTTTCATGTTGTTGACTGGAGCCATGGCAAAGGAGCCCTCGCCTCGGCTGCTGATCGAGCCGACCATCGCCAAGCCGTCGGCGCCGGGCCCGACGCGAGCCGAACGGCGGGAATTCGACCGTCGTGTCGTGAGGACCGCCGTCATCGCCAGCCTCGTGGTTGTGGTCACGTTCGCGCTGTGTGTCCTCTTCTGGCGGCTCCGGGTGCTCGTGCTGCTCGTGGTCGTGTCGCTCTTCGCAGCGGCCGTGCTCCACTCCGTCACCGTCGTCGTGCAGCGGTGGGGCCTGCGCAGGAAGGTGCCCCGGCCGTTCTCCCGCGGGATGGCCACGTCCGCCGTCTTCCTCGTCGCCTTCGTCGTCATGGCGGCAGTGGCCGTCGTTCTCGTGAACCCGGTGATCTCCGAGGCGACCCGGTTCGCCAAGGCCCTACCCCAGCTCGTGACGCAAGCCCAGCACGGCAAGGGTCAGGTTGGGCACCTCGTGACGCGCTTTCACCTCCTGAACTTCGTGAAGTCCAAGCAGGCGAACCTGCAGAGCATCATCTCGAAACTCTCCAAGCCCGCCCTCGCCATCGGAAAGACGGTCGTCTCCGGCCTCGTCAGCCTCGTGACCATCTTGTTCCTGACGTTCTTCCTGCTGCTCGAGGCACCTCGCATGGTGCGAGGCGTGCTCGACTGGATGCAGCCCGAGCGTGCTCGGCGTGTCCGCTCGATCATGGACGACGTCGGCAAAGCGGTCGTGGGCTACGTGCTCGGGAATCTCCTCACGTCGGTCATCGCCGGCGTCGTCGTCGGCGTCGCCTTGTACCTGCTCGGTGTCCCGTACGTCGGCGTCCTGGCGTTGTGGGTTGCCCTCGTGGACTTCTTGCCGATGATCGGCGGCCTGCTTGCGGGCGTGCCCACCGTGATCGTGGCGTCGTTGCACTCGCTCACGGCCGGCATCGTCGTCGCCATCGTGTTCCTCGTCTACCAGGAGATCGAGAACCACTTTCTCAACCCGCTCGTGATGAGCCGTACCGTGCGGCTCAACCCGCTCTGGGTGCTGCTGGCAGTGCTCATCGGAGCTGAGCTGGGTGACCTCGTCGGCTCAGCCTTCGGCGCCTTGACCGGCGCCATCATCGCCGTACCCACTGCAGGCGCCGTTCAGGTGCTCGCCCGAGACCTCTGGGCACACCGGACCGGGGCGAACCTCCTCGACCTCGCTCCGACGCCGACGGAGCTCCTGACGGCACCGCTGTCGACATCTGCGCCCGTGGCGCCTCACGAATCCGGAACGGCAGTCGACTGATCCCTGATGAGGGCGCACGGATAGGCTCGGCCGGTGCGCGTCCTCGTGGTCCTCCCCACTTACAACGAGGCCGCCAACATTGCGACCGTGCTCGAGCGCGTGAGGCTTGCGCTCCCCGATGCGTCGATCCTCGTCGTGGACGACAACAGCCCGGACGGGACCGGCGACATCGTCGAGAAGGCAGCGATGACGCTCGAACAGATCTCCTTGCTGCGCCGGCCCGGCAAGTCGGGCCTCGGGAGCGCCTACCGAGACGGGTTCCGGTGGGGCCTTGGGCGGGACTTCGACGTCCTCGTGGAGATGGACTCCGACCTCTCCCACGATCCTGACGCCCTTGGTTCGATCGTGGCTCCGATCAGCGACGGCTTCGAGTTGTCCATCGGGTCCCGTTACGTCCCCGGCGGGTCGATCCCGGAATGGACCATGGCCCGCCGGTTCATCTCCCGCGCCGGCAACCTCTACGCCGACATCGTGCTCGGCCTCGGGGTGAAGGACTCGACGGCTGGCTTCCGGGCGTACGCGGCGACGTTGCTGCGCCGGATCGACCTCGATTCGGTTCGCGCCAACAGCTACGGGTTCCAGATCGAGATGACCTATCGGGCTCTGCTGGCGGACGCCAGGCTCACCGAGGTGCCCATCCAGTTCGTCGATCGGGCACTCGGGACGTCGAAGATGTCGACCTACACGGTCGTGGAAGCCCTCCTGCTCGTCACGAAGTGGGGTGTCCAACGGCTGAGCTCGGGAATGCGGGGCTTCGTGCGGGCGATGTCAGCGACGAAGAGGCCCGGGAGCGGAGCGGGCGGGCTGGGCGGGACAGCCGGCGGGTCCCGCACCTAGGACGTGACCATCGCAATCGACGAGGGATCGGGACCATCCGTGATCTTCGTTCACGGTCAACCCGGTAGCGGCGCCGACTGGAGAGGTCTCGCCCGCCTCCTTTCGGAGGACCACCGCGTCGTGGCGACCGACCGGCCGGGTTGGGGCTCCGACGAGCGTCCGGCAACCGGCTTCGCCGCCAACGCACACGACCTGGCGTCGGTCGTGGAGTCCGGTCGACTAACGCCTCCCGTCACGGTTGTCGGTCACAGCCTCGGTGGCGGCATCGCCCTCGAGCTCGCCTTGACGCGGCCCGATCTGGTCGGCGCCTTGGTGCTGCTCGGATCGGTCGGGATGGAGGACGCCCTCAGCCGTTTCGACCGGTTGCTGGCGGTGCCCGCCGTCGGCGAATCCGTCATCCGGGCGGGCCTCGCTGCCACGCGGCGGAGCATCGCCACGGGGCGGCGACTCACAAAGTCGTCACCGACGAACGCGGTGGCCATGCGCCTCAATCACTTCCCGAGCGTGCGTGCTCTCATCTGGCTCGAAGCGCAGCCGATCGGTCGCAAGGAGCGGGCGAGCTTCCTCGTGGAGCAGCGGGCACTTCTCGCCGAGACGCCGGCGATCGAACGCGGCCTCGCCGGTCTCGAACTTCCGGTGGCGGTCGTACACGGGACGGTCGACCACATCGTCCCGCTCGCCGCCGCCCGGTTGCTTGCCGAGCGGATCCCCGGGGCGGAGCTCATCTGGCTGAAGGGTGAGGGCCATCTCGTGCCCTTCGAGCGCCCGGAGCTGATCGCGCCGATCGTGCGACGATACGCCGCCATGGCGACCGCCTGAGGAGCTACGCCGCCGACGCAGCAGGAGGCAAGGCCTGATGGCGAAGGCGAAGGTGCTCAGGGACGCACGGCGGCAGCGAGAAACGCCTGCAACTTGAGCTGCGTCTCTGCCAGTTCGGAGCTCGGGTCGGAGTCGGCGACGATTCCGACGCCGGCGAACAGCCGAGCAGTCCGCTCCGAGACGATGGCGCAGCGGATGCCGAGATGCCACTCACCGTCGCCGGTACCGTCGATCCAGCCGACAGCCCCGGCGTAGCGGTCGCGATCGAGCTCCTCGGCCTTGGCGAGGTAGTCGAGGGCGAGGTCTACCGGCGTCCCGGCGACGGCGGGCGTGGGATGGATGAGCGCCAGCAACTCGAGGGCGTTCATCGGGCCACCGTCTCCGCCGGCGGCAAGGGTGCCGCGGATCTGCGTCCCGAGGTGGGAGACGTTGCGCAACTCGACGATGCTCGGCGCCTCCGGCACGCGCAGCTCCGTCACGGCAGGGCGCAGGCCGCTCGTGATGGCCTCGACGACGGCACCGTGCTCTGCCCGCTCCTTCTCAGAGGCGAGGAGCGCCGCCTCGATGCGCTGGTCCGCCTCCGGATCCCCGCTGCGGGCGGCGGTGCCGGCGAGGGGGTGCGACTCGACCTCGTTGCCCGACCGCCTGATCAGCAGCTCGGGCGTCGCGCCGATGAAGCCGTCGATGGCGAACGTCGCGCACGACGGGTGCAGCGCTCGCAGCCGCTCGAGGAGGTCGCCCTGGCGAAGCGGCCGATTCGCCTCGATCACGACCTCGCGTGCCATCACGACCTTCTCGAGCCTGCCGCTCCGGACCTCATCGACTGCAGCTGCGAGGCGTTCGAGGAAGTCCTCGTGCGGGCGGCGGGACTCGAGCCGGAAGGCGTCCGGTGGGGCCTCGCCACCCTCGGCTGCGCCGGCCTCGGCCAGCAGCTCGTCAATTGCAGTCGTCGAGGGGTCGAACCCGACGACCACGGCCACGGCAGCGGCGTCCGCCACCCGACGCACGCACACCGACGGGATCGCGAGGGACACGCCGGTGCCGGGCAGGAAGTGGAAGGTGCCGACTGCGACGATGCCCTCCCCGATGAGCGCCAGCTCGTCAGCCACCATCCTCAGCGCTTCGGGATCGGTGAGACCGTTCGGCAGCGGCAGCGACAGCGCCTCCCCGAAACCCAGCACCGACAGCCCGTCCCGCTCGATGACAACGCCGCTGGCAAACGCAAGCCCACGGAGCCGGGCGAATTCCTCGCCATCGAGCGGCCTCGCCACCGAGCGGAGCGATTCCGCTGATCGGGCGCCGCCGGAGCGCTTCGGGTCGAGGCCGGTCATGCGCTGCCGTCCACGAGCACCACCTGCCGATGGGCGGTCCGCGAGGAGCCGGACCGCGTGGCCGTGATGACTTGCACGAGCCCGCCGGAGAGTAGGTCGCGGCGCATGGCAGTGAAGCCGGCGTCCCCGAGCATGCTGGCGAGCTCGCCGTAGCTGGGGAGATAGGCAACCGAACGAGGCAGGTACCGGTATGCAGCCTCGTCGGAGAAGAGGCTCCCGATGCGCGGCACGGCGTGGTTGAACCAGATCGAGTGACCGAGCTTGAGGAGGGGGTTCTCCGGCTGGGCGACGTCGAGCAACGCGATCCGCCCGCCGGGGCGCACCACGCGGGCGAGCTCGACGATGACCGCCACCAGCTCGGAGAAGTTGCGGAGGGCAAAGCCGCTCACAGCGCCATCGATCGATCCGTCCTCGAAGGGCAGCATGGCGGCGTCGGCGAGCGTGACGGGCGCGCCGCCTGGGTGGCCCGCCTTCAGCATCCCGAGCGACATGTCGATGCCGACTGCTTGATAGCCCCTGGCAACGAGGCCGCGCCCGAGATCGCCGGTTCCGCATCCGATGTCGGCGACAAGGGCAGGCGCCGGCAAGTCGAGCAACTTGATCGTCAGACGGCGCCAGCGGTTGTCCAGCCCGAACGTCATCACGCCGTTGATCAAGTCGTAGCGCGGAGCAATCGTGTCGAACATCTCGCGAACGCGAGCGCGCTTCTCGGCGCCGGTCGGGAGGCTGCTCGTGTCCTTGCCCACTTCGTGCAGGTTAGGCGCGGAGATGACCGATCTCTGTCAGCACCGCTCCCAGCCCGCTGAGAAAGCGGTCGTTCTCGTCCGCCGTCCCGACCGTCACCCGAAGGCAGCCCTCGAGGCCGGGCCAGCCGGACACGTCTCGCACGAGGACAGAGTGCGCCAGCAGGCGCTGCCAGATGTCGGCCGACTCATGCGACGACGTGCGGAAGAGGATGAAGTTGGCGTCCGACGGCCAGCACTCGAGCCCGAGGGCGCCGAGGGCGGCGGAGAGGCGGTTGCGCTGCTCCAGGAGACGGGCGACGCGCTGGTTCATCTCCGCCTCGTAGCCCAGTGCCAGCACGCCCGCCGCCTGTTTCACGGCGTCGAGGTGGTAGGGCAACGCCACCTGCTCGCATGCGCTCACGACCTCGGCATGGGCCACGAGGTAACCGAGGCGCAACGCTGCCATGGCCCAGGTCTTGGAGAACGTCCGCGTCACGACGACGCTCGGGAAGTCAGCGACGAGGTCGAGGGCGCTGTGGCGGGAGAACTGACCGTATGCCTCGTCGACTACGAGCAGCCCGGGGACGGCAGCGGCGAGCGCCGCCACGGTCCCGGCCTCCTCGGACCCTCCAGTCGGGTTGTTCGGTGAGCACAACATCGTGATCGACGGCTGCTCCGACCCGTGCTGTCGGGCGACCGAGGCAAGGAGCTCGATTGCCGCAGGCACGTCCACGCCGAAGCGGTCGTCACGCGAGCCGATGACGACGTCGGTGGCGGTCAGCCGGGCGATGTGGCTGTGCAGGGCGTAAGTCGGCTCGAACACGACGGTGGCGCGGCCGGCACCTCCGTAGGCCAGGAACAGGCACTGGAGCACCTCGTTCGAGCCGTTGGCACAGAAGACCTGCTCGGGCTCGACCCCGTGGTAGGCCGCGATGGCCGAGCGCAGGGCTCTCGCCTGACGGTCCGGGTAGCGGTTGGCATGCAGCGTGCTGACGGCGCGGGCGAGATCGTCGAGGAACTGCTGCGGTGGCGGCTCCGGAGCCTCGTTCGTGTTGAGCCGAGTCTCGACGTCGACCTGGGGCGAGTGGTAGCCCTCCTGCAGGGCGACGGCGTTCGGGCGCGCCCGTGGCGCTCCGGCGTTCGGGCGTGCCCCGGGCCCTCCAGCGTTCGGGCGCGGCCGCGGCGGGACGCGCCGTGCCGACGAGCCTCCGGGGGTCCCGGTCGTGCTCACGGACCGCCGGCGCCGGCAGCGCCGCGGGGCTCGACCGTCACGGACTCGGCGTGGGCGAAGAGGCCCTCTGCACGGGCGATGGCGGCGACGTGCGGGGCTACGGCCGCAAGACCGGCACGGTCGGCGCGGATGACGTGCACTCGGCGGAGGAAGTCCTCGACGCCGAGCACGCTCGCGAAGCGGGCCGAACGAAATGTCGGCAGGACGTGCGACGGGCCGGCGATGTAGTCGCCGATGGATGCGGGCGACCACGGCCCGAGGAACACGGCCCCGGCATTGCGCACGAGCGGGACGAGCCGCTCGGGGTCGGCGCAGCAAATCTCGAGGTGCTCGGGGGCGATCTCGTTGGCCACTGCCATGGCATCCTCGGGGCTGTCCACGAGCACTGCATAGCCGCCGAGCTCCAGCGTCGAGGAGATCTCGGCTCGCCTCGGCGCGGTGGCCACGAACCTGCCGATGGCGTCGTTGATCGCCGCCAGGGCGACCTCCGACCAGGTCACGAGCCAAGCAAGACCGTCTGGGCCATGTTCGGCCTGCACGACGACGTCGATCGCGGCGCAATCGACCGGCGTGGTCTCGTCGGCGATGACGACGACCTCGGACGGGCCGGCGAACGCGGCGGGGACGCCCACGACGCCGCGCACCTCCTGTTTCGCGAGCGACACATACCGGTTGCCGGCGCCGACGATCACCTCGACGGAGGCGATCGACTCCGTGCCGTACGCCATGGCCGCGATCGCCTGCGCTCCACCGACGCGGTAGACCTCGTCCACGCCGGCAAGGTACGCAGCCGCCAGGATGGCGTCCGGGACCCGGCCGTCACGGTCCGGGGGCGTGCAGAGGACGACGGACCCGACCCCGGCAACCTTCGGGGGGATGGCCGTCATGAGGACGCTCGACGGGTAGCGGGCGAGCCCGCCCGGGACGTACACGCCCGCGCGGTCGACGGGAATCTCGAGATGCTCCACACGGATGCCGGAACGTTCGTAGGTGCCGGTCTCCGTGTGCCGCCAACGGTGAAACGCCTCGATGCTGTCCCGAGCCGCCCCGAGTGCGGCGAGGAGCGCCGGATCGAGCCGATCGGCAGCCGCCGCCAGTTCGGAGGTCGGCACTCGCAGGTCGGTCACCTCGGCTCCGTCGAAGCGCCTCGTGTAGTCCCGGAGGGCATCGTCGCCACCAGCCCGCACGGCCGCCAGGATGGCGCGCACATCCGCGACCGGCGCTTCAGCAGCCAGGTCGGGGCGGGGGAGATCCCGGAGGCTGGTCGCGGCGCCGCGGAGGTCGAGGACCTTGAGCATGGCCGCGAAGCGTAACCGACTCCTCGTGGATGCCCTTTTGGGGTCCCGGACGCCTGCACGGCGCGAATGCCGCCCCGGCGCGACCGGCAGAATGGCGCGACCGGCAGAATGGCGCGACCGGCAGAAGGGCGCGCACCGGCAGAAGGGCGCGCACCGGCAGAATGGCGCGCACCGGCAGAATGGCGAGATGCCAACGGACCTCGCGGAGCTCTCGTCGATCACGTCCTCGCTCGACCAGATCACCCTCCGGCTGGGCGCCATGGCCGAGCACGCGAACGCTGGGGGCGAGGACACGGTCTCCGCCGAGCTGTTCAGCGTCGAGCGCGCACTGCAGGGTGCGACGCGCCGGTTGCAGCGCCTCCTCGGGAATTCGCCGAGTCGTGGGGGTTGACGGGCGTGAGGTGCGGGCGAATTGATGCCCAGACGCGCCGACGGCGCCCCGAAGGGCGCCGTCGGGAGCGGGTCGGGCGGCGGATCCCGAACTCCGCTCGATGGAACCAGGTGGCGGGAACCGGTTCCAACAGCACACTAGCGCGGCATTACCGGCGCCGTCACTTCTTCTGAGCGTGTTTCTTCGCTTTGTAACACTCTCACCGGACTTCGCCGGCCCTTGGCCTTCGGCCCGACAGGTCCGCCCAACTGGGCGGACGGGCACAGCTCGGCCAATATACACGCCTCGCAACGGGGCCGGCGAGCGATGCAAATTCGCCGACCGTGCAAGATGAAGCGCAGGCTGGCCGCTCCCCACTGGTCTTCCGGGAACAACGCACACAGGTCCGTCTCGACTTTGACCGGGTCGGTCTGCTGCGTGAGGCCGAGCAGCCGGCTGACGCGCAGGACGTGGGTGTCGACGGGCAGCCCTGGGAGCCCGAGGGCGACGGATCTCACGACGTTGGCCGTCTTTCGCCCGACGCCCGGCAAGGACGTGAGATCCTCCATCGAAGTCGGGAAGTCGGCCGGCTTCGGGCCGAATCGGTCGACGAGGGCCGCCGACATCCCGAGGAGATGGGCCGCCTTCGACCGGAAGAAACCCGTCGACCGGATGATGTCCTCGAGCTCGCTCCGGTCGGCCGCCGCCAGCTGCAGCGGTCCCCGGTATCGCTTGAAGAGCACGGGCGTCACCATGTTCACGCGTTCGTCGGTGCACTGCGCCGACAGGATCGTGGCGCACAGCAGCTGGAACGGCCCCTTGTGGCGTAGCGCGCACAACTCGTCCGCCGTCCCCGGGTACGCCGCTGCGAGCAAGGGCGTGATCCGGCTCGCTCGCTCGACGAGCGCCTTTCGCGAGGGACGGCGTGCCCCCGCCTTCGACGCCCCCGCCTTCGACGCCCCCGCCTTCGACGCCGCCGTCGTGCGCGCACCGGATCCGGGCGCCGCTGTTCTGGCCACGGCGCGAGCGTAACGAGCGATCACCTCCACGGGACGGGGCCAGCACACGACGGGGGCCAGCACAGGACGGGGGCCAGCACACGACGGGGGCCAGCGGAGCAGCCGGGCGCGGGGCGTGACGGGTGGCCATCGGACGAACCGCCCGCGGCCGATAGGGTGCGTCGGTGCATCACGTCGAGGTCAAACGCCGCATGGGCGAGGCCGACATCGGGGCGCTTACTCGCTTGCTGGACGTAGCCTCGGCCGCCGACGGCCATCGGGCACTCGGCGAGCACAAGTGGCTCGACCTCGTGCAAGGTGGTCGGGAGGGGTTTGCCGGTTTCATCGCACGCGAGCCGGACCATCACCGTCTCATCGGGTACGCCCAGATCAGCCGGGGGGAATCGAGGAGCTGGGCGGTCGAGTATGTCGTGCACCCTGCGTGGCGCCAGCCGGACTTCGGGCTTCGCGTGGACCTCGTGCGGGCTGCTCTGGAGGAGATCGCCCTGCAAGGTGGTGGCCACGTACACGTCTGGGTCCCTATGCCGACGGAGGCCGATGATGCCGTCGCCGCTGCGCTCGGCCTCCGGCGCGGTCGCGATCTCCACCAGATGAGACGTCCGCTGCCTCTCGACGACCAGCACTCGAGCCTCCCGACTCGTCCGTTCCGGCCTGGCGTGGACGAGGAGCGATGGCTTGCCGTGAACAACCGGGCGTTCCGCCGTCATCCCGAGCAAGGTGTCTGGACGCTCGAGACGATCGCCGATCGTGAGGCGCAGGACTGGTTCGATCCAGCGGGTTTCCTCATGTACGACCTCGACGGCGACCTCGCCGGCTTCTGCTGGACGAAGGTGCACGAGGAAGAACGGCTCGGCGAGATCTACGTGATCGCGGTGAATCCGGACTACCAGGGCAGGGGGCTCGGGAAGCAGCTGGTCCTCGCCGGGCTCGACCATCTCTCCGACCGCGGGCTTCCGACGGCGATGCTGTACGTCGACCACGACAACGCCGAGGCGGTTGGCCTTTACAAGTCGCTCGGCTTCTCCGTCGACCACGTCGACCGCGCCTACACCGGTGACATCGCTGCCGACGCGTCCGGTGAGCCCGGCGCCCCGCCTGAATCCGGCGCGGCTCACCAGCCCGGTCACTGAGCCGCCGTGAGTCGATACGACCTCAGTCGCGACGAGCTGGCGGAACTGCTCGCGGGGGAGCCGCGCTATCGCGTGGAACAGGTCTGGGAAGGGATGTACCGCCGCGCCGCCGACCCGGCTGAGCTGAGCGAGCTGCCGCGCCCGCTTCGGGTGGAGCTCGCCTCGCTCCCGCAGCTGGCGCCGGCGTTCTCCCTCGCCGACGAAGCCGTCAGCGACCGTGGCCAGACACTCAAGTGGTTGCTCGCAGCCGCGGACGGTTCGCGTGTCGAGACCGTCCTCATGGGCTACCGCGACCGAGTGACCGTGTGTGTCTCGAGTCAAGCGGGCTGCGCGATGGCATGCGGGTTCTGTGCGACGGGCCAATCGGGCTACTCCCGCCAACTCTCGAGCGGCGAGATAACCGAGCAAGTCGTGCGAGCCGCCCGGTACGCCTCGGACCACGGCTGGGGCAGGCTTGGCAACGTTGTGCTCATGGGGATGGGCGAGCCGCTCGCCAACTATGCGAACGTGCGCGCCGCCATCGGGCGATGGAACGGCGATCTCGGGATCGGTGCTCGGTCGATCACGATCTCCACCGTCGGCATCGTGCCCGGCATCCGCAAGCTCACTGCCGACCCCATGCAGGTGAACCTCGCCGTCTCGTTGCACGCCGCCAACGACGAGCTTCGCAGCGAGCTCGTTCCCATCAACCGCCGCTACCCGCTCGAGATGCTCATGGAGGCGTGCGGCGCCTACGTCCGAGGCACGCGCCGCCGGCTCTCGTTCGAGTGGGCCTGCATCGCCGGCGTCAACGACCGGCCGTCCGATGCGCGCGAGCTGGCCGAGCGGGCGGTTCCCCTCGGCGCGCACGTGAACCTCATCCCGCTCAATCCCACACCTGGTTACCTCGTCGCCGGGAGCACCCAGCAGGCGGTGTCAGCCTTCCGCGACGAGATCGCCGGCCACGGTGTCAACGTCACGATCCGCAACACGCGGGGGAGGGACGTCAACGGAGCCTGCGGTCAGCTCGCCGGCTCTGCCTTGGCGATCTCGCACCGCCGCGCCTAGCGTCCGAACATGGGTCGGACCTCCGAACGTCATCGGGCCACGGCGGAATCGAGCGTCACGGTCCGCCTCGACCTCGACTCGAGTGCGCCGCCGCAGGTCTCGACCGGCCTGCCGTTCTTCGATCACATGCTCGCCCAGCTCGGCAAGCACGCCGGCATCACGCTCGAGATCGCCGCGACCGGTGACCTGCACGTCGATGCGCATCACACGGTGGAGGACGTCGGCATCGTGCTCGGCGAGGCGCTCGGCGAGGCACTGTCCGACAAGGCGGGGGTGCGACGTTTCGCCGCCGCCAGCCTGCCACTCGACGAGTCGCTCGTAAACGTCGCCCTCGACCTGTCCGGACGCCCGTACCTTCGTTACGACGTCGCCTTCGGCCCGGACTCGGCCCCGCTCGGCATGCCGCCGTTCGAGCCGCAGCTCGCCGAGGAGTTCTGGCGCGCCTTCGTCCATGGGGCCAAGCTCACCCTGCACGTCACGCTCGCCTACGGCCGCAATCCTCACCACATTCTCGAGGCATCGTTCAAAGGCGTCGCCCGTGCACTGCGGGATGCCGTCCGCGTCGAGGGCAGCGACGTGCCCTCGACGAAGGGAACGCTCTGACGGTCCGATGATCGCAGTACTGGACTACGGGATCGGCAACCTTCGATCGGCGGAGAAGGCGCTCCAACACGTGGGCGCCGACGCCAGGCTCGTGGCCGATCCGGACGTCGCCGCACTGGCCGACGGGGTCGTCCTGCCCGGCGTCGGCGCCTTCGGCGCCTGCGCGTCTGCGCTCCGGCGCAGCGGCTTCGATGCCGTCGTCGTCGACGCCGTTGAGCGGGCGGTCCCGTTCCTCGGCATCTGCGTCGGCTTTCAACTGCTGTTCGAGGGCTCGGACGAGGATCCGGGCGAACAGGGCCTTGGCATCCTGGCCGGTCGCGTGCAGCGGTTACCGGCAACCGAACGGTTGCCGCAGATGCAGTGGAACCTCGTGCGTCCGGTACAGAGCCGACCGTCCCGGCTCCTGGCGTTCGCAGACGCTGACGAGGGCGCACGCTGGTTCTATTTCGTGCACTCCTACGCCCCGGTCCCCGCTCCGAGCACCGAGCCGAGTGTCGTCGGAGCCTGCGACTACGGCGGCCCCGTCGTCGCCGCCGTCGAACGCGGATCGCTGTTCGGGACCCAGTTCCATCCCGAGAAGTCCGGTTCCACCGGGCTCGACCTGCTCGGGCGCTTCGCCTCGGTCTGCGCCGGGCGTGACGCCGTCCTCACCCACGAGGAGTCCCCATGAACCTGTGGCCGGCGGTCGACATCCGAGACGGCCGGTGCGTCCGTCTTGTTCAGGGCGATTTCGATCGCGAGACGATCTACGGCGATCCGATCGAAGTGGCCCAGGCCTATGTTCTGGCAGGGGCCGAGCGGTTGCACGTCGTCGACCTCGACGCCGCACGCACCGGCGTTCCCGTGAACCGCGAGGTGATTGGCGAGATCGCCGGCCGTGTCGGCGTGCCCATCCAAGTCGGGGGAGGCGTTCGTGACGAGGACGCCGCAGCGGCGCTGTTCGGACTCGGCGTGTCGCGGGTCGTGCTCGGGACCGCAGTGGTGAAGGAGCCAGGGTTGCTGGGTCGCCTGGCCCAGCGCTGGCCGAAGCGAATCGTGGCCGGGCTCGACTACCGCAGGAACGCGACCGGCGTACCGCAAGTCGAGGTGCAGGGTTGGACGCAGGCGACGGGTCGGTCGCTGGCGGACGTGCTGCTGCGGTTCCGCGAGCTCGAGCTTGCCGGCGTCGTCGTCACCGACATCGACCGTGACGGCACCGGAGAAGGACCGGACGTCTCCGGCCTCGTATCGGTGCTCGGTTGGGCGGAGCAACCGGTCGTCGCCTCCGGGGGCGTTTCCAACGCTCGCGATCTACAGCGCCTGGCCGGTCTCGACGTCGACGGCCGGCGCCTCGACGGGGCGATCGTGGGGCAGGCGCTCCTGTCCGGCTCGCTGTCGCTCGCCGATGCACTGATCGCGTGCGTGTCTCGGCCGAAGGAGACTTATCCGTGAAGTCGGTGCGGGTCATCCCGTGCCTGGACGTCGACGAGGGCCGGGTCGTGAAAGGCGTCGAGTTCGTCGAACTTCGCGACGCCGGCGACCCCGTCGAGCTGGCGGCTCGTTACGACGCCGAGGGCGCCGACGAGCTGGTGATCCTCGACATCACGGCGTCCTCCGACGACCGCTCGACCATGATCGGCATCGTCGAACGGGCGGCCGAAGAGGTGTTCATCCCACTCACGATCGGGGGCGGGATCCGTTCCGTCGACGATGCCCGGTCCCTGCTGCGCGCCGGAGCCGACAAGGTGGCGGTCAATTCGGCTGGCGTGGCGCGGCCCGGGCTGATCACCGAGCTGGCTGCCGAGTTCGGCTCCCAGTGCGTCGTCGTGGCCATGGACGTTCGCCGTATGGATGGCGGCTCGGTCGACGTCGTGACGCACGGTGGCCGCCGGCCGACGGGCCTCGACGCGATCGAATGGGCGCGTACGTGCGCGCAGCTCGGGGCAGGAGAGCTGCTCGTCACGTCGATGGATCGCGACGGGACCGAGCTCGGTTACGACCTCGAGGTCACCTCCGCCGTCAGCGCCGCCGTACGGATCCCCATCATCGCCTCCGGTGGAGTGGGGTCGCTCGACCACCTCGTCGCCGGCGCCCTTCATGGCGGGGCAGACGGCTTGTTGGCCGCCTCGATCTTCCACTTCGGGCGCTTCAGCGTGGCGGAGGCAAAGGCGTATCTGTCCGATCACGGCGTCGGGGTGCGACCGCCCGGCAGGTGAGGCCGCTGCGGGGCCAGTCGCTGCGGGGCAGTACCGTTGCCCCTCGTGCAGAGCGATGAGAGCAGGACGGCGAAGTCGGACGGTGCGGGAGCCTCCAGCCAGCGCCCAAAGCCAGCCCCGATGTCGACGACCGGCAAGCAGCCCGTGACCATGCTGAACGATCGCGTGCTCGTGAACCTTCCGCAGGCGGAGGGCGAGCGCAGGTCGCGTGCCGGCATCCTCATCCCCGCAACGGCTCAAGTGCAGCGACGGCTCGCGTGGGCCGAGGTCGCCGCCGTCGGCCCGCATGTGCGCACGATCCGTGCGGGCGACACGGTGCTGTACAACCCGGAGGAGTGTTTCGAGGTCGACGTGCAGGGCGAGGAATACCTCATCCTGCGTGAGCGGGACGTGCACGCAGTCGCCTCCGAGCGGATGGACGGCGGCACGGGCCTGTACTTGTGAGCGACGCCACTTCGGGAAGCCCGGCGGCCGTGGCCGATCTTTCCGTCATCGAGTTCAACGCCGAAGGGCTCGTGCCGGCGATCGTGCAAGAAGCAGATACTCACGAAGTGCTCATGCTCGCGTGGATGGACGCCGAGGCACTCCGAAGGACGCTCGCGACCGGGCGCACCTGGCTCTGGAGCCGCAGCCGGCAGGAGTACTGGTGCAAAGGTGAGACCTCCGGCGATCGTCAGTACGTGCGCGAGGTCCGCTACGACTGCGACGGGGACGCCGTGTTGGTCCTCGTTCGCCAGGAGGGCCGGGGAGCGTGCCACACGGGGGAGCGCACCTGCTTCTTCCGTGTGCTCGGTGCCTGATGCTCCCTGATCGCGACACTTTCGTCGAGCTTGCCCGGCATCACAGGGTCATCCCCGTCTGGCAGGAGCTCGTGGCCGACACGCTCACGCCCGTCGGGGCGTTCAGGGCGATGGTGGGGGACGGGGAGGGTTTCTTGCTCGAGAGCGTCGAGCACGGCGAGCGGTGGAGTCGCTTCTCCTTCCTCGGCCGGTCGCCAGTCGCCACGCTCGTCGCCCGCGGCAACGAGGTCGAGGTCGACGGCGAGCTGCCCGTGGCCGTGCCCCTCGACGGCGGCATTCTCGCCGCCATCGAGGAGATGGTGAACGGCCTCGAGTCCCCGTCGCTTGCGGACCTGCCACCGCTTCACAGCGGGCTCGTCGGGTATCTCGGCTACGACGTGGTTCGCGAAGTCGAGCGCCTGGGGGCGGCACCGAGCGACGACGGGCACCTGCCCGACGCCGTCGTGTCGGTGATCGGCGAGCTCGTGGCGTTCGACCACTGGCGCCAGCGCGTGACGTTGGTGGTCAACGTCGTCGTGCCGAGAGGTGCCGGCGGCGAGCCGGATCTCGATGCCGCCATGGAGCGTTGGTCTGCCGCCCGGGATCGGCTCGGGCGGCTCCGGCGCGACCTCGAGCGATCCCGGCAGGATCCGCTGCTGCCGCCGCCGGAGCGCTCGGAGCGACTGCCCGAATCGGACGTGCACCGGGTCGTCTCCTCGGAGCAGTTCGAGCTCGCCGTCGAGGTGGCCAAGGAGTACATCCGTGCCGGCGACGCGTTCCAGATCGTGTTGTCGCAACGTTTCGACCTCGAGCTCCGATGCGATCCATTCGACGTCTACCGGGTGCTCAGGCAGGTCAACCCAAGCCCGTACATGTTCTTCCTCCGCCAGGGTGGCGTCACGATGGTGGGCGCCTCGCCGGAACCGCTCGTGCAGCTGCTCGACGGGCGAGTGGTCTCACGGCCGATCGCCGGCACGCGGCGCCGCGGGCAGTCTGAGGAGGAGGACCGGCACCTCGAGGCGGAGCTCGTCGAGCACCCGAAAGAGGTGGCCGAGCACGTCATGCTCGTGGACCTTGCCCGCAACGACGTCGGCCGCGTCGTCGCCTTCAACACCGAGCGCGTCGACGAGCTCATGACCGTCGAGCGCTACAGCCATGTCATGCACCTCACGTCGCAGGTCTCCGGCCGGCTCCTTCCCGGCAAAGGCCCGATCGATGTGCTCCGGGCCACCCTGCCGGCCGGAACTGTCTCGGGTGCCCCGAAAGTTCGGGCCATGGAGATCATCGACGAGCTCGAACCGACCAAGCGCGGTCCGTATGCCGGGGTCGTCGGTTACATCGACTTCTCCGGCAACCTGGACACCGCCATCACGATCCGGACGCTCGTCGCCACGCCCGACGGCCGGGCCTCGGTGCAGGCGGGCGCCGGCATCGTCGCCGACAGTGATCCGGCGTCAGAGGACGTCGAGTGCTCGGACAAGGCGGCCGCAGTGCTGGCGGCCGTGGCCGGGGCGCGGAAGCTGACGGCTCAGCGCGCTGTTGCAATTGGAGATGGCTGAGACGCTCGCGACCACGTACGAGGCGATCCGGGCGGCGGCGGCCTGGCGCGTCGTCCGGCGCGACGGTGTCCTCGTGTCCGGTCCGGGAGCCCTCGACTGGCTGCAGGGCCAGGTCAGCCAAGATCTTTCCCAGCTCCAGGTAGCGCCCGAGGCGGGGGGCGCGTCCGTCGAGACCCTCGTGCTGTCGCCGCAGGGCAAGATCGAGTCGTCCTGCAGGGTGTCCGTCGTCGGGCCGGACCGGTACCTCCTCGACGTCCGGGCGGGGTACGGCGAGGTGCTCTTCGAACGGCTCCGGCGATTCAAATTGCGAGTGAAGGCGGAGCTCGAGACGCTCGCCGGGCTGTCGGCGCTCCAGGTCCGAGGTCCCGCGACGCCGCAGGTGGCGGAGCTGTCGCTGCGAGTCCCCGCCCTCGCCGTCGTCGCCGTGACGTGGCCGCTGTGGAGCGGTCTCGACGTACTGTTCCAGGGTGAGCTGGATGGCATCGAGCACGTGGAGCCGGCGGTGAGCGTGGGGCCCGGCGACGACGAGGCCTTCGAGGCTGCCCGCATCGAGGCCGGCGTGCCCGAGCTCGGACTGGAGCTCACCGAGCGCACGATCCCGCAGGAGTCCGGAGAGCTGGTCGCTCGCACGGTCAGCTTCACGAAGGGCTGCTACACCGGCCAGGAGCTGGTGGCCCGCGTCGACGCCCGCGGAGCCAACACGCCCCGCCGCCTTCACGGCGTCGTCATCACAGACGCCGTTCGGCCCGCCGGGGGTGACGAGATCCTCGTCGACGGCGTTGCGGTAGGCGCCTTGACGAGTGTGGCCTGGTCTCCGGGCTTTGCTGCCCATGTCGCGCTCGCTGCCGTCAAGCGGGGCACCGAGACGACCCACGAGGCGCAGGTCATAGGTGCCGGAGGGTCCGCTCGCGCCAGCATTCGTTCGCTGCCGATGGTGAGTGGGTAGATCCATGGCCATCGCTGTCGTTCTCGCTCTGGCAGCGGCGCTGTGCAACGCCCTGGCGACGATCTTCGAGCGCATCGGCGTCGAGACCGCCCCAGCCGACGCGACGATGCGCTGGAAGCTGATGGCCCATGTGCTGCGGCGCCCGACGTGGTGGCTCGGTCTGCTCTCGATGGTCGGCGCGTTCATGTTCCAGGTGGCCGCCCTCGGGCAGGGGGGCCTCACGCTCGTGCAGCCGTTGCTCGTGTCGGAGTTGATCTTCCTCGTGATCGTGTTGCGGATCTGGTTCGGGCGGCCGCTCGGTTGGCGCGAAGCCACGGGAGTGCTGTTGACGGTGGCAGGTCTGGCGACGTTTCTCTCCGTGTCGAATCAAGGTGGCGGCGACCTCATCCCGAACTCGTGGGGCTGGGTCCTCATGATGATCGCCACGGTGGGGGCCGTGGCGGTCTGCATCACGCTTGCCCGCTTCGGGTCGCGGCCATGGCGCTCGGCCTGGTACGGCTCTGCGGCGGCGATCTCCTTCGCCGTCTGCGCGGCTTTCATGAAGGCGACGACGGTGTTGATGAACCGCGGTGGCTTCTCGGCCCTGTTCGCCCACTTCGAGCCGTACGGGATCGCCGCCGCAGGCCTCGCAGGGCTCTTCTTCGCGCAGAATGCCTTCCATGCCGGCCCGATCACGGCATCGCAGGCGTCGCTCGTGATCGTCGACCCCATCGCCAGCATCATCATCGGGGTCGGTCTGTTCGGCGACAACCTGCGAGGTGGGATCGGCGCGCTCGCCGTGGACGCGCTCGCGCTCACCCTCATGTCGCTGGGCCTCATCATCCTTTGCCACTCACCGCTCATCGTCAACACCTCCGCCGAGGACCGTCTCGTTCGGACCCGTCGCCCGAGACACGAATCCCCCGCGCCGTCGGAGCTACCCGCTTCCTGAGAACCCCCGCCGCGCTCAGACGGTCAGAGCAGGGGCCGCCGGTCCGACCACGGCGCGGCCTCTTCGAGCTGTGCAGCGATCTGGATGAGGAGGTCCTCTCGGCCATAGGCCGCCACGAGCTGGACGCCGATCGGCAACCCGGATGCGTTCACGTGAAGGGGTAGGGAGATCGCCGGCTGGCCGCTCACGTTGAAATGGGTGGTGAACGGTACGAGCGAAGCCGTGTGGGCCTGGGTCGCAAAGGGATCGTCGGCGGGCGGCTCGAGCTCGCCGACGAGTGGCGGCGGCTCCCCGAGCGTCGGCGTCAGCAGAAGGTCGTGGTCCTCCCAGAAGCGACTCAGACGTCGCGTGAACGCAGCGCTGGCGGCGATCGCCTGGGCGTAGTCGACGGCATGCATCTTCTCGGCGACAGAGGCCATCGCCCAGGTGAGCGGCTCGACGTCGTCCTGGCGGATCTCCCGACCGAGCATCGCCCCGATGCCGAGGACGCTCAGCCGGGTGTTCACAGCCCACCGGGCGATGAATCGGCGGCCGCTCTCGGGGTCGATGCTCGGATACTCCTCGGCCACGTGGTGCCCGAGGTCCTCGAGGAGCTGGGCGGCGGAGCGGACCGCTCCCTCGCAATCGGCATGGAGAACGCCTCCCGGGTTCTCCGCCAGCATCCCGATCCGGAGGCCCTGCGGACGAACCGAGATCTCGTCGGTGTAGGGACGGGACGGCGGGGGAGCGATGACCATGTCGCCGCGCCCGGGGCCACGGCCGACGTCGAGCAGGGCGGCTGTGTCACGCACGGACCTGGCGACGACGTGCTGGACCGAGAGACCGCTCTCGTCCCGATCGGGGCCCAAAGTGGATCGGCCCCGCGAGGGCTTCAGCCCGACGAGACCGCACATGCTCGAGGGAATGCGGATCGACCCGCCACCGTCGCTGGCGTGGGCGACGGCCACCATGCCGGCGGCGACGGCAGCGGCGCTCCCGCCGCTCGAGCCGCCGGGTGAGCGCGTCATGTCGTACGGATTCCGTGTAGCGCCGTAGGCGTGCGGCTCGGTCACGGGCACGAGCCCGAGCTCGGGTGTATTCGTACGCCCGAGGAAGCTGAAGCCCGCCTTGCGATAGCGGGCGATCAGCCATGAGTCCTTCTGTGCTCGCCAGCCTGCATCCCGAAGGGCTCGGTTGCCGTTGTGAGCCGGATCTCCGGCAGAGTCGGCGAAGAGGTCCTTGATGAGAAACGGCACCCCGTGGAACGGCCCGTCGGGCAACCCCTCGGCGATCTCGGCCAGTGCCATGTCGAAGCGCCGGTGAATCACGGCGTTGAGCGCCCCGTCGACAGCCTCGATCCGCGAGATCGCCGCCGTGGCAAGCTCGGCCGGGTTGACCTGGCCCGATCGCACGAGCTCGGCCTGGGCCGTCGCATCCATCCAGAGCACGTCATCCATCTTCGAGACGCTAGCCAGCAGGAGGAGGGCCAGTACAAGGGCAACCAGTCCGGAGACGGGTGTCCCGGTAGGCTCAGCCGCAATGTCGTCGTACCTCGACGGGATCCTGGCTTGGCACCGTGCACGCGCTGCCGAGGATCGGCGTGATCTCCTGGCTCTGTCCGAGGAGGCCCGCGCCACCGTGGGGGACGACCCGCCGAGGCCGTTCGCAGGGAATCTCCGCCGTTCCGGCGGCCCGACCGTCATCGCGGAGATCAAGCGGCGGTCGCCGTCCAAGGGTCCGCTGGCCCTCGATCTCGATGCCGCCACCGTCGCTCAGGAGTACGCCGCCGGCGGAGCTGCATGTCTCTCGGTACTCACCGATGGCCCCCACTTCGGCGGTTCTCCCGGCGATCTCAAGGCCGCTCGGGCGGCGACCAGCCTTCCTGTGCTGCGCAAGGACTTCACCGTGTGCGAAGCGGACCTCTACGACGCCCGGCTGATGGGCGCCGACGCCGTCTTGTTGATCGTCGCCGCGCTCAGTGACGAGGAGCTGCAGCGTTACGTGGCGCTGGCCGGCTCGCTCCTGCTCGCCGCCCTCGTGGAGGTGCACGACCTCGCCGAGGCCGAGCGGGCGCTCTCGGCCGGCGCCCAGCTCATCGGCGTCAACCAGCGGGATCTGCGGACCTTCGAGGTCGACACGGCGCGGGCGTTGCGTGTGGCAGCAGGCCTGCCCGCCGATATGGTCAAGGTCGCCGAGTCCGGGATCCGTTCCCGTGACGACGTCGCCCGCCTCGGCGACGCAGGCTACGACGCCGTGCTGGTGGGAGAGTTGTTCGTGCGAAGTCCACATCCTGCAGACGCCGTCCGAGCGCTCCGAGCGCTCCGAGCGCCCTTCGGCGTGGCCAGCACGAGCGGTGGGGCAGCCGGCTGATGTGGGTCAAGATCTGCGGGATCACGAGCGAGGAGGACGCCCTCATCGCAGTGGCGATGGGAGCGGACGCGGTGGGTTTCATCTTCGCGCCGTCTCCCCGCCAGATGAGCCCGAGCGCTGTACAGGCCATCCTGCGACGGTTGCCTCCCGAGATCGTCACCGTGGGGGTATTTCGCGACGAGCGTGCCCAGCGAGTCGTGGAGGTCGTCAACCGGGCGGGCCTCAAGGCCGCGCAGCTTCACGGCAACGAGAGCCGCGAGGACTGCGGGTACGTATCGGTCCGGGTCCCGCTCGTCATCAAGGCGTTTGCGGCGGGCGATCCACGCCTTGCCAATGCCGGCGAGTACGGGGCGCCGATCATCCTCCTCGACGCACCCTCGCCCGGATCGGGCCGAGTGTTCGACTGGCGTCTGGCGGAGGGCGCTCCGAAGGGGCGCCGGCTCGTGCTTGCCGGCGGGCTCGACGCCACCAACGTGGGCGAGGCGATCCGGACCGTGCACCCGTGGGGCGTGGACGTCTCCACCGGCGTGGAGTCGTCTCCGGGCAAGAAGGACCCGTCCAAGATCCGTGCGTTCGTTCAGGCTGCGCGGGCAGCCGAGCCGGAGCCCTACGACCCGGAAGACCTCGAAGGCCCCTACGACTGGCAGGATGAGTGATGAACCCGATCGGTGAGTTGATGCGGGAGCCGTCGCCGTCGGGGCGTTTCGGTGAATTCGGGGGCCGGTACGTGCCCGAGTCGCTCGTCCCGGCGTGCGAGGAGCTCGACACGGCGTTCCACCGTGCCTGGAGCGACCCGTCGTTCCGCAGCGAGCTCGATCGCCTGCTGCGCGAGTACGGCGGCAGGCCGACGCCGGTCTACGAGTGCCGCCGGCTCAGCAAGCAGATCGGGATGCGAGTTCTGCTGAAACGCGAAGACCTCAACCACACGGGCTCGCACAAGCTGAACAACGTGATCGGTCAGGCGCTCCTGGCGGAGCGGATGGGAAAGACGCGTCTCGTGGCCGAGACCGGTGCCGGCCAGCACGGAGTGGCAACGGCGACGGCGGCGGCGCTGTTCGGCATGTCCTGCACGGTGTACATGGGGGCGGTCGACATCGAGCGCCAAGAGCTGAACGTGTTCCGCATGCGGCTGCTCGGGGCGGAGGTGCGCTCCGTCGAAAGCGGAAGCCGGACACTGAAGGACGCCATCAACGAGGCGCTCCGCGACTGGGTCGCCAGCGTGACGACGACGCACTACTGCATCGGGTCGGTCATGGGACCGCATCCGTACCCCTTCATCGTCCGCGAGCTGCAGCGGATCGTGGGCGACGAAGCCCGCCGGCAGTGCCGCGAGCTCCTCAACGCCGACCCCGATCTCGTGGTTGCGTGCGTCGGGGGCGGCTCGAATGCAGCCGGTACCTTCGCCGGGTTCGTCGACTCGGGAGCCCGCCTCGTCGGCGTGGAAGCTGAGGGCGGGGCGGCCATGAATCACGGCGTACCGGGGATCGTGCACGGTATGCGGTCGCGTTTCTTGCAGGACGAAGACGGCCAGATCCTGGAGGCCCACTCGATCTCAGCGGGCCTCGACTACCCGGGGATCGGCCCCGAGCACGCCTTTCTCGGCGAGCTCGGGCGGGCGGAGTACCACCAGGCCACCGACGAGGAAGTGCTGGCGGCCTTCCAGCTGCTTGCGGAGAAAGAAGGCATCATTCCGGCACTCGAGCCGGCCCACGCCGTCGCCTGGGTCGTCCGCGAGGCGGGTCGTTCGATCCCGAAGGACTCGACGGTGCTCATCACGATGTCGGGCAGGGGCGACAAGGATGTGGCGCTCGTGATGGAACGGCTCGGCCGGTGACGACGCCCGGACAGACGACTCGGCCGGACCTTGCGACGACCCTCCGCCTCCACCGCGAGAGCGGGCGCAAGCTGCTGGTCCCATACCTGACGGGCGGTCTCGGCTCGGACTGGGTGGCAACACTCGAAGCTGTGGCGGCAGCCGGCGCCGATGCCGTCGAGGTCGGGCTGCCCTTCAGCGACCCGATGATGGACGGCCCGATCATCCAGAAGGCGTCCGTCCAGGCGTTGGCCGGCGGTGCGACGGCGCAGGGGATCATCTCGGCGATCGCAGCGGCCGAGGTCCCCATTCCGGTCGCGGTGATGACGTACTACAACATCGTCGCACGAACGGGCCACCGGCGGATGGCGCAATTGCTCAGCCACGCCGGCATCAGCGGGGCCATCGTGCCCGATCTCCCGGTCGACGAGCTCGACGGATGGGCGGACGAGGCAGACGCCGCCGGCGTGGCCACCGTGCTGCTGGCAGCACCGACAACCCCGCCGGAGCGGCTGAAGATGATCGCGAAGCGGGCGAGGGGTTTCTTGTACGCCGTGGGCCTCATGGGCGTCACGGGCGAACGCACCGATCTCGCCGACAGCGCCGCCGAGATCGCCGAACGGTGCAAGGCGGCGACCGACCTGCCCGTTCTCGTGGGCGTGGGGATCTCGACCCCGTCCCAGGCGGTCGAGGTGAGCCGGGTCGCCGACGGCGTCGTCATCGGGTCGGCGCTCGTCCACCGCATTCTCGACGGCTGCGGACCCGAAGGGGCGGCCCAGCTCGTCGGCGAGTTCCGCCAGGCGCTCGACGCCTGAGGCGGACCGCCCAGCCCCGGGGCGATGCGCCAGGGTGCCGAGCCCGAGACCCCAAGAGCCGAGAGCGGGCTTTGCACCAGAACTCCCCGAGAGGGGGTGATTTAGGTGCATCCTGACTTTCTGCACCTAAACCGGGGAG
>JBEKMC010000052.1:0-26021 GCA_050008715.1 Acidimicrobiales bacterium | reverse complement strand
GATTCACGGCTCCACTCTTCACCGGCTCACAGCATCGAGGCCAGAGCGGTTGCTGGCGGTTGCCACCGGTTACGAGGAGAAGCTCACAAGTGGCCTCTGAACAGCTACTTCACACGATACGACGAGTGGGCGCTACAGGACTCGAACCTGTGACCTCAGCCGTGTGAAGGCAGAGGTCACCGTCCGCAATAATGCCTCTGAACTGGGCGTATTATCCTCGCTCCGGAGGTCGAATTGGCGTTCGTGCCCCTTGCGTGCCCCATCGGATCGCGCCGACGTGCTCGCGGAGTTTCTTTGACGCCGGGATAACAGGGTCACGTTTGCCGACAAGCCGCTACGCTGTAGTAGGTGTAGTAGGAGGTACAAATCGTGAAGGGCCAGCCGTTCAACGTGCGCCTGCAGGAGGAGACCGAAAGGCTCGTCGAGGCTGAGGCGCGACGCACTCGACGAACCAAGAGCGCCGTTGTCGAGGCGTTCACCGAGGAGACCGCCCGTACTCGGCGCTTCCCTGGCGTCGCCTTCCGTGGCGACGACGCCCGACGCCGCCCCTGGGTCATCGGCTCCGGTCTCGACGTGTGGGAGATCATCCAGATGCTGGAAGATTTCGGTTCGCCGGACGCGCTGGTGGCGGACACCCAAGTGTTGCCTGCGCAGGTACGTCTGGCCATGGCCTACCGAGACAGTTACCCCGAGGAGATCGCCGAAGCGATCGTCGAGAACAGACGTGCGATCACCGACGTGGCGGTGCTGTTTCCCTTCATTGCGGTTGCGGACCGCTGAAGGTGCGTCTGATCCTTGACGCCAACCTGTCCCCCAAGCGGATCGGTTCAGTCCTGGAACGAGCGGGCCACGATGTGTTGAGCCTCGCGTCCGACCCTGTCCTTGGTGCGCTCGACGACGCGCAGGTGCTGGAGTTGGCAGCTGAGCAGGATCGCATCCTCGTGACCCGCAACTCGCGCGACTTCGCTCCTCTGCTACGGGAATGGAGCGAGGCGGGCCGTCACCACGCCGGCTGTGTCTTGATCTGGACGCTCGATCACCATGAGTTCGGAGCGATCATCAAGGGGATCACTCGACTCTTGCTCGATCGTCCCGACCCCGAGCAATGGCGAGATTTGGCGGTAGCCCTATGAGTGAGCAGGTCCAGGCCTCGACAACGTAGTAATCCCCCACCGCTGCCGAGACGTTGTCGACCCGCCACCGTGCCCTTGGTTCGTGACGTCGCCACTAGTTCTGAGGCCGGACGCTTTGCCGAGGGTCCCCTTCTGCAGACACTTGACGGTGGTAACGATCGAGTGCCTCGGCGGCTTGGCGGTCCGCCGACTCGGGGACGTGGGCGTAGAGCTCCATGGTCAGCTTGGATGTCGCGTGACCGGCCCGACCCTGCATCACTCTGGGATGGACACCTAGTTCGACCAGGCTCGTGATCGCCGCGTGTCGCAAACCGTGGAACGTCAAGGACTTGTCCAGACCGGCCCGAGCGACGGCGGGAGCGAACGTCCGCTCGCCGAAGCGCCGCCGAAGGACTCCGCCGCGGGGACCAATGAACACCAGTGCGTCAGGATCGGCCGATGCGCCGGACCGATAGGTAGCAAGGTGCCGGGCGAGTTCGTCGATCAGGAAGGCGGGAGCCGAGAGGGTCCGAAGACCGGCTGCTGATTTGGCTTCGCTCACGACCCCGAGATGCCCCGCAGCTTCCTCCACCACCTGGGCTACGGTGACTGTCCGCCTCAGGAAGTCGATGTCGCGCACTCGCAGGCCGATGGCTTCGCCCCAGCGAAGGCCCAGCACACCCGCCACCAGTACGAGTACCCGGTAGCGCTCCGGCACCTCCGAGGCGAGCCTCTCAAGCTCGTAAGGCGTCAACGAGGTGCGGGCGGGCGGGCGAGTCCGAGGGAGACCAATCTTTCGCGCCGGCGACCGCCCGATGACGTCTGCATCCACAGCCGCGTTAAGAACGGCTCGAAGCGCCGAAAAGTCCCGTGCCACCGTGGCTGGTGCCGCGGCCTTCGCCCTTACGTCCACCAGGCCCTGAATGTGCATGGGCGTGATCGACGACAGCGGACGTGGTCCCAGGTCGTGCATGAATACCCCCAGCCCTTGGCGGTCACGGGCAGCGCTGTTGGCCCGCTTGCCAGGGCGCGCCAGCCACTGCGCCGCCCACTGCGAGAAGGTGATCCGGCCGGAGCGAGGGTCGATGTACTGGCCGCGCGCCAGGTCGGCTTCCACCGTGGACAGGTACAAGGAGGCGTCCGCCTTGGTCTGAAATGTACGCGGCGCCGCACGAAGTCGACCGTCGCCGACCGGATATCGCGCCTGCCAGCGTCCTGAGGGAAGCTTGCGAAGGCGGCCAAACTGCCGACGGCTCATGTCGTACCTCCTCTTCGAGCAAGGGAGTTGTTCCGGCGCTCACGGTACTCTTCGGCTGTGTCGGCCAGGCGCAGCAACGCTGTCTGGTCGCCGATCTGGCGCGGCGGTTGTCGGGCGCTATCGAGCCAGCAGGCGATGTCGGCCGTGTCGAACCTTACGAACTTGCCGACCTTCACATAGGGCACGTGTCTCTCGGCGATGAGTCGGCGGATGTGGCGGACCGTCACGCTGAGGAACTCCTTTGGTGACCGGTCGGTCCGTCTCTGTCCGATGGCTCTCACTTGAGAGCGAGTTCACCTCCACAAACGGCGTCCAGGGTCTGCTGAGGCTCCAGTGACAACCTGAGCTGCAGCTCGACCGGTCGATTGCGCCGGGACTCCATGTCCGCGATGCTCGGCAATGTCGCGCGTGCTTCCCGTCGAGTAGCTCGGCTGGATGGTCGATCATGTGCCGAGGTCGACGCCGGCAGCCGTTCACAGACACCCTGGACCTCTGCTCAAGGTCCCCTGGCGCACGCAAGCTATCGATTCGTACCGAGCTCAGCTATTGCTCGCCACTGAGCAAACCGGCTACCTCGATTCCAAATCACACGACATCTTACCTAACCATCATTTACCGTTACTGACCCCTCCGTACCGATCCACAATTGCCCCCTTCACTTCCTTCATCCACTCCTATATACACAACCAAAGACGAACACGATTGCAACCCATGGGGTTGCTAGGGCCGGCACGTCGTACCGACGCGGGTGGCAGAGCTGTGGCATGGATGCGGATGATGGGGACCGAGTCGGTGGAATACCACCGGGCCACGGTGCTGGAACGCGCCGATGACCATCCGGGCATGGCGCTCGAGTACTACGCTTCTCGGGGCGAGACCCCGCTCGTGTGGGGCGGATCGGGTGCCGTGAGTCTCCGTGTGTCCGGGCCGGTGTCGCCGGAGGAGTACGAGGCGGTCTTCGGGCCGGGCGGCGCCCGTCATCCCAACACCTTCGAACGACTGGTGGCGACGCGCCGTCCGGGCATGGAGCTCGTGATCTCTGCGCACAAGAGCGTCGCAGAGCTGGGGGTGATCGGCCGAGCCGAGGACATGCACGCCATCATGGACGCCGAGCGAGACGCCACCTTGGCCTATCTGGATCGGGTCACCCGCCAGATGGGCGGCCGGCGAGGGAGAGCCGCCGAGGCGACAAAGACCGGCGGGGTCATCTACGCCCACACTCGCCACGCCACCTCGCGAGCCGGCGATCCCTGCCCGCACGACCACGTCCTTCTGGCGAACCTGGTCGAGATGGGCGATGACCGCGGCGGATGGAAGGCAGCCGACACCACGCTGTGGCGGGAGCACCTGCACGCCGCCACGATGGTCGGGCGGATGGCGGCGGCCCGAGCAGCCGTTGAGCTTGGCTACGGAATCCAAGCGGATCCCGGTCCGTCGGGGAGACTCGGGCATTGGCGCGCCGCCGGCATCCCCGACGAGGTCCTCGAGCTGCACTCCAAGCGGGCAGCCGAGATCGAGGCCGAGTGCCAGCGCCGGGGTGACACGTCCTATCGCGCCAGGGGCGTGACCGCCCGCACCACCCGCTCTGCCAAGGATCACGAGGCAGATGGAGAGCTGGTGGCGCGCTGGAGGGCCGAGCTCGAGGCAGCAGGCTGGCCGGTCGAGCGGCTGGCCGCCTCCGTCGGGGCCGCCCGACGCGACTGTCGGCCGATGACGCTGAAGGACGCCCGCCGGCTCTTGTCCGAGGTCTTGCGAGACGACGGCGACCTTGCCCGCCGCAAGGTGTTCTCCCGCCGTCATGTCATCGTCGCCCTCGCCCCTCATCTGTACGGGCAGGACCCGGCCCTCCTCGACCCACTCGTCGACAGGGCCCTCGCCGACCCCGAGGTTGTTCCCCTTGTCGGAGTGAAGGGCGCGAGGGAGAGAGTCCACTCCCTCGCCTCGGTGCTCGCCCGCGAGACCGCCATCGCCGAGAGCCTCCGACGGCATTTCGCCCGCAGCGACGCCCCCGCCGTCAACGAAGCGGCTGTGGAGGCGGCGATCGCCGCCGCCGTGGCCCACCTCGGCGCCCAACTATCAGAGGAGCAGCGCTCCGCCGTGCTCGCCATCTGTATGTCCGGGCGAGGTGCGGAGCTCGTCGAGGGGGTCGCCGGTGCCGGCAAGACGACGATGCTCAAGGTGGTGGCCGAGGCCTTCGCCGAGGCCGGCTGCGAGGTGATCGGCACTGCCACCTCCGGCCAGGCCGCTCGCAACCTCTCGAGCGAAGCAGACATCGGCGTGTCGCGGACGCTGGCGAGCCTGATCTGGCGGCTCGACCACCATCAGCTGGCCTTGACCGAACAGACCGCGGTGATCCTCGACGAGGTCGGGATGACCGACGATGTCGACCTCGTTCGCCTAAACGCCCACGTCGAGGCAGCCGGGGCCAAGCTGATCCTTCTCGGCGACCACCGCCAGCTCGGCCCGGTCGGCCCCGGAGGCGCCCTCGGCGCGCTCGTCTCCCGCCACCCGAGCGCCGTCCATCACCTCGTGGAGAACCGCCGCCAATACGACCCCGAGGAGCGGGAGGCCCTGGCGGCTCTTCGTGAAGGCGAGGTTGCCGAGGCGATCTCCTTCTATCTCGGACACGACCGCATCCACGCCGAGGCTGACAGGGCCGATGCCTTGGAGGCCGCAGTCGACGCCTGGGCTGCTGATGTCGCAGACGGGCATCGAACCGGCCTGTACGCCTGGCGGCGGGCGAACGTCGCCGAGCTCAACACCCTGGCAAGGAGCTGGATGGAATCGTCCGGTCGTCTCTCAGGCCCGGAGCTGATCTGTCCCGGGGGCAACACCTACCGGGCCGGCGACGAAATCGTCACGCTCGCCCCCGGCCCGGGCGGCAGTCTCGTCACCTCCGAGCGGGCCGTGGTCGAAGCAGTTCACCCTGTCGAGGGGACAGTCGATATCCGCACCGATGACGGGCGCAATGTGCGCCTCAGCGGAGAGGAAGCGAATGCCGAACGGCTCGGGTACGGCTATGCCACGACCGTTCACCGCAGCCAGGGTGCGACCGTTGCCCGAGCCCACCTCTTTGCTGACGGCGGGGGACGCGAACTCGCCTATGTGGCCATGAGCCGAGCTCGGGAGTCCAGCCATGCCTGGGTGGTTGCGGACGACCTCGGCCAAGCCGCCGAGGACCTGAGGCAAGACTGGTCGAGCGAGCGAACACCCGCCTGGGCCATCGACACCGGTCTGCCCGCCTCCGATCAGCTGACAAAGGAGGCGGTCGCCGACCTGGCAGAAGGCGAAAAGATGCGCATCGCGGCTGTCGCCCACGCCGAAACCAAGATCGCCGCCCGCGTTCTGACCGCCGCCGGACCACCAGGGGTCGCCCCCTCCTTGGCCCAGGCTCGCAAGTCTCTTGCTCGGACCCAGCAGGCACGGGCCGATCTCGCTGCGGGTGGCGGCGTCTTTCTGCACACCGACGCCGGGCGAGCCGTATCCGAGCTCGCTTCCGCCCACGTCGCGAGGACCATCGCACAGCAGGCAGCCGAGAACAGCCAGGGTTGGCGGGACCGACGCAGCTCAACAAAGAACCTCGACGGCTGCATCCAGTGCGAGGCTGAAGCCCAAAAGGGCTGGGAAGCTCACGTGGCGCCTGAGCTGGCCCGCCTAGACAACCTCGTCGCTGGGCAGAAGGCCAGGTTTGAGGAGCTCACCGCCCGCCACGAGCGTCAGGAAACGACGGCCCGACAGCTCTTTGAAGAGGCCTCGAGACTTCAGCAAGACGCCTCGCACCTCGCTGCCGGCCTCGAGGAGTTCAGGAACGACCTCTACGGCATTCCTCGACCGCCGGTCAATGGACGGACCCCTGTCCGCCTCCGCCAACCACGGGTGACACCGTCGACACCCGAGCCGGAGTGGCAGCACCCGCCCTCGCTGGGTCCGCAGCTTTAGCCGACTCGGGGTGGGTGAGTCATTGCCGGCCGGTGCAATGAAACGTCGTATTGCCGGGCAGTATTAGGCCCGATGAGCGTTCTAAGCGCCGCGCTCATCGCCGGACCGACCGCGTGAGTCCTCGACGCGAACAGCGCGGCGCCGGATCATCTGCAAGACCGGGTCGTTAGCTGGCGAGAGCTGCTCGAGTCGAGGTCGTCGTACTGATCAGGACTGAGGTGAGCAGCTCTGGAAAAAGTCAGTCCAGGTTGCCGTCGCTGAGTCCTCAATGCCCACGAACTTGCACCGAGAGTCCTTCGGAATCGTGCCGGGACCGTAGGAAACGGCCGGCGAGCTGGCATATGTTACGACCCACGCTGGGAAGGGTACGCCTGCTGTTACCTCTGGACTCGTCGGTGAACCTTCGGTCACAGTCGCAAAAGCAACGTCGGGGGTCTCGGTGTTCAAGACGGTGTTCAGGACGCTCATCGGCACCGGTTGGGTCTTGAACGCTTCCAGCACCGATGATGCACTCTGACTGCTCGGAGGCGATCCACTTGGCGCGGTGATAGTCACTTGCTCGGCGGGATACGACACGGTGCCCTGGGGAAGGGTGGTGGTGGTGGTGGTGGTCCGGTACGTTCCCGCCGGCTGAGTCGTCTTCGTCGGAGCTGATCCGCCATTTGTGCCCGCAAGCGTCAGTCCAATTCCGAGTCCCGCCACGGCCAGGACCAGCACCATTCCGACCAGCAGGCGTCGCGTGATGTGCTGCCGACCCGAGCGGAACTCCCGCCCTGACATGACCTCTGCTGCCCTGACGTCCCACTCCCGCTCAGCAACCCTCGCCAGCTCGGCCAGTGCACCTCGGCTACGGCTTTCGAGATCGGACACGGTCGCTCACCTCCACGTCTTCGCGGTCATCCCATCGGAGTTCTTTTGCGAGAGCCTTGCGGCCCCGGTGCAGCCAGACCCGCACGGTTTCCGCGCGGACACCCAACTCGGCGCCGACCTCGTCCGTTGTGAGGCCCACGAGGTCGTGTAGCACGAGCGCCCGCCGATGGTGCGGAGGAAGCTGACGAAGCGCCCTGACGAGGTCGAGATGCTCAGCGTCTGGTGCGGCCACGACGCCAACAGAGCTAGAAGCCTCGTAGCGATGACGAAGCTGCAACCGTCGCCAACGGCTCACGGCGAGGTTGTGTAGAACCTTCCGTGCCCAAGCCTCCGGACTGTCGTACCGCGCGAGTACGTCCCATTGCTGCCAGGCCCGTGTGAGCGTCTCCTGCGTGAGGTCCTTCGCCTCCTGGAGGTTGCCGGTGAGGGCGTACGCCTGTGCCATGAGCTTGACCGACGTTTCCTCGAAGAATGCTTCGAAGGAGCGACGTCGGTCATCGTCACTCGGCCAGACCACATCCACCTCCCGCGTTCTTCTCATCAAGAGCTAACACGCAAGAAGAGCCGAGAACGTTACAGCCGACCCGAGGAGGATCTAGCTGACCTGGGTCGCAGCGGTGTCATTGAGGTACCACGCCACCCGGTCAGACAGGTTTCACTCCTTCACCTCCGCCGCCCACCGCCGGGACCCAGCCTGTCCAGGAATCGGTGACCGCGACAGGCTGACGGGTCGGCGTGCCCCCGCGTGCCCCTTCCGTGCCCCATCGAAGGGCACGCAGCGGTTTCTAGCGGTTATCACCGGTTAAGAAGAGACTCTCAAAAGTTGCCTCTGACCAGCTACTTCGCACGCTACGACCAGTGGGCGCTACAGGACTCGAACCTGTGACCTCAGCCGTGTGAAGGCTGCGCTCTAACCAACTGAGCCAAGCGCCCGCTGGTTGCAGCGTACCGGACCCGTGGTGCGGTGACTTGCGTGCGCGGCGACGAGCCGCACGAGCCCCCGCCGGCCGTCGGCGTCGCCAACTACGGCAATGGCCGCCGGGCTACTACCCTTGGCAGCGATGCTTCGCAAAAAGAACCAGTCCGCTGGTACCTCCGCCACCGACGTGGACGTCGTCGACGAAGACGAGGACGGCGTGACGCACGGGCTCGACGACTACGGCACCGCCGACTCGGAGACCCTCGACGCCGACGACGAGACCGCCGAATACGACGAGGAGGCGGTCTACGAGGACGAGGACGAGTACGACGAGGACGAGTACGACGAGACCGCCCAGTACGACGACGACCAGTACGACGAGGACGGCGAATACGACGACGAGGAGTACGACGAGGACGAAGACGGTGAGTTCACTCCCCCGACGGCCACCGCTGCCATAAAGCGCTCGTGGCTCTCCTCACGACCGAGGGCACAACCGGCGACCGGCACTGAGGAGGACGGGAAGAAGGTCAACTTCATCGACAAGCGCGAGCGCATGATCGGCTACTTCCTCGGCGTCATGCTGATCGCGCTCGCCATCGCCTCGTACTTCGTCGACCGCCACTACGTCGACAAGACGAATCTCAAGCTGCAGCACGAGATCCACTCCGAGGCGCCTTGGATCCTGGTCATCACACTTGTGCTCGGCACCGCGATCCTGTTGTCGACGTACTTCAAGCGCCGCGCCGCCGTCGGTTTCACGTTGCTGCTCGCCGGTGTCGCCCTCTTCAACAGCGACTTCCTCATCGGGATCATCTACCTCGGCACCGGTCTCTGGCTCGTGTTCCGCTCGATGCGGAAGTCCCCCCGAGCCGCAGCAGCAGGTGCCGGCGGCGGGACCACCCGGGCGAGCCGAGTGTCCACGGCCAGCCGGTCGAGGACGACACCGACGTCCTCGAGATCATCCGCCAGCACGACCACACCGGCGAAGTCGGTCCCTGGGCGGACGATCGGGCGCAACAACCGAATCGCCAACACGACCGCGGCCAGCGGCCGCTACACGCCGCCGAAGCCGCAACGACACGCACCTCCCACGGTGCAGCCCGACCCAGAGCCGACCAACAAGCTCAGTGCCTGGTTGAAGAAGTAATCCTGCCGGTGATCACCGACGATCTTGCCGGGAAGCGAGTTGCCATCACGGGGGCAACGGGTTTCCTTGGGACCGCCCTCGTCGAGCGCCTGCTGCGCTGTGTGCCCGACTGCGAGATCGTCGTGCTCGTTCGACCGGGCCAGCGTCTGTCGGCGGCGGACCGCACCCGGCGGGAGATCCTGCGAAACGACTGCTTCGACCGCTTGCGGTCCCAGCTCGGCAAGGGCTTCGAGGCCGAGGTCGAGCGCCGGCTCGTGACGATCGCCGGCGATGTGGGGCGAGACGGTCTCGACCTCGACGCCGCCGGCCGGGAAGTGCTCGCCAGCTGCGACATCGTCGTCCACTCGGCGGCCACCGTGAGCTTCGACGCCCCCCTCGACGGCGCTGTCGAGGTGAACCTGCTCGGTCCGAGCCGCGTCGCCGAGACGATCCGGCAGGCGACCGAGGAGCACGACCGCCCGCTCCCCCACCTCGTCGCCGTGTCGACGGCGTATGTCAACAGCGGCCACAAAGGCGACGCCTTCGAGGAGCTCATCACGTCGAGCCGGTGGCTGACCGACACGAACTGGCGAGCCGAGGTGACGGCCGCCCGGCGAGCCCGCGCTGACGCCGACGCCGAGAGCAGGACGCCCGACCGCCTCGCCGCCTTCCACAAGGGCGCCCGCTCCGAGCTCGGCGCCGCCGGCACCTCGCTGCTGGCCGACAAGACGGAGCGCCTGCGGGAGAACTGGGTGAAGGACCGGATGGTTGCCGCCGGCCGCGCCCGCGCCCGAGGGCTTGGCTGGCCGGACGCCTACGCCTATACGAAATCGCTGGGCGAACGGGCTCTGCTCGAGACACGAGGCGACCTCGCCGTCACCTTCGTCCGGCCCTCCATCGTCGAGTCCGCCCTCGCCGAGCCGAAGCCCGGCTGGATCCGAGGGTTTCGCATGGCCGAGCCGGTCATCATCTCGTATGCCCGCGGCCTGCTGCGGCAGTTCCCCGGCGTGCCGGAGGGCGTCGTCGACGTCGTCCCGGTCGACCTCGTCGTGGCCGCCATCATCGCGGTGGCCGCCCACGGGCCGGCGCCGGAGGGCCCGACCGTCTACCAGGTCGCATCTGGCACGAGAAACCCCCTCCTCTACGGCACCCTCGTCCACCTGACGGAGATGTGGTTCACCGCCCGCCCCCTCTACGACACCCGCGGGCAGCCGATCGTCGTGCCGAAGTGGTCGTTCCCGGGTCGCGGCAAGGTACAAGGCGAGCTGCGACGTGCCACGAGCGTGCTCAAGACGGCTGAGCGAGTTGTCAACATGCTGCCCGTGCGAGGCGAGCGGGCCGAATTCGTCGGCCGTATCGAGGATCGACGAACACAAGCCGAGCGCGCCCTCGAATACGTGGAGCTGTACGGCGCCTACACCGAGACCGAAGCCCGATTCCGCATCGACCGTACCCTCACGCTCTTCGGCGGCCTGAGCGAAGGCGACCGCGAGACCTTCGCCTTCGACCCCGGCATCATCGACTGGAAGCACTACGTCGAGGACGTCCACCTCCCCTCGGTCGTCGAGCACGCACGAGTGCGGACCTCGCCGGGAAAGCGAGTGCTCGCCACGAGGGAGTCGCGCTCACGCACGGCCATCCTCTCGAGCGAGCCGCGCATCGCCGTGTTCGACCTCGAGAACACGCTCATCGCCTCGAACGTCGTCGAGAGCTACGCATGGCTGGCGACGCGGCACCTCGACCGAGGCGAGCGCGCACAGCTCATCGGCGGCTTGCTGGCGGAAGGCCCACGCCTGCTGGCGCTCGACCGCCGTGACCGGAGCGACTTCCTGCGCTCGTTCTACCGGCGCTACGAAGGAGCGCCCGTCGACCGGCTCCGTCTCGACGGCATCGAGCTGTGGAGCGACCTGCTCGCCCTGCGGTCGTTTCCCGACGGGCTCGCCCGCCTGCGAGAGCATCGCGCCCTCGGGCACCGCACGGTGCTCATCACCGGCGCCCTCGACTTCGTCGTCGAGCCGCTGCGGCCGCTCTTCGACGAAATCGTCTGCGGGCGCCTCGGAGAGCACGACGGGCGGTTCACCGGAGAGCTCGTGGCCTCGCCACCGACCGGCGAAGCCCGCGCCCTCCTGATGGAGGACCTCGCTCGAGCCGCCGGCATCGATCGTGACCAGATCGTCGCGTACGCCGACGCGACGAGCGATCTCCCGATGCTGGAGGCGGCCGGCCTTCCCGTCGCCGTCAACCCCGAGGCCAAGCTGGCGGCGATCGCACGCCGCCGCGGCTGGTCGATCGAGCACTGGTCGAAGACCCCTGGCGGTCCACGCAGGATCCTCGCCACCTCGACGCTGCATCCGGGCTTCCGTACCGTCGGCGCCGGGCGGTCGCGATGAAGGCACTCGTCTTCGAGCGCAACCTGGCTCGCTTCGCCGCCTCCCGCCTCGCCTCGGCGGTGGCCGGAACGGGGCACGGCGTCGCCGTCGGTCCACTCGAGCTGCTAGAGGTCGACCCACCGAGCCTGCCTGGCCCGGGCTGGGTCCGGCTCGAGCCGCGCCTTGCCGGCATCTGCGGCTCCGACCTTGCCACGCTCGACGGCCGTTCTTCGCGGTACTTCGAGCACCTCGTCAGCTTCCCGTTCGTGCCCGGCCACGAGATCGTCGGCGACGTCAGGGGCGGCGCCCTCGATGGCCGCCGGGCCGTGCTCGAACCGGTCCTCGGCTGCGAGGCACGTGGCATCGCACCGCTGTGTGCCGCATGCGCCGGCGGCCACAAGGGCGCCTGCGAGCGGATCGCCTTCGGGTCGCTCGCGCCCGGATTGCAGACCGGCTACTGCACCGACACGGGCGGCGGGTGGTCGGCCGGCCTCGTCGCCCACGAGAGCCAGCTCCACGAGGTACCCGAGGCGTTCTCCGACGAAGCCGCCGTCATGGTCGAGCCCGCTGCCTGCGCGGTACACGCCGCCTGCTCGACGGCGCCTCCGAGCAGCGCCAGCGTCATCGTGATCGGAGCAGGCACACTCGGCCTGTGCACGGTCGCCGCACTCCGGCACTTCTGCCTGCCCGGCACGCTCGTCGCAGCAGCAAAGCACCCCGAGCAGCGCCGCCTCGCCCGCGACCTCGGAGCCGACCACGTCGTCGAACCGGCAGAGGTCAAGCGCGCCGCCCGTCGCGTCTCCGGATCGCTCGCCCTCGCCACCGACGGCCGAATCGACCGCCTCGCCGGCGGCGTGGACGTCGTCTACGACTGTGTCGGCAGCCCGGAGTCGCTCGAGCAGGCGCTCGCCATCGTCCGCCCGGGAGGCGACATCGTGCTCGTCGGCATGCCCGGCGTGACGAAGGTCGACCTCGCCCCCCTCTGGCAGCGGGAAGTCCACCTGCGGGGTGCCTACGCCTACGGTTCCGAGACGCGGCCCGAGGGGCCCCGCTCCACGTTCGCCCTCGCCTTCGAGCTCGTCGCCGCCGCCGGCCTCGAGCGGCTCGTCTCGGCCGCCTATCCCCTCGATCGTTACGAGGAGGCCGTCGCCCACGCAGGCGCTGCCGGCCGCCGAGGTTCGGTAAAGATCGTCTTCGACCTGCGCCGCCCGTCGCGCGGACGCAAGCCAACAGAGGAGGCAGAGTGAGCCCGAGGCCCGGTTTCGTCCTCGAGGTCGATCGGTCGACCCCGCAGACGTTGTTCTGGCGGGGTGAGAGTTTCGGCCTCGAGCGGCTCCCGGTGGGGAGTCGCGTCATCTACGGCCCCGAGCCACTGCCGGCGTTGCGGGATCCAGACGCCGCCATCCGCCACGCCCTTGATCACCCGCTCGGCGACAGCGCCCCCCTGCGCACACTGCTGCACGCCGGCATGAAGCTCACGGTCGCCTTCGACGACATCTCCTTGCCGCTCCCGCCGATGAAGTCGCCAGACGTCCGCCAGCGGGTCATCGAGGCGGTCCTCGACCTTGCCGCCGAAGCGGGCGTCGACGACGTCGTGCTCATCGCTGCCCTGGCGCTGCACCGGCGCATGACCGACGACGAGCTGCGGCACGCCCTTGGCACCCGTGTCTTCGACGCCTTCGCCCCTCACGGACTCCTCCTGCAGCACGACGCCGAGGACCCCTCCAACATCGTCCACCTCGGCCAGACCGACGAGGGCGAGGACGTCGAGCTGAACAAGCGCGCCGTCGAGAGCGACCTGCTCGTGTACGTGAACATCAACCTCGTGGCGATGGACGGTGGCCACAAGTCGGTCGCGACCGGCTTGGCCTCCTACAAGAGCCTGAAGCACCACCACAACGTCCGCACCATGCGGGCGAGCAAGTCCTTCATGGACCGCCACCACTCGGAGCTGCACACGTCCAACTGGCGGATGGGGAAGCTGATCGCCGCCGCCGGCGTCAGGATCTTCCAGATCGAGACGACCCTCAACACCGACACGTTCCCGGCGGAGATGCGTTTCCTGCAGCGGCGCGAGTGGGAGTGGACAGCCCGCGACCGGGCGACGTTCTACGCCAGCTCGAAGGCGCTCGACCGCACGCCTCCCGAGGTGGCACGGCGCATCTTCCATTCCGTGAAGGCACCCCACGACCTCACCTCGGTTCAGGCAGGCGAAGTCGGCGCCGTGCACGACCAGACGCTCGAGCACGTCTTCCGCCAACAGATCGTCCCGGTGCAGGGCCAGACCGACATCTTGACGATGGGGCTGCCGTACATCTGCCCCTACAACGTCAACTCGATCATGAACCCGATCCTCGTGGCCTGCCTCGGCCTCGGGTACTTCTTCAACCTCTACCGGGGGCGCCCGCTCGTGCGCGAGGGGGGCGTCGTCATCATGTCGCACCCGACGCCCTGGGCGTTCAACCCGGTCCACCACCCGAGCTACATCGACTTCTTCGAGCAGGTCCTCTCCGAGACGACCGACATGCTCGAGGTCGAGTCGAAGTTCGAGGCCGCCTTTGCGACCGACCCGTGGTACATCCACCTCTACCGGACGAGCTACGCCTACCACGGCGTCCATCCCCTCTACATGTGGTACTGGTGCGCCCACGCCCTCGAGCACGTCGGCAAAGTGATCATCGTGGGCGGGGACCGGGCTGCGGTGCGGCGACTGGGTTTCTCGCCGGCGTCCACGCTGGCCGACGCCTTGGAGATGGCCTCTGACGTCGTCGGCCGCGACCCGTCGATCACGCACCTGCACACGCCGCCACTGCTCATCGCCGATGTGCAGTGAGCACGGGCGCAGGCGTCGGCGACCGGTGAGCGCAGGCGTCCGGTGAGCTCCTCGGTCCTGCCGCCGCGCCCGCGTCGGGAAGGATCCGTCCCGCCAGGGCGCTTCCTGTTGCGGCGGCCCACGCGCCCTCGCGGGGCGCAGCCGCTGCCCCTCAAGCACGCCCTCGGAACGAGCTATGACACGGCCTGGGCCCGGCGCTACCCGGTGCGCCTCGCCCGGGCGATGGTCCTCGACGACATCACGCGTCCCCTCACACGGGTCGCCTGTCCCCCGACCGTCTTCGGGCTGGACCACCTCGATCCGCTCGAGCTGCCCGTGATCATCGCCGCCAACCATGCCAGCCATCTCGACACGGCCTTGCTGCTGTCCTGCCTGCCCGCCCGGATCCGCCATCACGCCGTCGTCGCCGGCGCCGCCGACTACTTCTTCGACCGGCGGGTCAAAGCGACGGCGCTGGCCTTCGTGCTCGGCGCCATCCCGATGGAGCGGACGAAGGTCAACCGCCGGTCGGCCGACCTCGCCGCCGAGCTCATCGGTGACGGGTGGAGCCTCGTCATCTTCCCCGAGGGCGGGCGCTCCCCCGACGGGTGGGGGCAGGAGTTCAAGGGCGGCGCCGCCTACCTCGCCAAACGCTGCTCGGTGCCAGTCGTGCCGGTGCACCTGCGCGGGACCCGGTCGGTCATCGCCAAAGGGTCGTCACGGGTGCGACCGGGGCCGACCGAGGTGCGCATCGGCGACGCCCTCTGGCCGGAGGACGGGGAGGATGCCCGGCGGTTCGCCGCCCGTATCGAGCGCGCCGTCGCCTTGCTCGCCGACGAGGCGGAGTCGGATTGGTGGTCGGCCCGCCGGCGGGCCGCTTCCGGCAACACGCCGCCGTTCCGCGGCCCGGAGGCTTCACCTTGGCGGCGGGCGTGGGGACTACCCGCCTCCGCCGACACCACGCCTCGGCGAGCGGACTCGGGCGAGGCGCAGGACGATCCCTCTTCGCCGCGAGCCTGGCGAGCCAAGCGCTCGCCGGCGTCCTGGCCGCGCCAGACCTCCGACTGAGTCTTAGGGTTCGGCAGCGGGCACGGTCCCCCAGCCGGCGGTCAGCTCGTAGGCACTCCCCCGCAACAGGCTTCGTCGCCACTCGACCGGCTGGTCGCCGGCAAACGCGAGTCGCTCGACCTCGAGCACCCCTTCACCGCTGGCGAGCTGCAGCAGGCGACGGTCGTCCTGGGAGCATTCCACGGCTCGTACGCGCTCGCGGCCCCCGGTCACCCGGATGTCGCAGTCCTCGGCGAGCGCTCGATAGAGCGACCCCGTCGCGAGGTCCGCTGCGAGCAGGGCGCGACGGCAGGGAGGGGCGAGCGACACAGCGGAGCGGTCGAGCGCGAGCGGATGCCCGCCGGCTACCCGCAACCGCTCGATCCACACGACGAGGTCGTCAGGGGCGATCCCGAGTGCCTTGGCCGCCGCCGGTCCAGCCGCCTCCTCGGCGAAGTGGCGCACCCGGCTCTCCTCGGCGAGGCCGGCGCCGATGATCGCCCGTGCAAGCTCCGGCGTGCCGAGCACCGGCTCGTCGAGCTCCCTCCGGACCACAAACGTGCCGCTGCCGCGGCGAGCGTCGAGCAGGCCCTCGTCGCGCAACCGGCGTACGGCTTCGCGCACCGTCGCCCGGCTCACGTCGAACTCCGTCGTCAGCTCCGACTCGGTCGGGAAACGCTCCTCGTACTCCCCAAGCGTCAATCGCTCTCGCAACATCGTTGCCAGCTGGGCCCACAACGGCGTGGGCTGACGCGGGTCGAGAACGGTGGCTGCCACGTTCGCCACGCTACTTCCGAACGGCCTTCTGCCCGGGGAAAGGGACGCCGGCGCTGCCGTTCGGCCATGATTTCGATCGACACGGGACAAGGAGCCATCATGACGATGTCGTCGTTGCACGTTCTGCGCGACCAGATCCACTACGGCTGGAGCCGCCAGCACGCGCCGGTTGCAACCGTCGCGTCCGGCTCGGAGGTGAGCTTCGAGACGGCGGACGCGTCCGGGGGCCAGCTCCGGCCGGGCTCGACGCATGAGTCGATACATGACCTCGACTTCGAGCGCATCAACCCGGTGTGCGGTCCGGTCTTCGTCGAGGGCGCCGGGCCAGGCGACACGCTGCAGATCGACATCCTCGCCGTCGAGCCGGGGACGTACGGGTGGACGGGGATCCTGCCGGGTTTCGGATTGCTGGCCGACGAGTTCCCCGACCCATGGCTGCACGTCTGGGAGTTCGAGGCGGGCTGCGGAGTCTTCACCGACGCCATCCGGGTGCCGCTGCAGCCATTCTGCGGCGTCCTCGGCGTGGCGCCGGCCGAGCCCGGCCTGCACAGTGTCGTGCCGCCTCGGCGCGTGGGCGGCAATCTCGACACGCGCCAGCTCGGTGAGGGGGCCACCCTCTACCTGCCGGTGGAGGTGGAAGGGGCGCTCTTCGGCGTCGGCGACACCCATGCAGCTCAGGGAGACGGAGAGGTCTGCGGCACGGCGATCGAGGGGGCCATGAGCGTCACGCTCCGCCTCACGGTCCGATCCGATCTCGCCGTCGACACGCCCGAGTTCGACGTTCGGCGCCCGCTCGAGCGCCCCGGGGCGGCGGCGGCGGGGTATCACGCGACGACCGGGGTCGGCCCAGATCTGATGGGAGCGGCCCGCCAGAGCGTGCAGCGGATGATCCAGCACCTCGAGCGCCGGCGCGGCCTCAGCCGGGAGCAGGCCTATGCGCTCTGCTCGGTGGCGGCCGACCTCCGGATCAGCGAGGTCGTCGACGCACCGAACTGGGTCGTGTCGGCCTTCGTGCCGAACGACCTCTTCGGCGCCGACTGAGGGCGGCTACAGGGCGCCGAGCCCGACGAGGCCCGAGACGACGAGAACGCCGAGGACGAAGGCGCCCACGACTGCGAAGCGCCTGTCCCCCTGCTTGCGGTACGAGAGGGCCGCCGCCGCCACGGCCGCGATCGGCGTGCAGACGAGCAGCGCCAAGCCGATCTCGAGCACGGCCGAGCCGGAGCCGCGGCCGGCGCCGGAGACCACTGCGGCGACGCCGCGGGGATAGTGCCCTGAGCCACCGACGAAGCGGCTGCCCTCCGCCGGCAGGTGACGGATCGAGAACTCTTGCAGGGCGAGACCGCCGGCGATGACCACCGCGCTGAGGGCGAGTCCGATCCTCAACACGTGGGCGACGGCGGACTCGACGGGCCGGCGTCTCAGGCCGACGACGTCTACCGGCCGCCTCGGAGCCACGCCGTGGTTCACCGCGATCGTCATGACAGCCCTTTCCACAGCATCTCGCCGGCGACGACGGCCATCACCGCCAAGAAACCCCACGTCAACACGCCCACACGCAGCCGGCTCAGGAGCCTGCCGCCCGCCCAGGCACCGATCAGTACGCCGGCGGCCACGGGGCCGGCGAGGTATGGGTCGACGTCGCCGCGCAGCAGGTACACGAGCGAAGCGCTGGCGGCAGTCACGCCGATCAGGAGGTTGCTCGTGGCCATCGACACCTTGAGGGGCAGGCGCATGGCCACGTCCATGGCAGGCACCTTCAGTACGCCGGACCCGATCCCGAGGAGCCCGCCGACAGTACCGGCGACGTACATGAGCGACAGGCCGAGGATCGGGTGCACCACCCGGTAGTCGACTGTGCTCCCGGTCTCGGGGTCGGGGTAGCTGCCGCTCAGACCGAGGCGGTCGCCGCGGTCACGTGCCGGGGCGTCGGCGCGACGGCCGGCGGCGACGGCCCGGCCGTGCCGCATCTTGCGGGCCATCTGAACGCCGGCGAACAGCAACACGAGACCGAAGACCACGGAAAGGACGCGAGGGTCGAGCCTGCCCGATAGCCATGCTCCCGTGAGGGCGCCGACGGTCGTGGCCATCGCCAGGAACATCGCCACGCGTATGTTCGAGAGCCCGCCGACGAGATTGCCCGGGGCCGCTGCCACCGAGGTTGCCACGACTGCTACGACCGAGGCACCGATGGCGAGTCGGATGTCAACGCCGAAGAGCAACGTGAGCACCGGGATGACCACGAAACCACCGCCGAGACCCAAGAGGGATCCGAGCACACCGGCGAACACTGAGGCAAGGAAGAGCAGGCCCGCCAGCTCCAACGGTGTCATCGGAGGCCGCCCCAGCGCATGACGTCAGTGTAGCAAAGTTGTACGGATAACCGTACATCAGCACAACATGAGGGCGGGGTTTCTTGATGGGTGGAAGCCCTCCAGCGTGGTCGGCCGGACTTCTGGAGTGAGAAAACACCCCGTACGGTCGTTTTCTCACTCCAGAACTCGCTCCAGGGGTCGGCCGGCCCTGCGCAAGGCGGCGACTAGCGTCATGCTGCGGTGCCCGAGCTGCCCGAGGTCGAGCTGCTGTGCCGGCGACTCGACGAGCGCTGCGCCGGCCGGACGGTGACGAGGCTCGACCTTGCCTCCATCTCGGCCCTCAAGACCTTCGACCCGCCCCTTCGATCCCTTGTGGGCCGCACGTTCGCTTCGTGCACGAGGCGAGGCAAGTACCTGTGCATGCGCCTCGACGGCGCCGGCGAGGAGGCGCCGGAGTGGCTCGTCGTGCACCTCGCCCGCGCCGGCTGGATCAAGTGGCGCGACAAGCTCGGCACGGCGCCCGTGCGCATCGGGAGGGGCCCGATGGTCCTGCGGGTCGGTCTCGAGGGCGGCTCCGGCTTCGACGTCACCGAAATGGGTCACGAGCGACGCCTCGCCATCTGGACGACGCACGCCCCGGCCGATATCGAGGCGGTGGCGACCCTCGGCCCGGAGCCGCTCGATTCGGACTTCACCGAGGCGCGGTTCGCCGCCATCCTGGCGGCGGAGAAAGGCGATCTCAAGCACTGCCTCTCGCGCCAGTCCGTCATCGCCGGCGTCGGCAACGCCTACTCCGACGAGGCGCTGCACGCTGCCCGGCTGTCACCGTTCAAGACGGCAGCCAAGCTCTCGCCCGAAGAGGTCTCCCGCCTCTACGAAGCGCTCGGATCGGTGCTGCGCGACGCCATCTCCCGGGCGGACGTCCTCGACATGGACGAGCTGAAGGACGGCAAGCGCGCCGGCATGCGGGTACATGCTCGTACTGGCCTCCCGTGCCCCGTCTGCGGTGACACCGTGCGCGAGGTGTCCTTCGCCACGAGGTCGTTGCAGTACTGCCCCACGTGCCAGACGAGCGGGAAACCCCTCGCCGACCGGCGCCTCTCGCGCCTGCTCAAGTGAGCGGGGCGCCTCAGGTCGATCGACCAGGGTCTTGCGGCGCCGCCGTTCGCACCAGCCCCAGCACGTCGGGCGGTACACCGTCTCCCCACCCGAGCTTGCAGGCCGCCCGGTAGCACGCCTGCGTCTGTCCGATCCCGGCCTGGCGGATCACACCGTCGGCACAGACCGACAGCTCGAGGTACCGCCGCCGGGCCACTGGCCGGCGGACGACGCGCCCGGCCGCCCGAGCTGGTTCGCCACGGGCGAAGGCGACGTAACTGAACTTCTCGTCCTCGAACGACCGCTCGGCACCCTTCAGTGACCGATGCAGCGCGCTGCGCCCCACGCGGGCTGCGAAGTGGCACCAGTCGGCTCCGGCGATCGGGCACGTGCCGTCGTCCGGACACGGGGCGACGAGGTGACCGCCCTCTTCGATGAGGCGCCGGCGGAGCCGGCCGATGAGCCCAAAGCCGGAAGGTGTACCCGCTTCCACGAGCACGAGGCAGCCGTTCGTGGCTTGCCACGCCGCCGACGCAACAGCATCCGCCGCCGCCGGCTCGAGCTCGCCGAGCGCGTAGCAGATGGTCACGAGGTCGGCATTGCCGAGCACGCCCGTCATGTCAGCCCGCTGCCACGTCCACCGGAAGTCGCCTGCTGCCAGCTCTGCACCGAGCCGCATCATGGGCTCATCGCGATCGCGTAGCTCGACTGTCTCCACACTTGGCCAGACCTTGGCGGCGGCCCACGCAGCTGCACCCGGCCCCGCCCCGAGATCGAGCTGCGAGCTCGGTGCGTACGCCGGCCACAGCTCCGCCACGTGCCGCATGGCCGCCTGCGCGGCGGCGTAGGTCGCCGGCAGCCGCGTCGCCACGTAGGCGAGCGCCTCCTCGTCCGTTCGCACGTACGAGCCGCTGGCAGCCCTGTAGCGGTCAGAGAGCGAGCGTGCAGTGGGCGCAAGCCGGCGGGCTGAGCTGCCTGCGAGGACTCGGGCGATCGCCCGTGGAAGGTCTGCGGACATGCTCAGGCCGGCGCCCGTCAGCGACTCAATGGTGACGGTGTCACGCGGCCGATGTAGCGGATGAGCGCCACGGGCGTCTGTTCGGCCCCTTGGCCGAGCGGGTTGTCGCCGAACAGCCAGGCGATGAGCGGGCGATCGAGGCCGCGACTGCCGCCGAGCACGACGACGCCCCGGTCGTTGGCGTCGACGACGGCGACGTGAACGGGGCCACCCGCCTCTTCCGCCAGCCGCCGGGCGAGCCGGTCGGCGACGCCGTCGGGATCCGACGGCGGGAGTTTTGCGTGGGTGTCGAACGGCGGCAGCGTCCCGGCGGTCGGTCCGTCGATGGCCGAGACTCGCTCCCCGGCGACTCTGTAGAAGGTTCCGTGGCGACCGGCGAGACGGGTCACGCCGGCAGCCACCGTCGCCAGCAGGATTCGGCGGGCGCCGGCCTCGTCGATGGCGAGCTGCATGGTGGCCGGGATGCCGAGGCCGATCCCTGCAGGGCCCTTCGAGACGAAACCGGACAGGACCTTGGCGAGCACCGACGGCCGGATCGAGCTGGCGGGGAACGACCGTCCCTGACTGACGGCGACCGCCTTCTCCGAGATGGCGACGATGTCGCCTTCCTCGAGACCGAGGCGGCCACCTTCGACCGACAGCACCGAGTCGATCACCACACGGTCGAGATCGGTGCCGGATTCGATTCGGGGCGTCCGAACGGGCGCACGCCCGTAGACGTTGCGCCCGTCAGGCCCGCAACAGAACACGTGCCGCCCATTGTTCACCGCGATCGTCGACCACGACGCCGCCTCGCCGCCGAGCATCTCGACGCACTCGGCGTCACCGGCCGCTTCGAGCAGGCGGTCGGCCGCCGGTCGCCTGCCACCTGGTGCCATGGGCGCCTCGCCGTGGAAGACCCGCAACCATGCCTCGATGTTCAGGATGCGCCAGAACAGAGGCGACTCCTCGAGGTCTCCCTCGCAGGCGGCCTTGAAACCGCGCGCCACGACCGGGGCGTCCCAATACGGCCGGGCACAGAACGAAGGCGAGCGGAAGATGCCCTGCACCGTCGCCCGCTCCGCTCGCAACCAGCGCATCTCCGGCGTCGTGAAGCCGATCTTCTTCCGACGCAGCCGGATCGTCTCCGGCAGGATGTCGCGCATCGCCTCGCGGAAGATCCAACGGCTCCAGCCGTCGCGCACGATCGCGTCGGCCGGCAGCGAGAGCACGAGCTCCACGAGCTCCTGGTCGAGAAACGGCGGCCTCGACTCGATGGAATGCGCCATCGAGTTGCGGTCTTCGTAGCGGAGCAACGACGGCAGGCTGTAGCGCGTCAGGTCCTGGAGCAGGCGCCCTTTGAGGTCGTCGCGCACACGGTCGTCGGCAGCCCTGATGGCGTCGGCTCTGGCCGGATCGCCGAGAAGTGCCGGGCAGTAGGACGCCGGGTCGACGCGGCGCCGTCGGTCGGCAAGACGCTGCCGGGCGATGGGGGCGAGGAGGTCGCGGGTGGGGAGGGTTTCCTGGGCGAGTGCCCGCAAGCCGGCGGGGCGGCGCGACTTCGCCAACTGCCGCAAGTAGACGTACTGGTAGGGCACGTAGCCGGCGAGCAGCTCGTCGCCACCTTGGCCGTCGAGAAGCACCTTCGCCTTGCCCTTTGCGAGCTCCATGACCCGATACTGGGCGTACGGGCCCGACGACACCATCGGTTCGTCCTGGTGCCATACGAGAAGTGGCAGATCACTGAACAAATCTCTCGACTTCGGGCGCACGAAGTCGCTGTCGGCGCCCGAGGCGGCAAGGACCGGCTCGATGTACTCCTGCTCGTCGATCGGATCGCCGTCGAACACCGCCGAAAATGTGCGCAGCCGATCCCCCATGCTGCCCGAGTCCGGGGCGCCGTCTGCGAGCAACTGGCTCATCACGCACACGATCGAGGAGGAGTCGAGGCCGCCCGACAGACACGTCCCCACCGTGACGTCGGCGACGAGGCGACGCTCGACGGCCTTCTCGAAGGCCTCCCGGAACAGCTTCGGGTCTGCCGGGGCTGTCGAGGTGAGCGCCGGCTGCCAATAGCTGTGCTCGACGACGCTCCCGCCTCCGACGGGGATCGTGACGGCCGTCGCAGGCAGCACTTGGCGGACACCCGCGAAGAACGTGCGCTCGTCATGGTCGTGCAGCCCTCGTGCGAGGTATTCGCCGACGCGTCGGGTATCGACGACCGGCTGCAGTCCCGGTGCCGCCAACAATGCCTTGATCTCCGAGGCGAAGAGGTGGCGGCCATCGGCCTCGGCCATGTAGAGCGGTTTGATCCCGAGGTGGTCGCGACTCAGGACGACGGTCGGTTCGTCATCCCGCTCGTCGAGGATGGCGAGCGCCCACATACCGTTGAATCTCGGGAAGCAGTCGAGCCCCCAGTGCTCGTAGGCGGCGAGCACGACTTCGGCGTCACAGGACGTCGTGAACTGCCGTCCGTGCGCCTCCAGCTCGATCCGCAGCTCTCGGAAGTTGTAGACCTCGCCGTTGTAGACGAGGTGCACCGTCCCCTCGGCGTTCGACATGGGCTCGTGGCCGTGCTCGATATCGATGATGGCGAGCCGGCGATGTCCGAGACTCGCGTGCTCGCGCTCGAGGTAGCCCTCGTCGTCAGGGCCGCGATGTTCGATCCGCTCGCACATCGTCGCGAGCAGGTCGTGATCCGGCGGGCCGATCCAGCCGGCGATACCACACACGTCGCGAAGCGCTCAGCGAGTCCGGCGAGCTGCCGGGCGACCGTCGCCTCCGGTATCGCCCCGAGCGATGGTCGCCGTCTTCTTCTTCGCCGCCGGCGCCTTGGCAGGGGACGCCTTGCGGGCGGGCGCCTTGGTTGTGCCGGCGGCCGTCTTGCGGGCCGCCTTCGGCGCCGCCGTCTTGCGGGCGGCCGGTGCGACGCCCACCACGCGCTCCTCCCCTACCTTGCCCTTGGGATAGGTGCGGGCGAGCTCGTCCTCGGTGCGCTCGCGCAGCACCCGGGCCTCCGGGGGCAAGAGCGTCGCAATGGCGGCCATGATCTGCTCGGTGTCGCCAATGGCATCGCCGGCGCCTCGCCCGAGACCCTCGACCGCCGGCCCGACGCGTATGCGCACCGTCGGCGGCGACAGCAGGTTCGTCACGCGCGGAAGCGTCGAAGACCGCGGCCAGACGGCTTCGGTGTTCCACAGGCCGACCGGGATGACAGGCGCCCCAGTGCTCGCCGCCAGTCGCGCTGCGCCGGTCTTCCCTTTCAGGTCAGGGTCGAAGAAGGCTCTACCCCGCGGGATCGTGCCCTGCGGCAGAACGACGATGCCTTCGCCAGCCCGCAGGACTCGCTCGGCCGGGCCGAGGGACTTCCCGGCATTGCCGGCACGTTCCACGGGGATGCCGCCGAAGGCCCGGGCGATCTGGCCGATGACGGGGGCGTCGAAGAGCTCCTGCTTGCCGAGGAACCTCGTCGGGCGCCCTTTCTTCTGAACGACGAGTGCCACCGCCGCCACGTCGAAGTAGCTGCGGTGGTTCGACACGAGGATGAACGGCCCGGTGTCGGGGATGTTCTCGACGCCGGCGATGTCGAAGCGCGCATACGGGAACAACTCGGGACGCACCAGGCGCTTGGCGGCGTCGAAGGCCTCGAAACCCCCAATCGTCGGCACACCGGGCGGCACGGCGAGGTGCAGGACGGGCCAGCGACGCACGGTCGCGAACGCGTGCAGCGCGAGGTCAGGGTTTACGGCGATGGCGTGCCCGACAGCCGACAGCATGGGGAGGTCGTTGATGCTGTCGGAGTACGCGAAGCTCTCCGACAGGTCCACGTCGTTCCCGTCGGCCCACTTCCGCAAGGCACTCAGCTTCCCGAGGCCCCAGACGAAGCTCCCCTCCAGCTTTCCGGTGTAGACGCCGGCGCTCCGCCCATAGCGGGTCGCCACGACGTCGTCCATGCCCAGCTGCTCAGCGAGCGGACGCACGAGATCCTCGGGCGTCGTCGTGGCGAGCACGAGGAGATGCCCGGCTTGGCGATGCTCCTCCAACAATCCCGGCACGTAGGCGGCGACCTCGTCCATGAGCAAGGTGGCGGCGATGCGACCGGCGGCACACAGGCGGTCCACCGACCAGCCGCGCACGGCGAGGGCGGCCGCCCTCGCAAGTGCCATCCCGATCGGGTTCTCCCCGAGCAGCTCGTAGGACTTGTAGAGCAGACCTTCGCCCGGGATCCTCGAGCTGCGCAGCCCGGCCTCGCTCAGCGCCTCGTTGATGAGGGGACCGCTGGCGCCTCGCAACAGCGTGCGATCGAGATCGAAGATTGCAGCGACGCGGCCCACGACCACGACAGTAGTGGGCGGGACCGGGGCACAATGAGGGTGTGCCGCCCGAGTCGCGCCCGATCTCAGACGCCGCCTCCGTCCGCCGGCAGCTCCGGGCGTTCGCCGGCTCGCTCCCGGAGAGCTACGAGGACCTCCCCTGGGGCGAGCTGGTGGTGAAGGTGAACAAGAAGGTGTTCGTGTTTCTCGGGGGCGAGCCGGGCTCGCCGGGAACGCCGCCGCGTCCCGCCATGAGCCTCAAGCTGGACGAATCTCGCGACGCCGCACTGGCCGTCGAAGCAGCAGAGCCGACCGGATACGGGCTGGGCAAGCACGGCTGGGTGTCCGTCCCGTTCTCGACCGACGGCGCTCCGCCGGTGGCGGTGCTGTCGGACTGGATCGAGGAGAGTTACCGATTGGTTGCCCCGAAACGCCTGCTGAGACAGCTGGACAGCCACTGACGTGGGCGAGACGAGAGGCGGGACGCGAAGAAGGGGCCGGCGGGGGGGATGCCGACCCCTTCTCAAGACTCAACAGGGTCGGAGGGGGGATCCGACAGATTCCTGTGGTCTGTACGACGACTAGTTTGCGCTTTCTTTCACTATCCGTCAAGGGTATCGAATAGATATGTAGTATCGTTTTTTCCGATGGAAGTTCGTCAGCTCAAGGCCATCGTCGCCATCGCTGACTTCGGCTCCTTTTCTGCCGCAGCAGAAGCCCTGCTCACCGTGCAGTCGAATGTGTCGGCGCACATCAAGAAGCTCGAACACGAGCTGAGCACGACCCTGATCGACCGCGCGACGGGCGAGCTGACGAGCACGGGGGAAATGGCCGTCGCCCGGGCGAGGCGAGTGATCGCCGAGCTCGACGCGCTCGAGGCCGACGTGCGTGCGCTGCAACACGACGTGACCGGGACGGTGCGAATCGGCATCATCGGCACGACCGCACGCTGGTTGGTACCGCAGGTGCTCGATGTCGCCCCGGTGCGCTTTCCCGATTTGCGACTCGTCTTCGTCGAGTCCACGACGACGACGCTCGAGGCGCAACTCGACAGCGGATACGTCGA
>JBEKMC010000051.1:0-30304 GCA_050008715.1 Acidimicrobiales bacterium | reverse complement strand
AGCACACCGTCGTCCACGAGAACACCTACCTGGCCGCCGGCGTGACGGCGCGCGGGGCAGTCATCTCCCGCTCGTGCGACATCCGCCAAGGCAGTCACCTCGAGGAGGGTGTCGTGGTCGGGGACAGCTGTCGCGTCGGCCGTGGCGCCATCCTTCGAGCCGGCGTGAAGGTCTACCCGAACAAGACGATCGAGCCCGGTGCCGTCGTCAGCTCGTCCATCGTCTGGGAGTCGAAAGGCTCCCGAGCCTTGTTCGGCCGCTACGGCGTGTCCGGCCTGGCGAACGTGGACCTCTCTCCGGAGCTTGCCATGCGCGTCGCCATGGCGTACGCCTCGATGATGCCGAAAGGCTCGATCATCACGACCTCGCGGGACTCGAGCCGAGCGGCCCGCATCCTGAAGCGCGCCGTCATGGTGGGCATCACGGCGGCCGGCTGCAGTGTCGACGATCTCGAAGCGGCAACCGTCCCGGTGACGCGGTTCCAGATCAGGACGAGCGAGTCGTGCGGAGGCGTGACGGTCCGGCTCGTGGCGGGCGACCCCCAGTCGGTGAACCTGAGGTTTCTCGATGCCGACGGCGTCGACCTCGACGAGACCGCCCAACGCAAGGTGGAGCGGTTGCACGACAGGGAAGAGTCGCGCCGCGTGCTCGCGGCCGAGATCGGCGATATCGACTTTCCCTCGCGCACGCTCGAGTCGTACACGCTCGACCTCACCGGCTCGGTCGACCTGGCGGCGATCCGCGGCGCCCATTTCAAGCTCGTGCTCGACTACGCCTTCGGGACGACGAGCTTCGTCATGCCGAACGTCCTCGCAAAGCTCGGCGCCGACGTGCTCGTCATCAACCCGCACGTGTCGACCCCTGGGGTGCTCAGTTTCGAGCGGGCGGCTCATGCGGAACGTGTGGCGGAGCTCGTGAGGTCGTCGGGCGCCCATCTCGGGGCGCTCTTCGAGCCGGACGGTGAGCAGCTCACGATCGTGGACGACACCGGGCGGGTGCTCTCCGACGACGAGGCTCTCTGCGTGATGGTGCGCCTCGTCGTCGGCGACGGGCCGGGCGGGACGATCGCCGTGCCGGTGAACGCACCCCGTGAGGTCGAGCGGCTCTCCCGGGAGAGCTCCTCGAAGCTGCTCTGGACGAAGCTCGGCCCGGCCGACCTCATGGAAGCCGCCGGCGGAAGCGGCGTGACGTTCGGAGGCAATACCGAGGGTGGGTTCATCTTCCCGGACTTCCTGCCGGCCTTCGACTCGGTCGCGAGCTTCGTCAACCTCCTCGCCCTGCTCGCCCGAAGTGGCAGCCGGCTGTCGGAGACCGTCAGGGCCCTGCACATGCCCTCGATCGCCCGCCTGGAAGTGCCGACGCCCTTCGAGCAGAAGGGCCTCGTCATGCGGATCCTTCTCGAGCGAACGCCGCCGGGCAGAGTCCTCATCGACGGCGTGAAGGTGATCGACGACGACGGCTGGACGCTCGTGGTGCCCGATCCGGAAGACCCCGTCTCCCTCGTCACGGCCGAGGCGGACACACCTGTGGCGGCCGGTGAGCGGGCCCAGGCGATGGCCGACGAGATCGCAGCCATCCTTAGCGCTGCAACCTGACTACGATCCGGCTAGGTCCCCCTGCGCCGCTGAGCGCTCGGGTCTCCGAGAACCCACGCGACGACGAAGGAGCCCGATGAACGTCCCCGATGATCTTCGTTACACGAGCGACCATGAATGGGTGCGCCCATCGGACGCCGCAGTGCGGGTCGGGATCACCGACTTCGCCCAGGACGCCCTCGGCGACGTCGTGTTCGTGGAGCTCCCCGCTGTCGGAACGGTCGTCACCAAGGGGGGCCCGCTCAGCGAGGTCGAGTCGACCAAGTCCGTCTCGGAGATCTACTCGCCCGTCTCGGGCACGGTCGTCGAGACCAACGAGCAGCTTCGTAATGCGCCCGAGCTGCTGAATTCCGAGCCGTACGGTGACGGCTGGATCTGTGCGATCGAGGCGAGCGAGCCGGCCGAGATCGAGGCGTTGCTCGGGCCGGAGGAATACCGCACCGCCACCGACGCGTGAGCGCTTCTACCTCGTCGCAACTCTCAACCTCAACCGTCGCTCGACCGCCGTGCGACTGGGCGCGCCACGGCACCCAAGAAACCAACAGCTTCCCGGTGCACATCACCAACCGCGGCACTAGCGTGGCAGTGTGTTCTGCAACAACTGCGGTCATCGCAACCCGGTCGATGCGAACTTCTGCTCTTCGTGCGGCAGCCCCCTGTCTCCCGGACCGGACACGACGGTCTCGTTCGTTCCGCAGGATCCATCCGGTGAGCAGGGAGAAGACGAGGTCAACGTCGGCGTCGCCGAGCTCGCCGACGGCACAGGTGTCCTCGTCGTCAAGCGCGGCCCCGATGTCGGTGCCAAGTACGTCCTCGACAACGACGTCACCCACGTCGGCCGGCACCCCGAGAGCGAGATCTTTCTCGACGACATCACGGTGTCGCGCCGCCATGCGGAATTCACGCGCAGCGGAGCGACGTATCTCGTGAAGGATGTCGGCTCCCTGAACGGCACGTACGTGAACCGTGAACGGATCGAAGAGGCGAGCCTCGCCAGTGGCGACGAGGTGCAGATCGGCAAATTCAAACTGCTGTTCCTCTCTACCGGCGCGAACTGAGGCCGAGGTGAACGAGCGGTCTTATCTTTCAATTGGCGACGTCCTCACGCTCCTGCGGGCGGAATTCCCGGACGTCACGATCTCCAAGATTCGCTTTCTCGAGAGTCGCGGCCTGCTGATCCCCGAACGGACCCCATCGGGATATCGCAAGTTCTACGACCACGACGTGGACCGGCTGCGGTGGATCCTCCGCCAGCAGCGGGAGAATTTCCTCCCGCTCAAGGTCATCAAGGGACGACTCGAAGGTCAGGAGCCAAGCTCGGAGCCAAAGGCCTTGTTCGAGGTCTCCAGCCCCGGAGACTCGGCTCCTCTCGAGCCGGTGTTCGCGTCCCAGCCAGTCAACGGGTCCCACACGCGCGAGGAGGCGGCCGCTCATGCCGCCCACGCGCCCGTCCAGGCGCCGGCGGCATCCCACGTTCCGGCCTCCTCTCGCGCCCACGTCCAGGCCGGCTCGCAGGCGGACACCGCTTCGGGAGGTCGATCGCCCCAGGTGGCAGCGCTTGCCGGCAGCGCCCCGGTTGGCGCCGTCGGTCGTACTGCCGGCGCTCCTCCCGAGCTCAGGACGAGCGCGGCAGACGGGCCGATCACGCCGCGGCCCGCGCCGGAACCTGCCGGCGTGAGCGAGTCGCCGCGACACCGGTCTGCGGCTGCGCACGCGGGCGACGACGCCCCGACCAACGGCGCCACCCTGCAGGCGAAGCACCAGGCGCACGCGGCGGAGGAGCCTGCCCGGGTTGGGCGAACCGCCGTCGCCGGATCGGCTACGACAGCGGCCCCGGCGAGCCGAATCCGTGCAGCCGTCTCCGCATCGACTGGCGCGGTAGCTCCGGCGAGCCGAATCGGTGCCCCCGGCGCCGGACCGAGCCCCGCCGCCCCTGACGTGGCCCTGGCCAGTCCTCGCGTTGCTGCCCGCGCCACGACCGGTGCCCCCGACGCTGTCGTCACGGCGCCGCCCGCGAGGGACGACCCGCACGCATCTGATCCGGCACCAGCCTCACCGGCACCAGCCTCGCCGGCGCCCGACACGCCGGCCGGCGACGCTGGTCACACGGCCGGTACCGGGAGACCGCCGGCGCCGGCGATGGTGGCGTCCGGCGCAAGCTCCCTTGCGGGGGCCAGCCTCACCGCCGCAGAGCTCGCGCAGGCGAGCGGTCTCGACGTCCGCCAGATCGAGGAGCTCGAGTCCTACAGCCTCATCGAGAGCCACCTCGTGGCCGGCGTTCACTGCTTCGACGAGGACGCGCTCGTGGTCGCGGGGCTGGCGGCCGGCTTTGCTCGTTTCGGCGTGGAGGCGCGGCACCTGCGCATGTTCAAGCACGCCGCCGAGCGGCAGGCGAGCATGTACTCCCAAATCGTCATGCCCCTCCTCCGGCAGCGGAACCCGGACGCCCGCCGGCGGGCCCACGACGATCTCGTTCGTCTCTCCGAGCTGGGTGCCTCGATGCAGGCGTGCTTCGCCAAGGCCGTGCTGCACGACCTCACTCGAGGATGAGCCAACCCGGCCTTGCCGGGCGCACGCTCCTCGAGACCGACGAGCTGTCCTCGATCGTTCGGCGCTTCGGGGAGGCGATCTCGGCGGACCATCCCGACGGCATCGTGCTCGTCGGGATCCTGAAAGGGAGCGTGTGCCTCGTCGCCGACCTTGCACGCGAGATCTCCGTCCCCTGTGCGGTGGACTTCCTCGCGCTGTCGGCCTACGGGGCCGGCGGAGCACGCATCAAACTGTCGAAGGACCTCGAGGCCGACGTTGCAGGACGTGCCGTCGTCATCGCCGTCGACATCGTCGACAGCGGGCTCACGGTCAGCTACGTTCGCCGGCTCCTCAACGAACGCGGCGCCCGCTCAGCGGACGTCTGCACCTTGCTCGACCGCCGGCCCCGCCGGTTGCTGCCCGTCGATCTCCGATATGTCGGGCTCGAGATCGGCGACGAGTACGTCGTCGGGTACGGCCTCGACTTCGAGGAGCGGTACCGGAACCTGCCGATGCTCGTCGTCGTGGAGCCCGAGAGCCTCCGGTCCGGCGCGTCCCCGCAATCTGTGGGCCGGATCGCGAGTGTGCAGGGCCTTCCGGGCCACTAACTTTTGTGCATGGTGGAAGTTCGGCTCTCCCGCGTTCGAGTCGACATCAACACGAGCACGCCCGTCGTGCTGCTGCAGGAGACCGAGGGCACGCATCGTTCGCTCCCGATCTTCATCGGACCGCCCGAGGCGGCGGCCATCGCGCTTGCCTTGCAGGGGGTCGAGCTTCCTCGGCCGATGACGCACGATCTCATGGGAATACTGCTCGACGCCCTCGGGGCGCGCCTGTTGCGAGTCGTCGTCACCGAGCTCCGCGAATCGACCTTCTATGCCGAGCTGCAGATCCGGGCGGGGGAGCGGGACGTGACCGTGTCCTGCCGGCCGTCGGACGGCATCGCCCTTGCGGCTCGCACCCACTCACCGCTCTATGTGGCCGACGAGCTCATGGACGCCGAAGGCCTCGTCGTCGAGCCCGACGAGGACGACGTCCGCGAGGCGGGCACCCCGGAAGAGCTCGTCGACGAGTTCCAAAAGTTCCTCGACACGATCAGCCCTGAGGATTTCACGCCCTAACAACCGTCCCTTCAGTGGGACATGCGGTGCCCCGCGCCGGGCGCCCGTCTCGGCATGCTCGGCTGACCGTGGGGTTGCAGCTGTGGTTGAAGTCGAGTCTTGCCGCGCCATCTCTCACGTGGTGGTTGACGTGGAGCTGAGGGCGTCGTACCGTAGATGACGATCGTGTAGTTACGTTGCTGTTGTCCGGGCCCCGGCTCGGCCTTCGGTTCACATGAACAGGGGCGGAACAGATGCCGCAAGAGGGATACCGCGGTCCACAGGTGTGCAAGATCGTCGGCATCACCTACCGCCAGCTCGACCACTGGGACCGGACCGGGCTGAAGTCACCCTCGCTCGAGCAGGCCAAGGGCAGCGGGACGCAACGCTTGTACTCCTACCAGGACGTCGTCGAGCTCCGCATCATCAAGCAACTGCTCGATGCCGGCGTGACGCTGCAGCGAGCGCGCAAGGCCATCGACTTCATGCGCGAGTCGGGTGACGACCTCGCCTCGGCCAGCCTCGTGCTCGGGGCGACGGGCTCGGTCCTCGTGCAAGATGACGAGGAGTTGCTCGACCTGCTGCGGGGGGGCCAACGCGTCTTCAACGTCGTCGCCCTCTCCGGCGTGAAGGGTGACGTCGATGCCGCCATCGTGAAGATCGTCGGGACGCCCACCCCGGACGAGGTCGGCGCGGATGCGAAGGGCTCGCTGTCCCATTCGCCGGATCGTTCGGTCCCCGCAGTCCGCCCGGCGCACCTCGCCTAGGAGTCGGACGATCGCTCGGCACCCGCTCCGTTTCGGGCCGCACCGGCGGTGGCCGGCGGCTCCAGCGGCCCCGGCTGAGGCGAGCATCGTCGCCCGCTTCGCTCACGAGTCCGAGCGCCTCTTCGCCGAGCTCCTCGACTTCTACGAGGTCGTATGGGAGTACGAGCCCGTGGAGTTCGTCCTCGCCTGGCGCCCCGACGGGTCACCGCTGCAGGCGTTCCGTCCGGATTTCTACTTGCCCGAGCACGGCATCTTCCTCGAGCTCACGACGCTTCGCCAGGACCTCGTGACCGTGAAGAACCGAAAGGTGCGCCAGCTCACCGAGCTGTATCCGGACGTACACGTGAAGATGTTGTACCGCCGTGACATCGTGGGCCTCATCGAGAAATATCGTCTCGACTCGACACCGAGATTGGCTGGCTGAGCCGGGCGGATTGCCCTAAAAGCTGCACCACCGTAGATTGGCCCATGTGAGCAATACGGAAGAATCATCCGGCTCCATCGGCGCGTCCCCGTTGCGGGATTCCCCGCTTCGAGCAGAACATGTTGCGCTCGGCGCCCGCCTCGTGGACTTCGGCGGGTGGGAGATGCCGCTCGCGTACCCGAGTGGCACCATCGCCGAGCACATGGCCTGCCGAACGGCCGCGGCCGTGTTCGACGTGAGCCACCTCGGCACGGTCCGCATCCTCGGCTCCGAGACGCTCGAGCTGCTGCAGCGGAACCTCACGAACGACCTCAACAAGGTCGGGCCCGGCCGGGCGCCGCCGTCGGTCACTTCCACGTGACGACGTTCCGGTGGAACGGCGTGGAATGTGTCGCCGCCGGCACGGGCTACACGGGCGAGGACGGCGTCGAGGTCGCCGTGCCGGCGGAGACGGCGCCTGCGTTCTGGCGGGCGGTCGTGGCGACGGGCGCAAAGCCGGCCGGGCTCGGCGCCCGCGACACGCTTCGTCTCGAGTCTGGGCTGCCCTTGCACGGGCACGAGCTCGGGCGCGGCATCACCTCGCTACAGGCCGGACTCGGTTGGGTCATCGGTTGGGACAAAGGCCCGTTCCGCGGGCGCGAGCCCTTGGCAGCCGAACGGGCCGCCGGACCGCATCGCTTGCTGAAGGGGCTGCTCACGGCCGGCCGCCGCCCGCCGCGGGCCGCCGACCCCGTGTCGCTGCCGGACGGCTCGACCGGTGAAGTCACGAGCGGTAACTACTCGCCGGTCCTCGAGCGCGGCATCGCCCTCGCGTTCCTGCCGCCGGCCACACCGGAGGGACACATGGTCGACATCGACATCCGAGGAACGGCGGTACCGGCGGAAGTCGTCCGTCCGCCGTTCCAGAAGCTCGCTTCACGCGCCACGGCATCATGACCGCCCCGTTCGTTCCCCACACCGATGGGGAGATCGCCGAGATGCTCGGCTTTCTCGGCCTGTCCAGCCTCGACGACCTCTTTGCCGTCGTACCGGCAGCCATCCGCCTCGCCGGCGGGCTCGACTTGCCGGACCACTGGAGCGAGGCCGACCTGCGCGACCGCCTGGAGGACTTGGCGGCCCGCAACCGCCCCGCCAGCCGGCAGCTCGTCTGCTTCGCGGGTGCCGGCGCCTACGACCACGAGATCCCCGCCGTCGTGGGCGCCCTGGCGTCGCGATCGGAGTTCGTGACCGCCTACACGCCGTATCAGCCGGAAGTCGCCCAGGGCATATTGCAGGCACTCTTCGAGTACCAGACGATGGTCGCCCGCCTGGCCGGCCTGGAGATCGCCAACGCCTCGCTCTACGACGGCGCCGCCGCCCTCGTTGAAGGCGTCAACATGGCGGTCGTCGAGACCGGCCACTCGAGCGTGCTGTGCTCCGACGGCGTCAACCCGCGCTGGCGCGCACAGCTGCAGACGTTCTCTCGCGGCCCGGGCCATGAGATCGCTCGTGTCCCGTTGCTCGACGGTGTCACCGACTGGGAGCACGCCAGTGCAGCTACGGCCGACCGCGTCGGCGCGGTCGTCGTCGCAACACCGAACTACCTCGGCTGCTTGGAGGACCTCACCGCTGCCCGCGACACGGCGGACCGCCTCGGCGCCCGGCTCGTCGTCTGTTTCGACCCGATCGCCGCCGGCGTCCTCAAGACCCCCGGCTCGCTCGGTGCCGACATCGTCGTCGGCGAAGGCCAAGCGTTCGGCACGCGTCTGAGCTTCGGCGGCCCGTATCTCGGGCTGTTCGCCTGCCGGCTCGCAGACGTCCGCCGCCTGCCCGGCCGGCTCGTCGGCGAGACGGTGGACGTTGAAGGACGTACTGCCTACGTCACGACCTTGCGCACGCGTGAGCAGGACATCCGGCGTGAGCGAGCCTCGTCGAACGTCTGCACGAACCAGACGCTCATGGCGGTGACGGCCGCCATTCAAATGGGGTGGCTGGGCACAGCCGGCCTCGTCGAGGTGGCGCTGCGCTCGGCCCGGGCCGCCCGCTACTGCCGTGTGGCACTGCTCGCGCTCGACGGCGTCGAGCCGGCGGCGGAGGCACCCGTGCTGCGGGAGTTCGCCGTCCGTACACCTGTCGATCCGGCAGTGTTGATCGAGCGGTTGCTGGAGGAGGGTTTCTTGGCCGGGACGGTGGTAGAGGAAGGTTTCGTGGGGACGAAGTACGCGGGCTCGTTGCTCGTGGCCACGACGGAACGGCGAACGAAGGCCGAGATCGACTCCTTCGTGGCCGCATTCGACAAGGCCGTGCGATGATCGCCCCCGGTGGTCGCGCCTCGAGCGCTCCGCTCATGGGTCGGGGGACCGAGCCGACGCTCTTCGAGCTGTCGGAGCCGGGTCGTGTGTCCGCTTCGTTCCGCACGAACGACTTGCCCGAGTGGTCGCTGTCCGAGCTCGTGCCCGAGCGCTTCCGGGCGACCGAGCAGGTCCAGCTGCCGGACGTGGCCGAGCGGGATCTCGTAGCCCACTTCACGCGCCTCACACACCGCCAGTACTCCGTCGATCTCGGCGCCTATCCGCTCGGATCCTGCACGATGAAGTACAACCCCAAGTCCTGCGACGTCGCCGCGGCCATGCCGGGCTTCGCCGACGTTCATCCGGGTTCGCCGCCGTCGATCATCCAGGGCTGGCTCGAGCTCCTCGTGGAGCTCGAGGAGGGACTCTGCGCGATCACGGGCATGGCGGAGGCGACGCTGCAACCGGCCGCCGGAGCCGCCGGCGAGCTCACCGGCCTCCTGCTGATGCACGCCTTCCACGACGCCCACGGGGAGCACCGCAACAAGGTGATCATCCCTGACTCGGCCCACGGGACCAACCCGGCGTCTGTAGCCCTCTCCGGCTACGAGGTCGTGACCGTCGGCACGAACGAGCGGGGTGGCGTCGATCTCGACAATCTGCGCGAGGTGCTCGACACGAGCGTCGCCGGCATGATGCTCACGAACCCGAACACGCTCGGTCTGTTCGAGGAGAACATCGTCGAGGTCGCCGCCGCAGTGCACGACGTCGGTGGGCTCATGTACTACGACGGCGCCAACCTGAACGCCATCTTGGGGATCGTGCGACCGGGCGACATGGGTTTCGATATCGTCCACCTGAACGTGCACAAGACGTTCGCGACGCCGCACGGTGGCGGAGGCCCAGGCGCCGGCCCGGTGGCTGTGACCGAGCAGTTGACGGAGTTCCTGCCCGGTCCAAAGCCTGCCCGGTTGGCCAACGGCAGCTTCGGCTACTACACGCCGCCTCGTTCGATCGGCCGCCTGCATTCCTGGCACGGCAATGCCCTCGTGCTCCTGCGGGCATGGGCGTACCTGCGCCTCAATGGTGCCGACGGCTTACGCAACGTCGCCGAAGTCGCCGTGCTCAATGCCAACTGGGTGAAGCGGCGCCTGCAGGGAATCTACGAGGTGCCCTTCGACCGGCCGGTCATGCACGAGTGCGTCCTGTCGGCGGAAGCACTCGAGTCCGAGACTGGACTCCGGGCGCTCGACGTCGCCAAGCACCTTCTCGAGCTCGGCTTCCACGCACCGACTGTGTACTTCCCGCTCATCGTGCACGAGGCGCTCATGATCGAGCCGACGGAGACGGAGAGCCCGCAGACCCTTGCCGCCCTTGCCGACGCGCTCGAGTTCATCGCCAACGAGGCGCGCGCCGCCGGCAACGCAGACGAGGCGAAAGCGGCGCCGAGGACGAGCCCGGTCGGGCGTGTCGACGAAGCCCGGGCGGCCCGTCATCTCATCGCCACCTACGACCAGCACACCGCCGAGCCTGCGGGCTGACCGTCCCGAAGCCGGCATAGCCTGTTGACATGAAGAGCGGCTGGTGGTCGCGCCGGGCGATCACGCTGCACGTGTGCCTGATGGTGGCGGTGCCACTGTTCATCACCCTTGGCCTGTGGCAGCTGAGCCGTGCCCTGCACGGCAACGTGTTGAGCTGGGCCTATACCTTCGAGTGGCCGTTCTTCGCCGCCTACGTGACGTGGATGTGGTGGAAGCTCGTCCATGAGGAGATGGCCGAGCACACCGCCTCGCCGGCAGGTGAGACCGGCGCCTCCCACGAGCAGGCGGATTCCAGCGCGGCGCCGCCCGATGCGGTGGCGCCGGCTCCGGCTCCGGCTGCTGCTGCTGCGGGTCCACCCCTCGACTGGGACCCGTACGACGAGGCCGATCCCGAGCTGGCGGCTTACAACCGATACCTCGCCAGCCTGCACGCGGGGCAGCGGAAGCGCTGATGGTCCATGCCCCCTGAGCTCGAGCGATCGCTCCGGCGGTACCAGGTCATGTCGATCGTCGTCGGCGTCATGCTGCTCGTGCTCGTCGGCGTCGCCATGCCGGTCCAGTACGTCGGGCACAAGCCCACCATGGCGAACATCGTCTCGGTCGTGCACGGGCTGCTCTACATCGTCTACCTGCTGAGCGCCGCCGACCTGGCGCGCCGGGCACGCTTCTCGGCCGGGCAGCTGGTGGCGGTGGTGTGTGCGGGGTTTCTTCCGTTCCTGGCCTTCTACGTCGAGTGGCGCACGGCCCGGCGCATTCACGCGAGTTGGGCGGGGGCCGCACAACAGGGCTAGCCCGATGGGTGGCCGGCTCGAAGTGGCTGTGGTTTTGGGCCGGATCCGACCCGAAACCACAGCCAGGTCGTCAGGTCCCGGCGGCGAAGACGGCGTCAAGCTCCTCGGGCACAGCCGTCTCGAGTTGGTCGTAGCGACATGACTCGGGCGTGCGATCCGGGCGCCACCGATGGAACGTCGTCGCATGGCGAAAGCGGTCACCCTGCAGGTGGTCGTAGCCGACCTCGCAGGTGAGCTCGATTCGGAGCGGCTCGAACGAGAGGTCGCGCCCGGCGTTCCAGCGACTCTGGGTGCCCGGCACGCGGCGCCCGTCCGGCTCGTCGGCCGCATGGCCCCACGACCAGGGGTGGCCTTCCATCGACTCGAGCCGGTAAGGCGCCAGCTCGTCCACGAGCTCAAGGCGCCTGGCATCGGTGAACGAGGACGTCACTCCGACGTGATGGAGCACGCCGGAATCGTCGTAGAGGCCGAGCAGGAGCGACCCCACCTTGCCGCCGGACTTGTGCCAGCGGAACGCGCCGACGACGCAGTCGGCCGTGCGCTCGTGCTTCACCTTCGTCCAGCCTCGCTGACCCTCCTGGTAGGCGCCGTCGAGGCGCTTGGCGATGACGCCGTCGAGCCCCGCCCCCTCGAAACGGGAGAACCAGTCGCGAGCAACCTCCGCCGACTCGGACGCCGGCGTGACGTGCACCGGCGCCGAGGCGTCGCCGAGCGCGTCGACGAGGGCACGACGGCGCTCTCTGAGCGGGCGTGACCGGTAATCCTCCGGCCCGAGTGCCAGCAGGTCGAAGGCGACGAAGGACGCCGGCGTCTCCTCGGCCAGCTTGCGGACACGCGAGTCAGCCGGGTGGATGCGGTTGAGGAGTGCGTCGAAATCGAGGCCGGCGGGGCCCGCGATGACGATCTCGCCGTCGAGGACGCAACCGTCGGGGACGTTGGCGAGGATCGCACTCACGACATCGGGGAAGTAGCGCGTGAGGGGGCGCTCGTTGCGGCTGCCGAGGACGACGGAGTCGCCGTCGCGGAACACCACGCAGCGAAACCCATCCCACTTCGGCTCGTACATCAATTGCTCACCCACGGGCAGCTCGCGGGCGAGCTTGGCGAGCATCGGTGAGACCGGGGGAGCAACGACGAGTGCCATCAGGGGAGGCTACGCCGGGGAGCGGTGGACGAGGTGGACTCGCGCCTGGTCGCGGGGGCGGATGACGAGCTGGTCGATGTCGACGTGGCTCGGCCGTGTGACGACGAAACGGATGCAGTCGGCGATGTCCTCAGCCGTGAGCGGCGTCGCACCTCGATAGACGGCGGCGGCCTTCTCGGCGTCGCCGTCGAAGCGCACGAGCGAGAAGTCGGTCTGCACCATGCCGGGGTCGATCTCGCTGACGCGGACGGGTTTGCCGAGCAGCTCCATTCGCAGGACGTCGCTGAAGGCGCGAACGGACGCCTTGGCGGCGTTGTAGCCCGAGCCGCCCACGTAGGGCTCGAAGGCGGCGACGGACCCGACGTTGACGACGTGACCGTTGCCCGACGCGATGAGCAGGGGCAGGAGCGCCTTCGTCATGCGCAGGGTCCCGAGGACGTTCGAGTCGAACATCTGCTGCCACTTCGTCTCGTCGGCGTCCGCGATCGGGTCGAGGCCGAGAGCGCCGCCGGCGTTGTTGACGAGGAGGCGGCATTCGGGGACCTCGTCACAGAAGCTCGAGACCGAGGCGGGCGAGGTGACGTCGAGCACGTGGGCTCGGGTGGGCGGCCCGAGCTCGGCGGCGAGCGACTCGATGGCGTCCAGGCGTCGGGCGCCGAGCACGACGGAAAAGCCGGCGCCGGCGAGCGCCCGGGCCGTGGCGGCGCCGATGCCGCTCGAGGCGCCCGTGACGACGGCGGTCCCGTAGGCGCCTGCTGCAGCAGGACTCGTTTCGGTCACTTCGGTCAGCTGTCCGCGTCGACGTCCTCGTCGACGCCGCCGCCGGCGTCACCGTTGCCACGGGCGTCGAGCCAGCTCGAGACCTTGTCGAAGGCGGTTGCGACGCCGTTGCCGGCCCGCTCCACGAGCGACGAGAAACGCTGCCGGTAGTGGACGAACGCCGCGTTGAATTCCTCCGACGGCGGCGGCTCCTGGCCCCGTCGCACATAGACGCCGCCGCGGATGCGATCGAAGTCGCCCGTCGCCACCCAGCCGATGAGCTCGCGGACGCGGCGGACCGGGAACGGATGGGTCGTGCTGATCTCCTTCCAGAACCGCTTGTAGCGAGTGAGGGGATTCGGCTCCTCGGCGTACTCGGTGGCCTGGCGGATGAAGGCGTCGAGGTTGAGATCCTTCACGGGCCCGCCGGCCATGCGCATGAGGGTGCGGCAGGGGAGGAGCGGGTCGCCGGTGATGAGGGCACTCGCCCGGTCGGCGGTGAGCTCTGCCATGCGCGACCACTCGAGAAGGGCGTAGTAGAGCGCCCGCACCGGGAGGCCGGCGAGGAACTGACCGCGCAGCACTCCCGTGAGGACGCTTCGCGTGAGCTGGAGGGCGGTCGTGAGGCCGACATGGTCTGCGAGTACGTGCCCGATCTCGTGAGCGAGGACCGAGCGGAGCTCGTCCTCCTCGAAGCTGGCGATGAGCCCGGACATGACGAGCGTGACGGGTTCGTGCGTCCCGATGGTGAGCGCCTGGCCGACCGGTTGCTGGGTCACGTACAGGGTCGGGCAACGCTCGATGTCGAAGGTGTTGGCGCATTGGCGCTGTATCGCCCAGGCTGACGGCATCTGATCGTCGCCGAGGCGCACCGCGTTGCCGAGCAGCATCTGGCGGTAGTGGTTCTCGTATTGGAACTCGGAGAGCTTCTTCAGGATCGTGTCGAGCATGGGAACAGCGTGCAGGGCCGCCGCCGCCGCCCGATCAGCGGGGTGAGCGAAGGCTTGAGCGCTGATCTCGGGATACCTGAGGGCCGGCTCGATCTGGGTCATAGCGGCTTCCTTCGTCGTCGGTCGTTCCTCTGTCTAGCGCAGGCGACACGGACCTGCGCCGCGAGGCAGCGACGCAGAATGCCCCGAGCCCAGGTGAGCCCAGTGAGCCCAGGCGAGCCCAGGCGAGCCCAGCGAGCCCAGGCGAGCCCAGTGAGCTCAGTGGGCTCAGTGGGCTCAATGGGCTCAGCGGGAGAAGCGGCGGCCGCCGGCCGCCCGGGCGCGGCCCATGGCGTCGTAGGCGTCCCGTAACAGGTCCGCAGCGGCAGTGCCGCTCGACTCCGCCCAGGCGATGCCGATGCTCGGGACGGGGTGGATGTCGCCAGCCTCAGAGGGCAACGGCACGGACACGGTGTCGATGACCCGGGTGGCGATGAGCTCGGCGGCGGCGGCGTCCTTCAGATCCTCGGCGACGATGACGAACTGGTCGTCACCGTAACGAGCGACCGTGTCGCTCGCCCGAATGGCCACCGAGAGGCGGCGAGCGACCGCGAGGATGAGCTCGTCCTCCTTGACGACCGTGCCGTCCTCGTCGGCGGCGCCAGGTTCGACGGCGAGCAACATGACCGAGACCTTCGTCGGGCGGCGAGCCATTCTCGAAAGGGCGAGCGTCAGTCGGTCGTGCAACAGGGCGCGGTTGGGGAGCTTCGTGAGCGGGTCGGTGAAACCGCGGCCGGCGAGCCGAGCCTCGGTCTGTTTGCGAGCGTCGATGTCCCGCACGAGCGCCTGCAGCTGGGATCTGCCTCCGAGCTCGAACTGCACGACCGTCACCTCGACGGCGAAGCACCGCCCGTCGCGCGCCATTCCCATCATCTCGAACGGGCGCTCCAGCAGGTCCGGGAGCTCCTCGTCGATGGTGCGGCGGAAGCGCTCCAGATAGAGAGTGCGCTCCTCGGGCGGCACGAGCAGGTTGGCGACGTCGCGCCCGAGGGCGTCCTCGGCCGACCACCCGAACAGCTCGGTGGCGGCCGGGTTCCAGTCGGTGATGCACCCGTCTGGACCGACGGCGAGGATGGCGTCACTCGTGAGCTCGACGGTCTTGCGGAACAACATCTCGCTCTTGTGCCGGGCGTCGTCTGCAGAGTGGCGAGCCGACACGTCCCGGAAGTGACCGACGATGCCGCGGATCGCCGGCTCCTCCGTGAGGTCGGTGAGCGTGAACTCGTACCAGACCCAGCTGCCGTCCCCACGGCACAGCCGCCATTCCCTCGTGATGGATCCGCCGACGGAGATTGCGGTCGTCACGGCGTCGAGGTCGGCCTCGAGGTCGTCGGGATGCACGAAGTCGAACCCCTGCGTACCGACGAGCTCGTCGGCACGGTACCCGGAGATCGCCTCCATCGAGGGGGTCACGTAGAGGATGGTGCCCTCGCTGTCGAACACCACGGCGATGTCCGTCGAATGCAGGACCAGCGCCTCGTAACGGTCCTCGCCACGTGCCACGGCACGCATGCTAATTGGCACTCCCCTGGAAAAGCCCGCATACATCCTGGGTGGCCGCGAGAGATGCCTTCCGGCGGTCCTGAGAGGGTGGAAGAATCTGGCAATGACCACGGTAGAGCTGGAAGCGGGCGTCGAGGAGATCCGGGGCGCGCCGTCCGAAGAAGGTGTCGTGGAGCTGCTCGTCCGGCGGCCGGACGTGGGAGGGCGCGAGACGCCGGAGAAGCTCGTGCTCGATCTGGTCGAGGGTGTCGTCGGCGACAACTGGCTGCGGCGTGGCAGCACGAGCACGCCGGACGGCAGCGCCAACCCCGAGGCGCAGGTGACGATCATGAACGCCCGGGTGGCCGCCCTCGTCGCCGGCGGCGACCGGGACCGTTGGGCGCTCGCCGGGGACCAGATCTACGTCGACTTCGACCTGAGCCAGGAGAACCTGCCGGCGGGCACCCGCGTCCGGCTGGGCTCGGCGGTTCTCGAGATCTCCGCCAAGCCGCATACGGGTTGCACGAAGTTCGTGGAGCGTTTCGGAGCCGACGCGATGCGCTTCGTGAACTCTCCGACCGGACGCGATCTCCGCCTGCGGGGGGCGAACTGCCGAGTCGTGCTCGCCGGCGTCGTCCAGCTGGGCGACGCCATCACGAAGGAGCCGCCAGGATGACGAGGGCCCCAGTGACGAGGGCCCCAGTGACGAGGGACCCAGCGACGAGGGCTCCAGCGACGGCGCCGCCGGATCTGCTGGAGCTCGAGCACCTGCTGGCGGCGCTCACCGAAGAGGGCTACGGGGTGGTGGAGGGTTTCTTGCCAGAGGAGCGCGTCGTGGCGGCTCGGGCCGATCTCGACCGAATTCTCGAATCCACGCCGTACGGTCGCAACGACTTCGAAGGGCACCAGACCCGTCGGGTGTACGCCCTGTTCGCCAAGACACGTGCGTTCGACGCGGCGGCGGTTCATCCCCTCGTCCTCGGTGTGCTCGACGCCGTGCTCTGCGAGTACCAGTTGAGCGCTCCCGTCGGCATCTGCATCGGTCCGGGCAACCCGGCGCAGGCGCTCCACCCTGACGACGCCACGTACCCGATCGCCCGGCCCCACCCGGAGCTCGTCGTGAACGTGATGCTCCCGCTCGTGGACTTCACCGCGGACAACGGAGCTACGAGGATCGTGCCCGGCAGCCATCGCTGGCTGGATCGCCGTCCGGACCCGGAGGAGGCGACGGTGGTACCGCCGCTGGCGGCTGGGAGCGCCCTGTTCTTCCTCGGCAGCTTGTGGCACGGCGGTGGCGCCAACCACACGGCCGCCGACCGTCTCGGTGTCATCCTTCACTACAGCGCCGCATGGCTGCGGCCGGTCGAGAACCACGTGCTCGCCGTTCCCACCGAGACGGTCCGCCGGCTGGAGCCGCGCCTGCAGGAGCTGCTCGGCTACAACATCGCCTCCCCGTTCACCGGATACGTGGACGGGCGCCACCCCCGACGGTTGCTGGAAGGCGAACCCTTGCGTTCGTAGCGCTCAGGCGCCGGGATGGGAGCGAAGCAGCGGCCGGAGCGTGGACGGTATCTGCATCGGCTCCCACCGCCCGAGCGGTTGCGCCAGGCGGTCGGCGATCGCCCACAGCGCAGCCGGATGATGGCCGAGGCCACTGTGGCTCCCCTTGACCTCCAGCGTCTCGTGAGGACCGCCGATCGTGTCGAGGCAGGCGCGCCACGGCACGATCCCGTCGGACCTCGAGAAGATCGACGTGGAGGGAACCGGCAACGCCTCGTCGCCGGCGGACCAGTTCGGGAGGCTCAGCCGCCCACGAGCCGACATCGCCCGCATCGCCGGTGCGGCCGTGCTCTCCTCACCCGGGACGCGGCGGAACGGACTGCCGAGCGTGACGACGACCCGCACCCAGTCCGGCGCCTGCCGGGCGATTTGGCGGGCGTAGATGCCGCCGAGGCTCCAGCCCACGATGCTCGTCTGCCGGCCGTCGCCCATGCGCAGATCGGCAATGCGGTCCCGAAGGCGCTCGGTCAGCTCCGGCGTGGGCACGTTCCGCCCCAGCTGAAAGTCGAGGACCTCGTAGCCCAGCCTCCGGAGGAACGCTCGCATGGGGCCGGTGGACACGTCGCTCGCAAGGAAGCCGGGCAGCACGAGCACAGGGTGACCGTCGCCACGAGGAGCGCGGGAGAGCATGCGACGTGAGGTCCCGAACCAGGCGAGCTCCGCAACCGCCCGCGGCGCCTCGGCCGCCACGAGGAGGGCATGCGGGCGCCGGGGTCGCGTAGGGCGCTCATCACGGTCCCGCCGGTCCGGCCCGCCGGCAGACGGACCCGCGCCGCCGGTTGTCTGCGATGACGTCATTTGCTGCGAACTGTACCGTGGAGCTGGGCCGGAGCTGGCTGTCGACAGCGAGTTGGCCCTTGACAACGAGGAGTCGATGGTTCGTGGAGCGGATGAGTCCCCTCGATGCGACGTTTCTTCACGTCGAAGACGACGTCACGCACATGCACATCGCGTCGACGCTGATCTTCGAGGGACCGCCGCCACGCTACGACGAGCTGCTGGCGATGATCGCCGGCAAACTCCCCCTCGTCGAGAAGTACCGCAAGATCGTGAAGTTCGTGCCGTTCAACCTCGGCAGGCCGGTGTGGGTGGACGATCCCCACTTCAACATCGAGTACCACGTGCGGCACACGGCGCTTCCCTCGCCTGGCGGCGACGACGAGCTCCGGCGGCTGATCGGCCGCATCATGGGCCAGCAGCTCGACCGCAACCGTCCCCTCTGGGAGCTCTGGATGGTGGAGGGTCTCGACGACGGTAAGTGGGCGATCATGTCGAAAGTCCACCACTGCATGGTCGACGGTGTCTCGGGCACCGAGCTTCTCGCCGTCGTGCTCGACGCCGAGCCGGATCCTCCGCGTCCCGAGCCCGCTCCTTGGCACCCGGCCGAGTCTCCGTCCGGGGTTGCGCTCGCGCTGGAAGCGGTGGGCGCCATGGCCGTCAGCCCCTTCGAGCAGCTGCGGGCGGTGCGGGCCGCCACGCGGGTTCCCCGTCACGCCGTCGAGCAGCTTCGCGAGGCCGGACAGGGTCTCGCCGGGCTTGCCGGCCTCATCCGCCCGACGGTGGCGTCGAGCCTGAACGGCCCGATCGGACCGCATCGGCGTTACGACTGGGCCACGACGTCGGTCGACGACATCAAGCGGGTGCGAAAGGGGCTCGGCGGCTCGTTCAACGACGTCGTGCTGGCAGCGATCACCGGTGGTTTCCGCACCCTGCTCGAGTCGCGCGGAGAGCCGGTCGACCGGGTGCTGCGGACGATGGTGCCGGTCTCGGTTCGGCCGAGGGACGATCGTGGCGTCGCCGTTGGCGACGGCAGCATGGCCAACAAGGTGTCTGCCATGTTCGCCGAGCTGCCGGTGGCACTCGCCGATCCTGTTGAGCGGCTGCACGCCGTCAGCGCGCAGTTGGCGAACCTGAAGGAGTCGCGCCAGGCGGTGGCGGGCGAGGCCCTGACGTCGTTGTCGGGTTTTGCCCCGCCGGCGTTGCTGGCACTCGGAGCTCGCATCGCCACGAAGACGGCTCAGCGCAACATCAACACGGTTACGACGAACGTCCCCGGCCCTCAGATCCCCTTGTACGTGCTCGGTCGCAGGATGCTGGCGGCATACCCGTATGTCCCGCTCGCCGGCCAAGTCCGCATCGGCATCGCCATCTTCTCCTACGACGGCCACGTCACCTTCGGGGTCACCGGCGACTACGACGCCGCCCCCGACATCGAGGTGTTGTGCCGCGGCATCGAAGCAGACATGGCTGAGCTCGTGGCGCTGGCGAGCTGAGTCGGCCCAGGCCGCCCGGCGGAGTGGCCGGCTGTCGCCGGGAGGTCCTCCCCTCCTTGGCGGGGACGAGCTGCGTCAACGCCCGCGAGGAGATCCTGGCTGTGGTTTCGGGTCGTATACGACCCGAAACCACAGCCAGATCGCCTGGCGCGGCCGAGAGCCACGACGCTGTCCGCCACTTATGGCGGGCTGATGACGCCCGAGGCTGAGATGCGGGCGGCGCTGGCGCCGAAGTCCTCGGTCGACAGCTGGCTGACGAAGCTCACACCGTCGCCACCCGGCACCGGCTGCCCGTTGCCGACGAACTCGATCGGGAAGATCTGGGCGTGCTCGAACACCCCGGTGGACGACAGCGTCACGTGCAGGATCACGCTCACGTCGAGGTCGCCCTCGGTGGAGAAGTCGCCGTAGCTGGCGAAATCGCCCAGGCTGTAGGCGATGAGGTGACCCTTGTAGAACTGCATACCCCTCACGACGTGCGGGCCGCTCGCGATCACGAGGCCGGCGCCGGCGTCGATCGCCATGTGGGCGAACGCCTCCGGGTTACCACGATCCTCCCCGAGGTAGATCTCTTCCTGACCGGTGACGTGGTCGGCGCCCGAGCCCTCGGCCCCGGCGTGCATGTAGACGACGACGAAGGCCGCCTCCGCCTTGGCCTTCTTGATCAATGCGCGAGCGGGGCCGAGGTCGAGGAGGTTGGAATCGTAGAAGTAGGGTGCAAACGCAAGAAACGCCACCGTCACCCCCTTCACCTTCACGAGCGTGATCTCACCCGGGAGCCCGGTCTGGGCGAGGCCGGCGGAGTGGATCGCCTGTACAGTCTGGGCCTGACCGGCGGCACCGAAGTCGTACGAATGATTGTTGGCGTCGTTGAGGATCGTGAAGCCGCCGTCTTTGAGGTACTGGATGAAGCTCGGTGGATCCCGGAAGGCGTAGCACTCCTCGGCCGGGTCGCTCCCGCCGTTGCCGCACTTGCTCGTGGTGGCAGTCGTGAGGGTGCCTTCGAGGTTGCCGAAGACGATGTTGGCGCCGGAGGTGAGCTCGGGCTTGACCGGGTCGAAGTACGTGGCGGGGTCGGGCGGGTACTGGTCCGGAGCGTCCCCGAGCATCGTGTCGCCGACGGCGACGATGGTGATGGGCACGGGTTTCGCGGGCGGACGCGTCGTCGAGGTGGTGCTCGATCCGAGGGTCGTCGAGGACCGCACTGTCGTTGTCGTCGTCGAGGCGGTGGAGGGAGCCGCACCGCGGTGGCTATTCCGGGTGACGAGGCCGATGACGAGGGCGGCGACGAGGCACGCCGCCAGGAGGACGGCAGCCAGCCGTCGCGGGCGGGCGGCGAGTGCCGCCGGGCCGAGACCGGGCGGCGGCGGTGGGCGGTGGGCGATAGTCGTGACGATAGGCCAGCACCCGCACGGCGCGGGACACTTGCGACTCCTGGCAGCGTGATGCCGCCAGAGTGGACCGCAAGCTCGCCGGCTTGCCGAGCGTCTCAACCATCGTGAGTCGGAGTTATCGCATTGCCGCGCTCGTGACCTCGATCGTCGCCATCCTCGCACTGGCGGGTGGCATCGTCGCCGATGCGGTGTCGTCCGGATCCGGCGGCGGCGTCTCCCTCCGCTGCACTGCCGGCGAGGCGGGCGTCGAGTGCGTGACGTCCTCGACGGCAGCGTCCGGCACGACGTCGACAGGGGTGACCTCGACGACGCGGCCCCGACCGCCGAAGCGCCTGGATGATGGGTCGCTCGGCAACCGCGCCACCCGGCTGGCGTGCACATTGCTCAGCCGGGCACAGATCGCCGCCCAGTTCGGCGGTCCTGTTGGTGGCGCGACGCCGACGTACCCGTACTGCCAGTGGCTCGTCGGGAGGAACTCGTCACTCGCCCTCGCCGTGGAGCCTCGCACGTCCTTCGACGCCGCCACGCAGTACGTCTCCACCCTCGTGGCGGTCCACGGTCTCGGGCGTGCTGCGATCATCGCCAACAATCGCTACCTCTACTTCACCCAGGGCACGACGTCGTTCTGGCTGCTGTGGCAGTCACCGGGGGATTTCTCGTCGCTCAACACCACCCAGCTCGTTCGCCTCGGTCACGACGTGCTGGCGCATCGGTTGCCGGCCGGCTCGGTTCGCCTGCCAACTGTGAGCCCCCCTGGGCCACCGATCTACTTCGCCGGCGACTCGACGGCGGCCGGGCCGGAGTGGGCGTGGTGGGCTTTGCACGAGAACGCCACGACGACGCGGACTTTGGCGGAATACCAGGTCGGCACGGGTCTCGTGCGCCCGGACTTCTTCGACTGGCCGAGGCACCTGCTGGCGGTCGCCGCCGAGCGGAGGCCGAAGCTCGTGATCTGGATGGGGAGCGCCAACGACGGCCAGGAGATCCTCGTCAACGGCGCGTACCAGGCCGTTGGCACCCGCTCGTGGGACGCCGCCTACGGAGCGACGGTGCTGGCGACCATGCGATCCCTCGTGCGCGAGGGCTGCAAGGTGCTCTGGATCGGCGAGCCGGCGATGCAGGACGCAACGCTCAACGGCTACATGCAGGTGATCGACCGAATCTTCGCCGAGGAGGCCGCCAAGGTCCCCGGAGTGATGTTCTACAATCCCGGCGCCGTCCTCGACACCCGCAGTGGCGGGTACGCCGGCAGTCTTCGCATCGACGGCGTCCTCACGCCCGTGCGGCTCGACGGAATCCACCTCAACATCGCCGGGAGCGAAGTCCTCGCCGACGCCATCGCCCCGTATGTGGATCGCATGCTCGGCTTGCACCCGAGGAAGAAGGCTGCTCAGCCCGCCGGCTGACGCCAGCGAACGACGGTCAGTCCGCTGGCGAACGCCGATCAGTCCGCTGGCTACCGATTCTTCCGCCGGCTGACGCCCGTCAGTCCGCTGGCCGCCGTCGGCGCATCGCCGTGTTGTGCCGCCCGGCTCGGCCGCCGGCGCACCCGGAGCGGGGTACCGGCGAGCTCCACGCCCTCGGCCCGCAGGCGCCGGGCATGCTCGCGTTCCTGTCCGGGCACGAGCCGGCCCGTCGAGGTGACGACGCGCCACCACGGCAGGTCTGAGCCCTCCCTGGCGAGGAGCGTGCCGACAGCCCTGGCGGCACCGTCGTAACCGGCTTCTCGTGCCATCTCGCCGTAGGTGACGACTTCGCCGGGCTGCAGGTCCCCGATGACTCTGCGGACTGCAGGCGCGAATCTGGAAGGCGTCGGTTGGACGTGCGTGAGGGAAGGTTCGGGCATGGGCGGTCGCTCGGCGTCGGGCAGCGGTCGCCCGACCGTAGCCGTCGGCATAGATTGCCCGTCATGCTCATCCATCGCTGGGACGCTGCCCTCCACGACGACGACTGGCGTGAGTTCGTGCGAGCGCAGGGTTTCGGGCATCTCGTGGCCGCCGGCGCCGGCCGGGAGTACCCAGCCGTCGTGCCGACGCAGTTCGCCCTCACGGTGGGGGAGGGGGGCGAGGACGTCGTCCTCATGCACCTTGCGCGCCCGAATCCGATGTGGGAGGTGCTCGCCGAGAGCCCTCACGTGGTCATGAGCGTCGCCGGGGACTGGGCTTTCATCCCGGCGTCGTGGAAGGCGATCGGCGACGAGGATCCGGCCTACGGGATCCCGACGACCTACTACGCCGCCGCTCAGCTGTTCGGCACGGCTGAGGTCGTGGACGACCCGGGCGAGATTGCGGCGATCCTCCGTCGTCAGCTCGGATCGCTCCCGCTTGACGAGGGACAGGTCGACCCGAGCGAGCACGCCAACTCGCTGCGCACGATCCGGGGAATTCGGATCACCGTCGAGAACGTGCGGGCGAAGTTCAAGTACGGCGGGAACGTCGACGTCGCCCACCGTATGGCGGTCGCGCAGCACCTCGAGGACCGCGACGGGCCAGGCGACCCTGCGGCGTTGCGCCAGCTGCGGCGCCTGCTCGTCGCCGAGGAGGAGTAGTTCCCGCCGAGCCGGCGCCGCCGTCGCCAGAGCCGGCGCCGCCGTCGCCAGAGCCGGCGCCGCCGTCGCCAAGCCGGCGCAGCTTCCGCAGAGCCGGCGCAGCTTCCGCCAAGGCGGTGACAGACTCCTCGTCATGCCACCTGCTGAGTTGTTTCCCGGCGTGCCGTATGACTACGCCGCCGTCGTGACCGCCGGCTCGATCGTGTTCACTGCGGGTGCTTGTCCCCTTGATGCCGACGGGCACGTCGTGGCACCGGGCGACGTCCGTGAGCAGGCGAGCGTCGCGGCCGACAACCTGCTTGCCGCGCTGGCTCAGCATGGCGCCGGCGCTGACCGCCTCGTGCGGACGACGATCTACGTGGTGGGGGAGCAGCAAGACCTCCTGCAGGCCTGGGACGTCGTAGCCGCACGGCTGGCGCCGCACCGGCCGCCGAGCACGCTCCTCGGCGTCGCCGCCCTCGGGTACCGGGATCAGCTCGTCGAGATCGACGGGATCGCCGCGCTACCGGCAGATTGAGGCGACCGCGAGGCCACTTCGCCTCGGGGGCCGTCGAGCCGCCGAGGCCGTCAGGGAGCGGACGGCGAGAAGATGGCTCGCTTGACGATCAGCCAGAGGGTTTGCTCGGTGCTCGTCGACCACTGAGAAGTCGGCGCGTAGATGAGACGGGTGTCGCCGCCGTGGAACTCGGAGCCGGCGGCAACGGCCGAGATCGTCAAGGCATAGACCATGTGGATCGGCTCGCCTTTGAAGACACCGGTGATCTCTGTGGCCTGCGTCTCGCCGTTGGCGTCCACCTCGTTCGGCGATTGGCAGATCTCGTGGATGTTGGACACAGGCGAGAGGAGCTGCTCGGTGAGGCCTTGATAGCTCAAGGGTGTCAGGGCCTCGTCGACCGAGAGACTGGCATCGGATCCGTCGGTGGACTGGACATCGGCTCCGCCTGCCGTGCTCGCCGACAGCACCCAGCTGTTGTCCGGGACGAACACGGTCCAGTTGCTCTGGCTCTCGATTACCCACGATGCGGTCTTGGCCTCGTCCTGGCTGGTGGACTCGCCCGTGATGGCCTCGATGACGCTGAGCGAGCAACCGCCGGATGCGGCGGTCGTCGTGGCCGGTACCGACGCCTTCGTCGTCGTCGTCTGGTGGCCGTTCGGCACCGACGTGCCGGTCTTGGTCGTCGTCGAGGGAGCGACGGTGGACGTCGGAAGTGTCGCCGTCGAGCCCCCGCAGGCGGCGACGGAGACGGCGAGCACGGAGAGCGCGACCGTCGTGACGGTGCCCGGTCGCCTCAGGGGCCGGGACCGATTCGTGCAAGGCTGCTCCCCAGGCGGCACGGGAGGGAACTGTACCGCCTGGTCAAGCGACGTGCGAGGCGATCTGCAGGCCTCGGTTTGCGACGGCGGGAGCACGTCGCGGACCCTCGCTCGCGCGCCGTCAGGCCTGCGCGAGCCGCGCAAGTCGGCTAGCCCGATAGTGCGTAAATCCGAGGCAAGGAGCCAGCCAACTTGCGCCGGCGCCGGTCGTCGGGGTGCAGCGGAAGACGCTAAGCCCCTTCGACGAGCATGCCCTCCGGCCGGCGCGACACCTGCGGTGCGGAAGGTTGGACGGGGTTCTCGGCGGCGAGCCGGAAGAGCAGTTGGGTGGCGACATTTTCCGGCACCCGCAGTCTCAACAAGGACTCGATGGTCGCGTTGACGTCGGCTCCGGGGGCAGGGGAGTACGGGAATCGTTGCACCATGTCTCCGAAGGCGGAATGCCGTACGAGCACATACTCGAGGGACTGCCGGTCGATCGAGAGCGCCCAGTCGTCGACGCGGGCTGGCTCGCGGACCGGCGTCTTGGAAACGGCCATTCAGCGTGCTCCTTTCTGACTTACAACCGCGTAATTTCAGGATGGTAGTTCACCAGAGCTGGTAGATCATCGGCAATCAGTATCTCCGGCGCAGGCGCTCGCCCGAGCCGGTGCCTCAGGAGAGGAGCTTGCCCTTCGCGAGGGCGTACTCGTCGTCCGAGAGAGCCCCCGACTCCCGCAGTCGCGCCAGCCGTTCCAGCTGCGAGATGAGGTCGTCGGATGCGCCGGTCGGCGTCGCGGTACCGGCAGGAACACCGGGAGAGAGTGGGGGAGCGGGCACAGCGCCGGCGCGTCCGTCAGGTTGTGCGCGCGGGGCGATCCGACGCAGCGGCGACAAGGCCACTTGGGCGATGTCGGGAGCAACCGTGAAGCTCCGAAGGAACAACTCGCTGCTGTCCGTCTGGATCCGGATCGATGTCGTGATCGTCGTGGTCCCGTACCGATCGCTCATCCACTTCGCGGAGGCCTGCTCGACGAGGTCGCCAACGAGACCGTGCCCGACAGTGACGCCGAAGCCGCCGCTGGTGACCTGTCCCGGGCCGCTCGCCTCCGCCTCGATGAGCTGCTCGCCCGGCACCGAGTACAGCTCGTCGCCATTGCGGACATCGGTGAGCACGACGGTCTCGGCCGCCAAGCGGAGATCGACGACCGCACCGGTCTTCACAGCGTCACCGAAACCCGTGCCGCCCACGACGACGAGCCCGCCGAGCACCAACGTCGAGTGCTGATCGGATTCGAGAGCAGCTTTCGCGTCTCGAAATGGAGTCGCCAGCGCGGATCGCCTGGCAAATCCGACCTCGTCGAGCGCCGATTTCACAGCGGGGCCCTTGGCGATCGTCGGCACCATCGTCCAGAGATCGACCCAACCTTGCGGGGTGCCGGCGAAACTCTCCGGCGGCTGCGCCTGCCCCCTCAACAAGAGCAACCCGGGCGGTCTCGTGTCCTTGCGAAAGATGACCTTGCGGCCGACACCGAGCCTGATCGGAAACAGGAGGCGCACTGCTTCCTGCGTCCAGCCCACTGGCATCGGAGGGATCGTGGGACGGACGTCTTGCCCTTGTCGGGGTAGGCCATAGCCCTGGCGCACTCGACGTTCCTCCTCCACGCGGCGAGACTATCGCCAGGTCTACGTCGGCCGCAGGGAAGGCACCGGCGACTCGTCTCGTCGATCAGCCGTTGTGCGCGAGGCCGACAATTGCGACGACGACCAAGAGCAGACCGGCTGCCGCCAGCAACACGGCCGCTACAAGGCGTTCGACGGAGTTGAAACGCCGCCAGTACTCGTCGCCCCGGTCCATGCCCTCGAGGGCGCCGCGGTTGAGCAGGTCGCGAACGGCGGAGTTGAGGCGGGGCGCAAACCGGTAGGCGAACGGAGCTGCCGCGACGAGGAGGACCCCGACCAGCAGCGCCGCAACTGCACCCGAGCCACCGGTGGCAGCGATCACGGTGACTTCACCGGGGCCACGGTAACGGTGGCGCGACCGCCGCCGACTTCGCGACCGGACTCAGCTGCTGTTCTCCGCTCGGGATTCCGAGCGCCGCTCCAAAACTAGCTCGGGGTGGGGGAGATCGTGAACGGATGGACGCAGACGTAGACGACGTAACCGTCCACCGCGTCGGTCTCAGCGAGGGGGCCGCAGGCAGCAGTTGCCGTCTTCGAGCTCACGCCGCCGGTGGGTTGACCGCGGTTGTAGACGACGAAGGTGAACTGCTCGCCGCTGTACCAGGCGCCCGTCGATTCGCGGCCGTATCGGCGTAGCTTGCCGCCGATCGCCTTGACGGGCCGGACGCGTACATCGTCGCCGCTCGAGACGGTGACGATGTTCGAGGCCCAGTAGGCACCCACACCGTTTGTCAGATGGTGCGCCTCGAGCCAGCCGGCGAACGCCACCGCTGGCTGTGGCGGGACTCGAGCCGAGACCGTATAGCCGAAGCCGGCGGCAAATGAGGCGATCAGGGCCGCGCCGGCGACCGCGAAGGCGGTGCGAACGCGGGTGCCGTCGCAATCGTCCCAGGCTCGCCCGGCGGCTCGCGCGGCCAGCACGACGGCGAACACGACGGCTGCCGTCAGGTAGCGGGCGAACGCGAGGTTGCTGGTCGTCGACAGCGCCACGTACGAGCCGGTGCCCGCGATGACGCCGGCGAAGAGCATGTCGTCGAGCGTCCAAGCGGCCGGTTCCGGCTGCCACCAAGCGCTTGGGCACCGGTCGGGGCGGCCGCCGGCACCGGCCTGGCCGCCGGCCAGACCCGCGACCAATCGCACGAGATAGAGCAAGGCGGCGAGGACGATCACGACTGCGGCGACCAGATGCGTCCCCGAGAGCCATGCAGGCGCGCCGCCCGTGCCGTAGGCAGCCGTTCGCGCCCCGAGCAGGCTGCCTCCAAGGCTGTACACGTGCCGGAGGTTGCTCTCGGCCTGATGGAGCGTCGCCAGCGCGTTGGCGCCGCCGATGCTGAACGTACCGATGACCGTGGCGAGCGCCCGGATGGCAAGGGCGAGCAGGCAGGCGCCCGCTGCGGCGGTGACAGCCGGCAGACCAGTCCGTACGGACCGGCACCGCAACATGGCGAAGACTCCTGCGACGAGGACCGGCGCCGTGCCGTAGGCCAGGGTCAAGAGATCGCCGAGCATGCCCAATGCGAGCGAGCAGGCGGCGACGACGATGCCGACGCCCCAGCGACCGTTGCGAAGTGCGTAGAACGCAATCAGTGCCCAAAGGAGCGCTCCGACGTGGGCGCCGCCGACGAGCATGAACCGCGCCAACGCGTGCACCGGCAGCCCGAGGACTACGACGACCGTCGCGCCGGCGACGACGCCGCCTGCCAGTCGCCGGCCATGGGAACCGATCAGGACGCCGGCTCCCACGACGCAGGCGCCGATGACGGCGGGCACGAGCGTCAGCTGCAGGCGATTCAGGCCGACGAGGAGCGAGGCGACGCCGTAGAAGGGAACCTCCGACGTCCAGAACGAGTCCAGGGACAGCGACCATCGGTGCAACAGCACGTTGCCGTGGGCGAGCGACTGGCCTTCGAGCACGACCGATGCCTGGTCCGACGTCGGGTACGGCGCCGCGTGCATCGCGGCGAGGTCCAACAACAGCACGAGAACGCACCAGGCGACTGCTGCGAGCGTCCAGTACAGCCATCGTCTGCGGCGGGAAGGATCGACAACTTCGGAACACGGTGGCCGGAGCTCATCTGGGAGACTCACCGGCTCCGCGCGCACCGACGCGCACGCTATCAGTCCACGTTTCCGGCGGCCGTCCTTCTCAATATTACATAACGGACATTATCGGCGGTGCCCGGAACAGGTTGCAAAGGCGCCCGTCATCCGGAAGCGCAGCGCCGGCATGAAACGATGACCCAGTGCAGCAACGAGCGCCATGGTTCCGCCTGCGCCTCGTGCCGATCGCCGCCGTGTCGATCTACCTCGTCGTCGGCATGCTGCTGACATTGTTCCTGGAGACGCTCCGATCCGGGCACGTCGGTATCTGGCGCACACCCGAGGACTTCTGGACCACGTACCAGTCGGCCGTCGACCTCGTCCACGGGCACTTCTCACAGATCTATTCACCGGCGACGACGCTCGTGACCTTTCCGGGCATCAGCTTCGCGTTGGCGCCGGCCGCCGCCGCCACGTCGTGGCTCCATTGGGGACTCGGTCGACCGATCTCCTCGGCGTCAGCGCCGCTGGCGTGGCTCGTGGCCGGTCCGGTCATGCTGCTGCTGAGCTCGGTGCCCGTGTTCGCTGCCGACAACTTCGCCCGCCGCTGGGAGTGGCCGCCCAGCCGGCGGGTTCTGCTGGCTGCCACCCAGGTGCTCCTGCTCGCCAACGTCACGCTGTTGTGGGGGCATCCGGAGGACGCCGTCTCGGTCGGAGTCGTGCTGTATGCCGCCCTCGCCGCCGACGACGGAGCCCGGCGCCGGGCGGGGCTCCTCCTCGGTGTCGCACTCGCGGTGCAACCCCTTGCGCTGCTTGCGGTGCCCGCAGTCGTCGCCCGGCTCAGTTGGCGGCAGGTGGCGCGTCTTGTGCCACTCGTGGCCGTGCCGGTCGTGCTCGTCGTCCTCGGGCCGCTGCTCGCCGAGCCCCACGCGTTCTGGCACGCCGTGTTCGAGCAGCCGAACTATCCCTCCGTCAACCACACGACGCCCTGGACCTCGCTCGCTCGGCACGTAGCCCACGGAGGGGTCGAGGCCGGGCCGTCGAGAGTCGTCGCCCTCTGCGTGACGACGGTCGCCGGGGCTCTCGTGTGCCGCCGGCGTCCGGGTCTCGAGGTCGTGGTCTGGGTGACGGCGGCGGCGTTTCTCGTACGCTTGTGCTTCGAGGTCGTGATCGACGACTACTACCTCTGGCCCGTGCTCGCCGTGGCCTGCATCGTGGCAGGTCGTCGCAGCACGGCCACGCTGTGGGGATTCGCCGTGTTCGCGCTCTCGATGACCGGGTTCCAGTACGCGTCGCTCGGGGGCGTCTGGTACTGGTGGTGTCTCGCCATTGCGCCGCTCGTGCTCGTCACCGCGTTCCTCTTTCCGCCGCGGGCCGGTGGAGGGTCTCTCAGGGGCCTTCAGGCGGCTGACTGACGAGTCGATAATCACCGTGTGCATCACTCGAGCAGTCGCGCTCACGACGAGTCTGCGGACGCCGGGCATGCACGCGCTCTGGCCGGGATCACCGACTCGAGGCGGTCCGCGTCCCGTCAGCAGTTCTGGCGTGCACACATCCGGTTCGGGCATACCGTGTTCTGCGGCGAGAGCCTCGCGATCCTCGCCTACCTCCTGGCGACGCCTTCGGGACCGCATCGGCCAGCGCTCGCCACGATCGCCGTCCTGTGCGCTGCAACCGCCATCGCGGGGTGCCTCCTAGCCGGCCGTGTCGCCCAGAGGACGTGGCGAGTCGAGTTCGCCTTCGCGTCGACCCTGCTGGCGGGAATCATGCTCGCCGTCTCCGCCCATCTCGACGGAGGGTTGACCAGTCCTCTCGTCTACCTGTTCGTGTTGCCGGTCATGGCTGCCGCCGTGGCGCTTCCCGTCACTGCGGTCGCCGTTTGCGCTGGCGCAGCCCTCGTCGAGTTCCTGATCGTGGCCATCGCTGACCCGAGAATGACGCACTCGGCAGCGAGCCTCGTGGTCCTGTGCGCCTTCGTGCCGGGTGCGGCCGTGCTCGGCGTGGTTTCGGCGCGACATCGTGGGCAGCTCGAGGCAGCGGAGGACGAATTGCTGAGCCACCTTGCCCGCCTTGCCGAGACCGACGAGCTGACAGGGTGCTTCAACCACCGTGCCTTTTACTC
>JBEKMC010000050.1:0-23716 GCA_050008715.1 Acidimicrobiales bacterium | reverse complement strand
ACGATCCCGCACCCCCGAGAGGAGGACCTCCCAGGCATCGCGGCGCACTCCTCCGGTCAACGAGGCGGCGTCGATGGACAGTCCCGACAGTGCCACGCGCTCGTTCATCAGCGTCGTGCGGGCGTAGCGCCAGCCCTCGCCGACCTCGCCGATCCGGTTGACGTCCGGCACCCGTACGTCGGTGAAGAAGACCTCGTTGAAATCGGCGGATCCGGTGATCTGACGCAACGGCCGGATTTCGACACCAGGCCCATGCATGTCGACGACGAGATACGAGAGGCCCTCGTGCTTGGGGACGTCGGCATCGGTGCGCGCAAGGAGCATGCCGAAGGTGGCGACCGAGGCGAGGGAGGTCCACACCTTCTGGCCGTTCACGACCCATTCGTCGCCGTCGCGGACGGCTCGCGTGCCGAGCGAGGCGAGATCGGAACCCGATCCCGGCTCGCTGAAGAGCTGGCACCAGATCTCCTCGCCGCTGAGGATCTTGGGCAGATAGCGGCGCTTCTGCTCTTCGTTCGCATGGGCGATGATCGTGGGTCCCGCCAGGCCCACGCCGAGCAGGTTCACGCCGAAGGTCGGAAGCCGGTGAGCCGAGAGCTCCTCACGCACGATCTGCTGCATGAACGCTTCGCCCGAAAGGCCGCCGTACTCCCGCGGCCACAGCGGTGCCGCGAATCCCGTCCGCCCGATCGTGCCCATCCAGGAGAGGAAGTTGAAGCCCGCTCGTGCCTCGGCGAAGGCGGCGTCGTCCCGCTGTTCGAGCGCCTCGATCCAGCCGTCGGGCAGGACCTCCGCCAGCCAGGCCCTGAAGCCGGCCCGGAACGCCGCCCGCTCGGGCGTGTCCTCGATCTTCCAGCGCATCACCGCCTCCTCTCGACTGGAATATCAGTCAGGGTAGTTGGGCGGATTTCGGCGAGCTCGGCCGGGCGAAGGCACCGAGACCGGCGAGCACCGCCTCCGCCTCTTCGACGAAACGCCGCACGAGCTCCCCCGCCGGCACCAACTGCTCGATCCCGCCGGTGCCCTGCCCGGCCGGATAGCACTCCCGGTCGGGATCGATGACGCCGGAGCCGAGATCGTCATCCCGGCCCCCGAGGTGGAGGGCACCATCGCTGATGGACCTCCCGAGCTGGGCCGGGAACGCCTGAAGCTCGTCGGGGTGCTCGTCGAAATACTTCGTGTAGCTGTTCCGCAGCACGCGCATCGTCTTACCGGAGTACGCCCGGCTCACGACGGTCGAGTCCTCCTGTGCCGAGACGAGCGCCTCCTTGTAGCCCGTCACGGCCCTGGCCTCCGGCGTGGCGATGAAGCGCGTCCCGACCCAGACTCCGTCGGCACCGAGGGCGAGCGCAGCGGCGAGCCCCCGCCCGTCGAAGATGCCGCCCGCGGCCACGACGGGGATGTGCTCGCCGACAGCGTCGACGACCTGCGGCACGAGCGGCATCGTGGCCACCGTGCCCGTGTGGCCGCCGGCTTCGGTCCCCTGGGCGACGACGAGGTCGCAACCGGCGTCGAGCGCGCGTCGGGCGTGTTCCACCTTGCCGCACATGTTGACGACGAGGACGTCGGCATCGTGGCACATGTCCACCACCGTCGTCGGCACGCCGAGGGCGGCTACGAACACGCTGGCGCCTTCCTCGATGAGCGTCTGCACCTGGTGTTCGAGGTCGCCCGGCATCGCCGTCAGAAGATCCACGCCGAAACCCCTGCCGGTGAGCTTTCGGACCTCGCGCATCTCGGCGATCATCCCGTCACGACCCATCGTCGATGCGCCCAGCGTCCCGAAGCCGCCGGCCTCCGACACTGCTGCCACGAGCGGTGCGTAGGAGACGCCGCCCATGCCGGCGAGCATGACCGGGTGCTCGATCCCGAGCAGGGTTGTGAGTCGTGTTTGCATACGGGCGGCTTTCTCGTCGGGCGGGTAGGGCGGAGCGCTGCTGAGCGGCCGAGGTTGTTGACTGATATGTCAGTCTAGGCATTCACCTGCGGGCGCCGGAGGCCCACCCCAGCCCATTCGGCGTACGCAAGGCAGCGTCGTAGGCGCGAGACACCGAGGCTCTAATGTGGAAATGGTCGTGTCGATCGCCGGCTCGGCCGGCGTAGTCGGGAAGCCTCGGCACGAGAGGGAACACGTGACCCCTCGTCAAAGGAGCTGGGAGTGACCAGAGTGAAGAAAGGCGGCCAGCGTCGGGAAGACGACCTCGGTGAGGTAGAAGACGTTGAAGCGGCCATCACTGCTGCACTGGCACCGAGCTCCAACGGCAATGCGGTCGCGACGACGATCGCCGCCGAATACCGCGGCTACGAGCGGTCCCAGCTGATCGACGACTACCGGCTCGCCTGCACCTCGCGTGCGCTCGACGACCGGGAGATCATGCTGCAGAAGCAGTCCCGGGTGTTCTTCCAGATCTCCGGAGCCGGCCACGAGATGCTGTTGTTGGCCCTCGCCCGCTCCCTGCGGCCCGGTTACGACTGGTTCTTCCCGTACTACCGCGACCAAGCCCTTTGCCTCGCTCTCGGGGTGACGCCCCGCGACATCCTGTTGCAAGCAGTGGGCTCGGCGGAGGACCCGAGCTCCGGTGGCCGCCAGATGCCGTCCCACTGGGGATCGAAGCGCTTGAACATCGTGTCGCAGACGAGCCCAACGGGGAGCCAGTGCCTGCCCGCCGTCGGGAGCGCCGAGGCCGCCCGATACATCGCCCCCCGCAACCTGCAGGGTTGCACAGCCTTCGGTGACGAGATCACCTACGTCTCGCTCGGCGAGGGGGCAACGTCCGAAGGCGAATTCTGGGAGAGCCTCAACACCGCCTGTCGCCTGCATCTGCCAGTGCTCTTCGTCGTCGCCGACAACGGGTACGCAATCTCCGTTCGAGCCGCGGACCAGGCGCCGGCGCCGATCTCGGAGCTGGTCCGAGGCTTCCGGGGTTTGGCGATCACGAAGGTCGACGGCACCGACTACTTCGCCAGCCGTCAGAAGGGCGCCGACGCCATCGCCCGCGTCCGGGCAGCCGAAGGTCCCGGGCTGATCCACGCCACCGTCACGCGCCCCTACTCGCATTCGTCACAGGACACCCAGGCAAAGTACCGGTCCGCAGAGGAGCTGCTGGACGAGGCGAGTCACGACCCCATCCTGCGTTTCGAACACCAGCTCATCCGAGGCGGTGTGCTCACGAGCGAAATGGCCGAGCACATCCGCGAAGAGGCCAAGAGCCATGTCGCCGAGATGGCACGCGAAGCGCTCGCCTGCGCCCGGCCCGATCCGGCAACGGTGACCCACGGTGTCATCCGGCTGCCGCACTTTCCCGACCCGGAGCAACCGCGTGCGGGCGAAGCCGGTACGGACCAGCCGGCGGCGGCACAGCCGGCCATCCATCCGTCCGATCCGATGAGCGGCCACGCCATCCGAGGTGAAGCCGTGGGCATGGGCGATGCCATCCGCTTGGCGCTGACCGAGCTCATGGGCGCCGACGAGCGGATCCGGGTCTTCGGAGAGGACGTCGCCGACGCTGCGGAGGAAGTCCTGTCACTCGTCGAAGGCAAGGGGGGCGTGTTCGGCACGACCCATGGCCTACAGAAGACCTTCGGCATCGCCCGTTGCTACAACACCCCGCTCGCCGAGGCGAACATCGTCGGCCGTGGAATCGGCCAGGCGATCCGAGGCCTGCGACCCTGCGCCGAGATCCAATTCTTCGACTACATCTGGCCTGCCATGCACCAGATCCGGGCGGAGGCCGCCACCGCTCGGTGGCGCTCGCAGGGCGACTTCACCGTCCCGCTCGTCATTCGCTCCGCCATCGGCGGGTACGTGCGCGGCGGATCCCTGTGGCACTCCCAGAGTGGCGAGTCCATCTTCGCCCACATCCCCGGTCTCATCATCATGTTCCCGTCCCGGGCCCGCGATGCGGTCGGGTTGCTGCGGGCGGCGTTTCGCTGCGAGGACCCGGTGCTCTTCCTCGAGCACAAGCACCTCCTGCGCCAGAAGTACGCGAGGGATCCCTACCCCGAGGCCGGTTACGTGCTTCCGCCCGGCAAAGCGGCACGTGTGCGCGAGGGCCGCGACCTCTCGATCGTCACATGGGGCGCCACTGTGCAGAAGTCACTCGACGCCGCCGAGCGCCTCGCCGCCGAAGGCACCTCCGTCGAGGTGATCGACCTCCGCACGATCATGCCGTGGGACCGGGAAGCTGTTGCCGACACCATCGCCCGCACGTCCAAGCTCCTCGTCGTGCACGAGGACATCCTGACGGGGGGTTTCGGCGGGGAAGTGGCCGCCTGGGCCGGCGAGCACTGCTATGACGATCTCGACGGGCCTATCCGCCGCGTCGGTGCCACCGACACATTCGTCGCCTATGAGCCGACGCTCGAGCACGCCATACTGCCGCAGGTCGAAGACATCGAAGCGGCTGCCCGGGACCTCGCGGCGTTCTGAGCTCTCGGGCGCCTCAGGAGCGGGCGACGATGACGTCACGCGTAATCTCCATCTGACCGAGGTGCTGGACCAGCTCCTCGTAGATGTGCACGGCGACGCTTCTCTTGGTATGCGAGACCGGGTCGTCCTCGTCCTCGATCACCCCACAGGGCGGGGCCAGCGCGTCGAGGACCCGAGCTTCGTTGGGTTCACCGGCCTCGACGGGAGCGGAACGACGCGGTACCACCCAAATCTTGTCGAGTTCACCTGGAATTCGCCGAAACGTCCAGACAAATTCGTGGACAGGAGCACTACCCTGGCTCCGTGCGACGTGTCTTCGGTTCGAACGGGCGAGAGCCTGAGCCGAGTAACGCCGGCAATCAGCCCGATGCCAATGGCGATGCCGCAGCCGAGCGCGGCGCCGGCCGCCCGGACACCCAGGTCTCGGCGTCCCTTGACTCGGAACTCCAGGCATCGGGGCCGCTGGGCTCGGGGCCGCTGGCATCGGGGTCGCTGGGCTCGGGGCGGCTGGTGGCTGGGCAACGGAGCGCCTCGGGGCAGGGCTCAGCCACGCAGGGATCGGGCGTCGTGGGTCCGGGTTCCTTGGCGCCGGCGGTGCGTCTCATGAGCCAGTCGAGCCACACGAGCGAATCGCCTGACGCCATCGCGCAAATCCACCGCCGGATGATCCAGATGTTCGCCATCGTGGAGGAGGCAGTGGCAGGAGCGACGCACGCCCTCCTGACGGGCGATCGGGAGCAGGCCCGGGCGCTGGTCGCCAACGACGTTGCCCTCGACAAGCTCTACGTCGAGCTGCAGGACCTCGTTCGAGACCGTGTTGTCGCCGGCGGCATCGGGCCCGCCGAGACGACCTGGCTGCTGTCAGTACTCTCGATGGTCCCCGAGCTCGAGCGCAGCGGCGACCTCGCTGAGCACGTGGCTCAGCGCGCCACGCGCAACCTACCTGCGGAGATACCTGCGCGCATGCGGGGTTACCTCGAGCACATGGGCGAGGTCGCCTGCGCCATGTGGCGAATGGCCGCCGATTCCTACGCCGAACGGCTCGCCAGCTCGGAGCGCATCGACCTGCTCGACGACGAGATGGACGACCTTCACGTCCAGTTCATCGCCGAGATCACCGAGGGATCCGTGCCGGTCGCGGTCGCCATCGAGCTGGCGCTCCTCGGGCGTTTCTACGAACGGCTCGGCGACCATGCCGTCAACCTGACCCGACGCGTGCCCATCCGGCTCGACGTCCGGGCGCCGGCAGCCGGCGCCTGACTCAGGCGCTCTCCTCGCCAGCCGCGCTGCCCCACCGGTCACGGTGGCACACGGAGTCGAGATCGAGCCGCGCTCGCCAGCCGGCTCGCTCGAGGTCGGGGGCGTCTTCGAGGTGGGTCACCGGCCCCACGCAGAGCCACGCGACCGGCCGGATGCCCGGAGGGATGGCGAGCAGCTCGGCGAGCCACGCTTCGCGATAGAACGACACCCACCCGACCCCCAGGCCCTCGGCCGTCGCCGCCAACCAGAGATTCTCGATCGCTAGGCACACTGAGTAGAGGCCGGCGTCAGCGATGGCGTGCCGGCCGAGCACGTCGGGAGCCCCGCGAGCAGGGTCGTACGTGACGACGACGCCGCAGGCGGCTTCGAGGATGCCTTCGATCTTGATGCCGGCGAATCGCTCGGCGCGCTCGTCCGGCAGCGATTCAGCGAACTCCTGTCGCTCCTCGAGAACATGGGCTCGGAAGCGCCGGCGCGTCGCCTCGTCGGTCACCACGACAAAGTCCCACGGCTGCGTGAGCCCCACGCTCGGGGCGGCATGCGCGGCAGAGAGCACCTTGACAAGGGTGGCATCGTCGAGTGCCTCGCTGCTGAACTGCCCGCGCACGTCACGCCGGCGAAAGATCGTCGCGTACAGACCGGGGTCGTTCACGACCGAGAACCTACTGTTCAGGCTAGGTGGCCGGCTCTGCGAGAGGAATGACCGGCGGTTTCCGCCAGGGGGGTGCGCTAACCACCAGCCATTCTCGCCGGCGCCGGCAGGCGGCGGCCGGGGGTGTCGTAGAACGGGCGCATGCGGACACGGGCCGGCGGGAGGGCGCCGTAGACGACGACGGCCTCGCCGGCCGACAGCCTGCGCAGGGCGGCGCTCGGTGCCACTCGACGAACGGACGCGGCCTCGGTGCTGCTCCAACGACCGTCGTCCCCGAAGGTGGTCGAGCGCTCGGCGCGCTCGTCGTCGCCGATGAGGGCGCTCATATGGTCGAGCGTGAGCGGGTCGGCGCTACCCGGGCACAGCACCTTCGCACGGTGGTTGTTGACGATCGTCGGCCAACGCCTGCCGTAACGCGCCTCGATCTGGGCGAAATCCTGCCAGACGGTGACGAGCTGAATTCCGTGCCCGGCCGCCGTGGACACGATCGTGTCGAGGTCGGCGAGTGGCGCGATATTGGCAGCTTCGTCGAGCACGACCAGCAACGGGGGGTCGAGCGGCCGGCCGAGTCGCCCCGACCGCTCGAAGGCGCCGTCGAGCACCTGCCGCAAGAGCGCCACGAACACCGGCCTGAGACGCTCCTGCTCGCGGGCCGGAGCGCAGCAGTACAGGGTGCGTGAGGATCCGTCGGCGAGGCCGGCTGCGTCGACGCCCGGCCCCGAGCTGGCGGCCGCCACCGCCGGATCCGCGAAGCCGGCGACGATCGTCTCGGCCGTGGCGAACACCGAGCTGCGCTGCCGCTCCTCGCGGCCGAAGCTCGTGCGGGCGGCGCGTAGAGCATCCGGCACACCGACGAGCTCGAGGGCGAGAAGCGGCTCGTGCAGCTCTTCGTCGTCGATCCATCGCACGACGTCACTCATGCCGGCGCCGGCCGAGGCGGCCGCCAGCAGCAATGGGGCCAAGAGCTTCTCCGCAGAGGCGTACCAGAAACCGGCGTCCTCCATGCCACCGTCCGCACGCGCCACCGAGCAGAGCGCGGATGCGAGCCGCTTCGCCCCCGCCCACGTTCCCGCCGAGCTCAGCGGCGACCACCCGCACGCTGGCAGGCCCGTTGCGCCGGTCGGGTCGTACAACTGGACCGGTCCGCGGGCACGGCGCTGCTCGATCGTCTCGCGCACGAGGTCCGACTTCACGCTCGTCGCCACGACGGCGCCGTCCCACTCTCGAATGGCGGGAATGGCGAGCCCGCTCGTCTTGCCGGATTGCGACGGTCCGACGAGGAGGACGGACTGGCCTGCCTCGGCCGCGAGCATGCGCCGCCCGTGCGTACCGAGGACGATGCGATTGCCCGGTGGCCGAGTGACCTCGAGCGCACGCAGGTCGCGGCTGGCCGCCCATCCGGCTTCGTCCAGCGGCGCCCGCCGGCCACCATGCCGCGAGCGCCAGCCATCCATGAGCCCGACACGGTCGCCAGGACCGTTGAGCTGCCTTGCTCGGCGACGGACCAACACGGCGATGACTCCGACGAGCAGTCCTGTCGCAGCGACGATGACCGCTCCCGTGACAAGAGCTCGGCTGTGGTTATCGATGTCGGCCACGAGCCGGCGCAGGCTTGACCCGACGACGACGAACGCAACGGCGAGGCCGACAAGCAGGTCCGGCAGCAGTCCGGCAGGCTGAGGGCGCCGGCCGGCCTTGCCCCGCCCGCTGGTCCGGCTCTGTCGTCGCGGAGGACGTCCCGCACGGCCGCCAGCACCAGTCGCGTTGCCCGCACGCTGGCTCGGGCGACGGCGCCGATCAGGAACCGGCGGCATTGCGAAGACGTGCGTCTGTGTCGACGATCTCTCGCTCGTGACTCGCCACTAGGTGCTCGACGAGATACGACTGACCCGCAACCCGCCAGAGGGCGACGCCTCGTGGAAGGGTGGGCAGGACGGAGAGCGCCGCCGGCGGGCACCCGAGCAATGCCGCGAGGCTCGAGAGCTCCGAAGCGGGCTGGGCGTAACAGACGACCGTCTCGGAATCGGCAAGAAGCCCTTCGGCGAGGCGGGCTTCCTCGCTGCCGGCGGCCCCGCTGGCGCTCAGGTCGCTCGCCCGGTGGCAGACGGCGATGTTGGCGACGCCGCGCGCCCGCGCCAGCTTCCAGGACGATCGGAGAAACCGGCCGACTGCCACATCACTCAACACCGCCCACGCTTCGTCGACGACGAGCAGCGTCTGCAGGCTCTCAGTGCCCGTCATCGCCTGCAACCACGCTGCCGCACAGACCATGAGCGCCGGCAGCGCTTCTGAGTCGTAGACGTCGGAGAGGTCGACGACGAGCGGCGGGACACGCTCGACGGAGTCCGTGACGGCGGTGGGGCCGGACCTGCGGCGCCGCCCGGATAGCAGCGCCGGGCTCGTCTCACCGTCGAACATCCCGGCGAGATCACCCCGGACGAGACGGCGCAGCTCGAGGCCCACGTCCCGCCCGTCCTCCAGAATCTCCGACGCCGTCATACCGACTCGCGAGCCGATATCAGGGCGGGGATGGAGGACGGCGTCCACGACCGCGCCGAGGGTGGGCACAGGCGAGGCGGCTACCGCCTGGTCGAGACCGACTTCGAGGGCAAGGTGCTCGCGGGGTGTGAGCCGCCGGTGCAAGGTGGCCTCGGCGAGCGCACCGAGGAGGACGAGCCGCCGGTGCCGGATCCCCGCCTCGACCCCATCGGAGAAGCCGCGGTCGTCGAGCGGGTTGATCCGGACGCCCCCGGTCGGCGAGAGCGTGATCGGCTCGGCCCCGAGCGCCCGCGCGAGGCTCCCGTACTCGCCTTTGGGATCGAGCACGGCGATCTGCCGCCCGAAGGCTGCCTGCCGATAGAGATAGGTCTTCACGAGCGCGCTCTTCCCTCGGCCGATCTGCCCAAGGATCGTCATGTTCGGGTTCGTCAGGATGCCGTCGGCGTACAGGCCGAACGGATCATGGAGGAAGGGACCGCCGGCGAGATCCCGGCCGACGAGCACGTGGCGAACCCCGAGTGGCCGGGACGCCGCGAAGGGGTAAGCAGCGCCGAGCTGCGCAGTCGTGGCTTCGTGGGACGGCACGCGCGTGGACCTCACCGGCACCCCCGCCCCGTCGGCAGCGTGCAGCAGTAACCGTCCACTTGAGCGCCATAGAGCCGGCGCAGTTCCAACTGGGCGAGCGCTGCCGACTGCTCCAGCCGGCCGCACACACGCTCCAGTTCCTCCTGGTCGGCCTCGGTCACGGTGACGTATCCCGAGAACTGGTAGCCGGCATGCCCTTCGGCAAGCTCGCTCTCCCTTTGCTGGCGGCTCTGCTGCTCGCGAACGGCTCTGGCAGTGAGTGCAAAACCATGGCGGCCGCGCATCTCGGCGTCGACCGTCCCTTCCGTGCGCTCGCGCTCAGCCCGCCTGACTGCCCGCACGGCGGCAATGGGAGCCATCGTCACCGACACCACCCGCCTCAGTCCCGGCTCCAGCAGCATCGGCAACAAGAAACCCGCACCGACATCGCCGCGAGGCCACTCCGCCACCCAATACGTGGTGTGCCAAGTGGCATCGGTCCGAAGGCGCCGCCAGCTGCTCTCAACGCCGACCGGCCAGGGCCACGCCATCTCGGTCGTCGGCGGTGTCATCTCAAAGCCGCGCCGGATGATCGAAGCGAGCGCCAGCGGAGACAGGGGCGCGCCGGGCACCAGGCCGGCGCCGCGCAGCCGCTCGGCGAGCATCGAGAGTTGCTCGCGCAGCGCCTCGTCCGGGGCTTCGGCGCGGCGAGCTGAGCGATGGCAACGAACGCTGACCGCCACGTACACCTCGTGGGTCCACAGGTTCCGCGAGGATTCCTGCAGGAGCCGGGCGTAGTGCTTTCCGGACGAGCCGACGTCGCCGCTCGGCAGCGCCCGGTCGAGCCAACTCGGGTACGTGCTCGACAGCCACTGCAGTCGATGCAGTCCGGCGGTGTCCCGGGCCAGCGCCGCCAGCGCACCAGACCAGGCTGCGATCCGCTCGACGCGATCGGCGTCGCTGAGGAGAGCAAATCCGGTGCCACCCACGGGCACCACAGCCGTCCGAGTCTGCATCATCGAGTCGCTGACGACGCCGATTCCCGTCGACAGCGGCGGCGAGTGGGCGGGGCCGTCACGCCTTCGCCCTGCCCGCATCTGGGCCGAGACCGCCTCGAGGCCCTCTCGCCACGCAGGTTCCCATTCGCCGGGCTCGGCCAGCTGCGCGAGCACAAGCCCCCCGAAAGCACCCTGACCACGTCGAGAGGACGAACGCCATGGCTTGTACGTGGCGTCGGCGACCGCACGCAGGCCGAAGCTCGCCACGGTCGGTACCCATTGCTCGGGCGTACGGCCGCCGAGCGGCCACGTGGCGACGGCCACCCCGCCGCCGACGGCGACGAGGCCGAGAAACGCACCCGCACCGCCACCGACGGCACGGAGGAAGCCGACCGCCAGCAAGAGGCCGATGCCGACGCAGGCGATCTGGCCGGTCCGCCAGCCGGCGATGAGGCCACGCGTGCTGCGCGGCCCGAGGCGATAGCGAGCGGGCTCAGTCTCGGGAGCTGTCATCAGTGCCTTTCGAAGTGTGGCGCGCGATGCGTCGCGACCAGCCGGCCTCGCCAATCGGCGCCCAGACCCTGTCCCCGGCCTGGCCGGCGCTGTCCGCCGCCTGGCCGGCGCGGGTACCCCCTACGCCCGACGGGGCGCCTGCACTCGGCGTTGTGGAGCCGGACGCAGCGGCGGACGTGCCGCCGCCGGCGGGCGCACGGGCGCCGGACGAGCTGGCCCCTGCGCCGGCGGGCCCGGACGTGCCGCCGCCGGTCAAGCTGGCTCCCGCCACGGGAAGGCGCTTGACGGCGGCGTCCAATGCCGACCCGGCGCCCGAGCCGGAGGGTGCCGCCCGCGACCCCTGGCCGGTGCCGAACGACCAGGCCTGGGACTTGAGCATCTGCGCCGGCCGAGCCCCTTCGAGGTGGGCCACTGCTCCGCTCTCGACGATCGGGATCAGACGGAAGAGGACGAAGGGGGAGAGGGTCGCCAGCGCGAGGAGCGCGAGGCCCTCGACGATGCTGGAGATACCACCCGCGCCGGCCGCGAGCGCCCCACCGGCGAGCGCGAGCACGGCAGCCATGACGAGCTTCATGAGCACGAGGCCGGCGAGCGTCTCGCCGAGCCGGCGCGCCCAGTGCGAGGTGGCAGGCCAGACGAGGCCCGCGAGCGCGAGCGGGAGAAACAAGGTGGCCACGGCAACGGCCGCCGACCGCACCGCCAGCTCTACCCACAGCACGAAGCCCACGATCGCCACGACGAGGATGAGCAGCAACTCGCCGAACCCGAAGCCACCGGGCGAGGCCGGGCCGAGCGCCGCCTCGATACGGGCGAAGGCTCGAGCCGCCGGGTCGCCGCCAGTGGTGAGCAACGCCACGCTCGCCTGGTCGGTGAAGCGGAGCCCGACCGAGACGAGCTCGACGACGACACCGGTGAGCAACAGTGCCATCGGCAGGCGCAGCAGCATCGTCCGCAACAGACCGCTGGCGTCCTGCCGCGCAATGGCCTGGATGACGGCGAGCCCGAGGAGCGGCGCGACCGTGCCGAGCCCGATGAGGATCATCACGTGAAACTCAGCGGCGAAGGCCGTTCCGGTGAGGACTGGCTCCGTCGTGACCGACATGAAGTGCCACGCCTCGGTCAGCAGCCAGATCGTTCCCGAAGCCACCCAGTGAGTCATGGTCCGGAAGAAGCCCGCGATCAGATCCGCCGCCAGCTGCTTCAACAACGAGGACGGGCTGGGTAGCAGGCCGGCGGGCACGGCCCTTCGCGCGGGCGACGAATGGCCGCCGGCCAGCGTGGCCGCCATCACAGCCCGGCTGCTGGCCACCCGGGCGGCGGTCAATGTGTTCAGAAGGCCTGCCCCTTGCCATAGAGAAAGGTGATGACGGACGGAGCTGCGCCGATGACGAGGGCCGCCATCGCCGAGACGATCACGGCGCGTCTGCCAGCGCTCGAGTACTGGTAATTGTTCGAGTGACTGCCGATGGCCCAGGCGGCCGCCCCGAGCACGAGGCCGACCAAGGAGGCTACGAGCGCCCACCATCCGATGGCGTTGCTCAGGCTCAAGATGGAGCTCGCGCCCGGAAGCCCGCTGTCGTTCGGGTGGAACGGAATGATCTGGCTGCTGGCCGACAGCAGCCACTGATGGATGAGCGGTGACACGATCGACCTCCCGTCGGGGCGCTGCGACAGCGCGGGGACTCAGAACGGGCCGGATCGACCAAGACTGCTTCAGATGATACTGATGGATGTCCAATTGTTTCAAGTGATTTCTTAGGTTCTCGATAAACCGAGAACCCGAAGCGGGCTGCCAAGCTGGAGTCGTGGCGACCGTCCTGCACGTGACCGTGCCCGAGCTCGCAATTGCGGCCGGCGTCGTGGTCGTGGCCATCGCCGTGGCGTTCAGCATCGGCGACCGTCGGGGCGGGCGTGGCATACGCCAGCGCATCGGCGCACTCGCCTCGCGGCTCGGCGCCGACGCCCCGGCACGCGACCCGAAGACGGTCGAGGAGAGCATCGCCCTGCTGGAACGCGCCACCGACAGCGCCGTCGAAGCGGTGCACGAAGCGAGCTCGGAGACGATCCGCATCCGCCGAGCACTCGACGCCCTCCCCCAAGCCGTGCTGATCCGCGACGAGCACGGCGAGACGGTGTTCTCCAATCAGAGCGCGCTCGCGTTGATGAGCGGGCGCCACGGCGACGCCCTCGCCGCCAATGCCGTCGAGGAGCTGCTGCTGACGACACCGATCGGCGCCTCGGAGGAGCGCGTCCTCGAGCTGTACGGGCCACCGCGTCGCACCCTCGTCGTTCGCACCGAGAGCATCGACAACGGGACCAGGGTCCTCGGCGTGATGGCCGTGATCGACGACGTCTCCGAGCGCCGGCGCCTCGAAGGAATACGACGCGACTTCGTCGCCAACGTCAGTCACGAGCTGAAGACGCCCATGGGTGCAGTGGGGCTCCTCGCCGAGACGCTCCTTGCCGAGACCGAACCGCAAGTGGCTCAGCGACTGGCGCACCGTATCCACACGGAGGCGTTTCGGATCAGCCGCGTCATCGACGACCTGCTCGACCTGTCGAGGATCGAGAACGAGGAGTCCCCACCGCGCGAGCCGGTGCTCGTCAACCTCGTCATGGCGGAGGCGGCCGAACGCGTGAGGGCTGCGGCCGAGCAGCTCAATGTCCAAGTCGTCCTCGACGAACCGGACCCGCCGGTGGCGGTCCTCGGTGACCGCCGGCAACTGACCTCGGCCGTCTACAACCTGCTCGAGAACGCCGTGAAATTCTCATACGAGAATTCAGACGTCGGCTGCACTGGCCGGCTGGATGGCGGAGACGTGCTCGTCGAAGTGTCCGACCGGGGTATCGGGATACCCGCGCGGGACCTGGAGCGGGTCTTCGAGCGCTTCTATCGCGTCGACCAGGGTCGCAGCCGCTCGACAGGCGGGACCGGGCTCGGACTGGCTATCGTGCGCCACGTAGCGGCCAACCACCATGGCTCTGTCCAGGTGGAGTCCCGAGAGGGTGAGGGGTCCACCTTCACCCTGAGGCTGCCTCTCCAGCCGAGGAGCGACACGTGACGATCGACAGCGCAGCACCGACCCGAGTCCTCCTCGTCGAGGACGCTGAGTCCTTCGTGGACGCACTCGTCGTCGGGCTCGAGCGGGAGGGTTTCGCCATCACCGTCGCTCGAGACGGGATCGAGGCGCTCGAACGATTCGACCCGGCGACGACCGACCTCGTGCTCCTCGACGTGATGCTGCCTCGCATGTCGGGCATCGACGTCTGCCGGACGATTCGCGCCCGCTCCGACGTGCCGATCATCATGGTGACGGCGAAGTCGACCGAGCTCGACACCGTTGTCGGCCTCGAGGTTGGCGCCGACGACTATGTCGCCAAGCCGTACCGTCTGCGCGAGCTCGTCTCCCGCATGCGAGCGGTGCTGCGACGCGGCGCCGCCAAGCCGACCCCAGGGACGGGTCGCACGTCCCGCCCCGACGCCGGCCCCCCTAGCGGCGCCCCGGCGGCTGCCGAAGCCGTGACGACGCCGGCGGTGCCTGCGCCCGTGGCCGAACGTGCACGTGCAGCCGCCTCCGAACGGCGAGCCCTTCGGCGAGAGGCCGAGGAGGTCCTCGAAGTCGGCGACGTTCACCTCGACGTCTCGCGGCACGAATGCATCGTCCGAGGAGACGAGGTCAAATTGCCGCTGAAGGAGTTCGAGCTCCTCGAGATCCTGCTCGCCAACGCCGGCAGGGTCGTGACCCGCGACACGCTCATCGACCGAGTCTGGGGACTCGACTACGTCGGGGACACGAAGACGCTCGACGTCCACATCAAGCGGCTGCGCTCTCGGATCGAGGCAGACCCCGCCCATCCGGTTCTCATCACCACTATCCGCGGAGTCGGGTACCGCTTCGAGGCGCCACGGCGCTGAGCATGGGGGCTGAAGGAGGCTCCGGGGCCGCGGCTGGGAGCCGGCCTCCGGCCGTCGAGGTGCTGGATTTGTGCGTCAGCTACGGCGATCGCACCGCGGTGAACGGGATCTCGTTCTCCGCCGCAGCGGGCGAAGTGCTCGCGATCCTTGGCCCGAACGGCGCCGGCAAGACGACGACCGTCGAGACGCTGGAGGGCTACCGCCGGCCGGCCTCGGGCAGAGTGAGGGTTCTGGGCCTTGATCCGGTGGACGACCATCGGGTCCTCGTCGGACAAATCGGCGTCATGCTGCAACAACCCGGCGTGTACCCGATGATGAACGCAGATCGAGCGCTGCGGTTGTTCGCCTCGTACTACGACCGGCCGCGTGACGGGCACGAGCTGATCGGGCTGCTCGGCCTCTCCGGCGTCGCGATGACGCCGTTCAAGCGCCTGTCCGGGGGCGAGCAGCAGCGCGTGGCGCTCGCTCTCGCGCTCATCGGCCGCCCCGGCGTGGTCTTCCTCGACGAGCCCACTTCCGGGGTCGATCCCGCCGGCCGCCTGGCCGTGCGCAAGGTGATCGCCACCGCCAGGGACGAAGGTACCTGCGTCGTTCTGACGAGTCACGAGCTCGACGAGGTGGAACGGCTCGCCGACCACGTCGTGATCATCGACAAGGGCCAGGTGGTAGCTGCGGGGGCGCCGGGCGAGATCGGCTCCGGCGCCGCCCAAGTCCGGTTCTCGGCGACGGCCGGGATCGACACCGGCGGGCTCACACAGGCGATCGGCGCGGACGTGAGCGAAGGGCCGCCGGGCGACTACCTCGTCACGAGCGCCCTCACGCCGGCGCTGCTGGCGTCGCTCACTGCCTGGATGGCGGAGCGCGATCTGACCGTGGGCAGTCTCCGTGCCGGCCACGAGCGGCTGGAGGATCTCTTCCTGCGGCTCGTGAGCGATCCGGATCGGGCGAATTGACGTGCGAGCGTTGCGGGAGCAGGTTGCCGCCGAGATCACGATGACACTGCAGCGAGGAGAAACCCTCCTCGTCACGCTCGGCATCCCCGCCTTCCTCCTCGTCTTCTTCTCCGAGGTCCACGTGCTGCCGACCGGCGATCGACATCCGATCGACTTCCTCGCGCCAGGCGTCCTCGCACTGGCGGTCATGTCGACGGCGATGGTGAGCCTCGGGATCGCGACGGGTTTCGAGAGGAGCTACGGCGTGTTGAAGCGCCTCGGCTCCACCCCGCTCGGGCGGCCGCGGCTGCTCGCTGCGAAGATCGTCTCGGTCGTCGCAGTAGAAGTCGTCCAGGTCGTGGTGCTCGTGGCGATCGCGATCGGGCTCGGCTGGCGGCCCCATACCTCGGCAGGGCTTGCGGTCGTCGCCGAGCTGCTAGCGACGGTCGCCTTCGCCGGCATCGGGCTCACGATGGCAGGAGCGCTCAAGGCCGAGATCAACCTCGCCCTTTCGAACGGCGTCTACCTCGTGTTGCTGCTGATCGGCGGCATCGTCTTTCCCGTGTCCAAGCTCGGCGGCTTCGCCGTCGTGGCCCGCGCGTTGCCGGCCGCAGCCCTCTCGCGGGCATTGCAGGCGACGCTCGGCGGTGGCGGAACCGCCGGTGCCGTGCCGGCAGAGGCGTGGATCGTGTTGGCTGTCTGGGCCGTGGGGGCTCCTGTGATCGCCGCCGTCATGTTCCGCTGGGAATAGCCGGCGATCTTCAGCTCAGCGGCACACGAGGCAACCGCTCGCCGTCGCGATCCGGAATGCTCCGTCGCTCGCAATGGACGCCGTCACCTTCTCCCGGACGTATTCCAGCAAGGACGGTTCCTCGGCGGTGCCGGCGGCCACCACGCTGAGGCTTCGCACGTAGTCGACGACGGGCTGCGCCTCGGGGACCACCAGCTGTGACCTGACCTCGTGGCGCTCGCAGTCGAAGTGGCGGCTCACCAGTTCCTCGCCGGCGTCGAGGTCGAGCCCTTCGCCACGCTCCCCACGGCGCCCGGTGCCCGTTACCGCAAACCACTCGCGGATGAGCGACCGGACCTCGGCTGTGTGACCGCGGCCGTTCAGTACGACGAGGGCCACACCACCAGGTGCGACCACTCGCCGGAGCTCGGCCAGAGCCCGTCCGCGGTCCGGCACGTGGTAGAGCATGTGCATCGCCAGCCCGACGTCGACGGAGCCGGTTGCGAAGCAAAGCGCGGCGGCGTCGCCCTGGACGAGGGGCTGCGGGCCGTCTGTGCCTGTTGCCGACCTGGCGCTGCGCAACATGCCGGCCGAAAAGTCCACGCCGACCGTAAGGCCGCCATGACCTCGCTGGTGGAGCGCTTTCAGATAGCCGCCATTGCCGCAACCGACGTCGAGGATGCGCTCGCCTCCCTCGAGCCCGGCGAGGTCCAGCGCCCAGTCGTACAAGCCGATGCGAGGTTGCTGGTACCTGTAGATCGACTGGCGGGCACTGAAGTTGCCGGCATCCGCGTACTGCACACGTCTCAGGAACGAGGGATCTGCCCAGCGTCCGTAAGGAGGATCGACGGCTGTGCCGCCCTCAGCCGACATGCACGAAGACGTCGACCGCCATCGCTGCGAAGATCACCGTCACGTACGTGATGGAGTACGTGAAGAGCCTCATGGCGGACTTGACCGTCCCCCCGTCTCGTCGGAGCCGCACGGCGTCGGCGACATAGAGGCCGCCGGCCAGCAGGTCGACGACCCAGAAGACGACGCCCATGTGAGCGACCACGGCGAAGACGACGGACACCGCCACGAGGGCAACTGAATAGATGATGATCTCGCGGGCGACCCGCTGGAATGAGGCAACCGCCGGCAGCATCGGCACATGTGCCGCTGCATAGTCCTCGCGGTACTTGACGGCGAGCGCCCAGAAATGTGACGGGGTCCAGATGACGATGAGCGCGAACAACACGATCGGCGCCCATGCGAGGCGCCCGGTGACCGCCGTCCAACCGATGAGCACGGGCACGGCGCCGGCCGCACCGCCGATGACGATGTTCTGGACAGATCGGCGCTTCAGCACGATCGTGTAGACGAAGACGTAGAACAGCGCCGCCGAGAGCGCCAGCACTGCGGAGATCAAGTTCACGAAACGCCACAGCACCACGAACGCGACGATCTGCAAAGCGATGGCGAACACGATCGATTCGGCTGGTGTGACTGCTCCGGTCACGAGCGGCCGCTTACTGGTGCGCTTCATGATGGCGTCGATGTCGCGATCGAGGAACATGTTGGTGGCGTTGGCGCCGCCGGCCGACAGCGTCCCACCGACGAGCGTCGCGAGGATGAGCCAGCCTGAAGGAAGCCCTCGCCGTGCGACGATCATCGTCGGCAGCGTCGTGACCAGCAGTAGCTCGATGATCCGGGGCTTGGTCAGAGCGACGAAACCCCTGACCCGGATTCCGAGGGAGCGGCCTTCACTCAGGAGCGGAACAGTTTGGGCCACGGCGACATCCTAGGACCCGCCCGGCGAGGCGCGCCGAATTCGTTACGAGCCGGACTTCGCGTACCATCGGTCGAGGTGCGACCTCCTTCCAAGCCCGACTCCCCTGTGCGTGGGGCCGCCCGCTTCTCGTGGGCGTCGCCGAGGCTCGTCACCAACGTGGCCCTTGTCGCGGTGGTCTGTTATGGCCTGCTGATGATCACCGGAGGCGCCGTCCGTCTCACCGGTTCCGGCCTCGGATGCCCCGACTGGCCGTCGTGCTACCAGCACCAGCTGACCGCGAACGTCTCGTTCCACCCGATGGTGGAGTTCATGAACCGTCTCGTCACGGTGGCCGTCACCATCGTGTCGTTCCTTGGACTCGCCGTGGCGCTTGCACGCTCGCCGAGACGGCGCGACCTCTGCTGGCTCGGCGGCGCCCTCGTCGGCGGCGTCGCCCTCCAGATCGTGCTCGGCGGCCTCGTCGTGCTCTTCAAACTGAACCCGTATCTGGTCGCCTGCCATTTCCTGTTGACCATTGTCATCCTCGCCGACGCCGTCGTCTTCTACCACCAGAGCCGCGTCGACGCCGACCACGTTGCAACCGAGATCACCCCGCTGGTGCCGTCCGACTTGCGGTGGCTTGCTCGCGTCCTCGTCGCCTGCCTCGGCCTCGTGAGCTGCGTCGGCACCGTCGTAGCCGGCGCCGGTCCGCACGCCGGAGCGCCGGGCTCGGTCGGCCAGCCGATTCATCGCATCCCGATCGCTTTCAAGGACATCGCCGAAGCACACAGCGACGTGGCCATCTTCCTCATCGGGCTTGCGCTGGCGTCCCTCTTCGCATTTCGCCGCGCCGGCATCACCGCAGCGGTGCAGCGCCACCTGAGGTGGGTGTTCGAACTCCTCGTCGTTCAGGGCACACTCGGGTACGTGCAGTTCTTCCTTCACGACTCTCCCTGGGTCGTCGAGCTCCACATCCTCGGGGTGACGGTGTTGTGGGTGGCGGCGGTGGGTTTCTACCTGTCGCTCCACGAGCACCCACGCCGTGAACCGTCAATCGTCGACATCAAGAGCGCCGTCCTCGGGCCGGCGTCGCCGGCGGCCGTCGTGGCGAGGGCTACGTGACGAGCATGGCTCCCGGCCCTGCGACTGCGCCGGTCGAGATCGACCGACCCATCACTGAAGAGTCGCTCGAGGTCGATCTCCCCTGGCTCGTCATCGTGTGGAACGACCCGATCAACCTGATGACCTATGTCACCTTCGTATTCCAGAAGCTGTTCGGCTACTCGAAGTCGAAGGCGCACAAGCTCATGCTGGATGTGCACTACAAAGGCCGGGCGGTCGTGTCGAGCGGCTCCCGTGCCCGTGCCGAGATGGACGTCACCCGGCTCCACCAGCACGGCTTGTGGGCCACGATGGAGCGGAGCGGGACGTGAGGAAGCGCATCGTCGCAAGCCGCGATCAGCCCGGAGGCTGCGTCCTGCGGTTGACGGCGTCCGAGCGCACGCTGCTGGCACGCCTCCCGCGAGAGATCGACGGCGTCCTCGCTGCCCTCCCGGCGAGCGCGGCCGGCGGACCAGGTGAGAGCGGCTCGGCCGAATCGAGCCTGGCGAACCTCGAGGTGGGGCTCCCCCCGACCGACGGCACGGTGTCGCTGCCGCCGTCGCTGAAGCGGCTGTTTCCTCCTGCGTTCACACGCGACGACGATGCAGAACGCGAGTACATCGACACGGCGCGGCCGGCGCTCCTCGAACACCATCGCCACGCACTCCAGACGCTGGCAGAGACGGCCTCGGCGAAGAGCCTGGACGCCGAACAGATCCAGGACTGGATGACGGCGCTCAACGACATCCGCCTCGTGCTCGGGACGGTTCTCGGTGTGACGGAGGACACGGAGCCGGCGGGCGGCAGGATGTCGCAGCAGGCGCTGTACTACTACTACCTCTCCGGCCTTCAGACCGAGCTCATCGACTTCCTCTCCGGCTGGTTGCCGCCTCCTGTCCCGGGTGCCGACGACCTGATTCCTGAGGACCCCTGGGGCGAGCCGCTCGGCGGTCTCCGCTGGGACGGCACGCCGCAGCCGGGTGATGCGCCATGAGCGAGCCGACGGGGGGCCGCTGTGACAACTGATCCGACGCGATCCGCTGCGGGATCGTCTCCCCGGCTCCTCACCATCATGGGATCCGGCGAGACCGCGCCCACCATGGTCAAAGTTCACCGGGCGATGCTCGAGCGCCTCGGGCCGCCACCGGTCCCAGCGGTGCTGCTCGACACGCCGTTCGCGTTCCAGGAGAACGCAAGCGAGCTCTGCGATCGGATCCGCCGCTACTTCGCGGAGAGCCTTCAGGCCGAGATCGAGGTTGCGGGACTGTCGGCTGCCCCTCAGCCCGGCGCCATCTGGTCGGCCGGCGAGGACGACGTATTTGCCACCGAGCGCCTCGTGTCGGCGGTGCGGCGCGCCCGGTACGTGTTCACCGGCCCTGGCAGCCCGACATACGCGCTGCGCAAGTGGACCTCGACGGTCGTCCCGTCGCTCTTGAGCGAGATGCTGTCCCACGGCGGCGGGCTCACCTTCTCGTCGGCCGCTGCGCTCACCCTCGGCGTGAGCACCGTGCCGGTGTACGAGATCTACAAGGTCGGAGAGGACCCGTACTGGGCGACCGGTCTCGACCTCATGTCGGTGTTGGGCATCCGGGCGGCTGTCATCCCGCACTACAACAACGCCGAGGGCGGGACGCACGACACGCGGTTCTGCTACCTCGGCGAACGGCGGCTTGCCTATCTCGAGCAGGAGCTCCCCGAGGAGGCGTTCGTGCTCGGTGTCGACGAGCACACCGCCATCACCTTCGACCTGGACAAAGGCACCGGCACGATCGTGGGCCTCGGCGTCGTCACGGTGCGCGCAGCGGGGCGGTCCCGAACCTTCCCCGCCGGCGCGACGGTGAAGATCGACGACCTGCTCGAGGTGGCAGCGGGCTTGGCCCGAGGGTCTGGCCCCGCGGCTCGTTCGGTGGCCGATCTCGCCGACACTGCGGCCGGCGCCGACCTGGTGGATGATGCGACCTCGGTGACGGAGCCGGTGGCCGCCTTCACGGACTCTCCGTTGATCGGCCTTGTACGTGAGCGCGAGGGTGGTTTTGCTGGGGCGCTGGCCCGCCGGGACATGCAGGGGGCCGTCGCCGAGGTGTTGGAGCTCGAGGCTCAGATCACTGAATGGTCGACCGACATCCCCTTCGGCGATGCCATGGACCGAGCGCGGGCAAGCCTGCGCTCGCTCGTCGTCGAGCTCGGCCACGCCGGTGAAGCGGGCGTGCGCGACCCACGTGAAGTGATCGGCCCGTTCGTCGAGGCGATGCTCGAATTGCGCGGGAGGGCACGGGGCGACCGCCGGTTCGACGAGGCGGACTGGATCCGCCAGCGACTCGACGATCTTGGGGTCGAGGTCCGCGACGCCCCCGATGGCAGCGACTGGCTGCTGTCGACGTGAGGTTCGATCCACCGCCGGCGCCGATCAAACGCATCCCCAGCCGCTGGTAACCTCGGCCGGTCCTGCCGGCGGTGTTTCCCCGGCCGTTGCCCCCATCGTCTAGCGGCCTAGGACGCCACCCTTTCAAGGTGGTAGCACGGGTTCGAATCCCGTTGGGGGTGCTCATATAAGTCCAGCTCAGATAGTCTTTCACGAAATCCTCCGCAGAGGTGCTTGACCTCCGCCAACAATCCCGCCAACATAGTGGGACCATGCGAGGTCACAAACGGTTCAAGGAAGGCGCTTGGCGGTTGGCGGTTGCCAACGGCTTCGATCCGCTTACGGGCCGGCGCCGCACCATCTACGAGACCGTCCCCGCCGCCAACAACAGAGCGGGAGCCAAGCTCGCCGATGCTCGCCTCGCCGAGCTGATTGCGGCCGTCGAGTCGGGACGCTATCCCGACGCTCGGGACACGCCTGGTCGGGGCCCATCGGTCGCCGAGATCGCCGCCGCCTGGCAGGAGGCAAACCGTCCTCGGCAGGATCCCCGAAGCGGGGACTGGATCGGCTGGTCTCCGAAAACCGCCAAGACGGTGGCTGACAACTTTCGCCACCACATCCTTCCCGTCATCGGCCCTTGGCATGCCGAGCAGGTGAGTGGCGTGCACCTCGACCGTCTCTACCGGAGCCTCGAACAGGAGACCGGACTGTCACCGTCGGTCATCCTTCGCTGTCACGGCCAGATCCGGACGATGTTCAACTGGGCAGTCAGAAAGCGATTGGTGAGCGCCAATCCAGCGCTGGCGGCGGACCCTCCCCGGGTGAAGTCCCGCCAGCTCGACGTCCCGTCGATGACCGACGTACGCGCCGTCCAGGATGTCGCGACTCCGGAGTTCGCCACGTTCATCCAGCTGGCTGCGACCGTCGGTGCCCGCCGCGGCACGCTCGTTGCCCTGCGCTGGGGTGACGTCGACCTCGAGCGGGCAACCATCACCTTCTCGCGCTCGATCGCCGAGGCCGAGTGTGGGACGGTCGAAAAGGGAACGAAGGCGGACCGCTCGTACCCGGTCACCCTCGGGCCGGACACCAAGCAGATGCTGGCCGCCCACGCCGTCCGGGCGGAGGAACGCGCTAGGAAGATAGGAGTGCCCTTCGGGCCAGAGTCGTTCGTCTTCTCCGACGACGGCGTCTCGCACTGGAGCCTTCCGTGGCCATCGCACGCCTGGCTGCGCTACAGCGCCCGGGCCGGCGTCGCCCGCATGCGGCTCCATGACCTCCGGCACACGGCGGCGAGCCAGATGCTCATGGCCGGCGTCCCCATCTCAGTCGTGGCCGAGCGCCTCGGCTGCACCGAAGCCAACATCTTGGGCACGTACCGTCACTACATCCCCGGATCGGATCACGAGGCGGCTGACCTGATGGACCGGCTGCTCCGGGGATCGCCGGCCTCCGCCGCCGTGGCGTCCTCGGCGGCCGGGGCGGTGTGAGCGAGCTCTGATCCCTCGATGAGACGATGGAGCGCACGCTTGGGGATGAGCACCTTGCCGCCGACGTGCGGGACCCGTGGAAGTACTCCTCGCCGCACCATCCGGCCGATTGTGTCCTCGGAGACCTGCAGGACCTCGGCGCTCTGGGCGACGGTGTAGACGGCCGGCTCGCAGGCGCTGAGACGGTGCAGGTAGGGCCCGAGACCGCGGCGGATCGCCCGCTCGACGGCGGCCTCGATCAGCCCTTCGATGCTGACGACCGCCGGCGTGATGGCCGCGCCCGCGACGGGGTGCAATGGTGGCGGATCGATCCCGTGGGGCAATGAAGGCGCAACCTGGTTCACTGCGTCACCGTGTCCAACTGGCTGACGCCGTCGTCGTCTTTCCTCTCCGTATCGGTCGCTCACGTCAGAGGTCGATCCCTTCGCGGCTCGCAGTCGGCGCGCTGACGGCCAGCCCCGTGTCGTGACGGCGTGGCGTGGTCGAGGACAGCCGACGTGCTTGTTTGGCGGCAGCGAGA